>NC_002937.3:2921611-3246234 GCF_000195755.1 Nitratidesulfovibrio vulgaris str. Hildenborough | reverse complement strand
GTGTCGAGCACACTCCTGTGTCACTTGTGGTGCATCTGCAGGCGTTCAAGGCAGGTCTTTGCCTAGCCGCGACTTGTCGCCACCATAGCGGCGAGGATCCCTGCGGAATGCATGGCAAGTTTCCTACTGGGGAAACGCTTGGCGAAGCCTCGATGGGTGTTGATGGCGTTCTCTGGGCCGATGCCTTGGGCCATCATTCCAGCCTTCTATGCCACACTACTGCTGGTGTGCGGTTGGCGCCCTCTGTTTCGACGTGACTTCCACCGGATGCCACAGCGACTCTAGCGCAAGGTGTTGGCCTCGGAACGCAGGAAATGCTGTCAGGAGTGGGTGGCTACAGCTTTGGGCCGTGATTGGTTCGGGGCTAGCCAGATACCTTTGCGCGTGCTGGCGTGTCTTGGAAGCGTTTTGCAGTATTCTCTCAAAGCCCAGACGGGCCACATCGTTCACATCTTCGGGGTTAGTCTACGGATTTTTAGGACGAGAGTATGTTTCCAGTTACGTCGAAGGCAAAGCTTCTGGATATATTCGAGTTGCCTGACAACCCGTCGACTGTGCGGGCATGAGCATGGTCGCTACGCCCGCTTGCTGACCTGACATCATGGGCCTGAAGGTGCAGTGTCGTGGTGCAACAGGCCACACCCTCTTTGGAGGGCATGCATAGCCCTCTCAGCCCTGTGAGGTCTTGTCTGGACTTTGGGGTGGCCTGCCGCTCAATGAAGGCCTGAGGCCCGTCGCAGTCAGGATGACAGTCGATACAAGCATGGTATCGGGTGCACGCATTCCTGCCTCCCGGTTGCGGAGGTTGCGTCAACGTGAACATGCTGTTGTAGCGGTGCTCAAACCCGCGCGGTGACGAGCCGCATTATCGGTCTAGTTCGTTTGCCGGTTTATGCGGGGCTCTTTTTGAAGAGGCAGCCGCCATGCCACGAATGGAGATTAGGGAGACATGCGGGTCGGGTACTCACAGGCTTCAGCTTACCATGACGTGATGTCGTCGTCATTCGTGCCCGAACCTGCTGTACGAAAGTTCATATCGTTTGCTTGCCTCCTCCTTCATGTTCGTACAAGTCGCATCCTCGCTTTGCGTTTAGCGACGCGAGACTTCTAGACCTTGCTCTTGAGCAATAGCTAGTCTTTCAGGGCAACCTGCTTGCGCCTACGGGCGACCTCCCTTGAATTCCACCTTTGCCCTAGGGGGGAAGTCATTCCTTCTCGATATGTGGCGGAAGGCATCTCAGAGGGATGTCAGGGCGTCATCGTGCCCGGTGGACATGTATTCCGAGGGAGGCCAGAGGCGGGGTGCTCATGGGTGGCCTTGGGCGTAGGCGCTAAAGAGCATCCAGCAGAGACAGGTGATTGCTGTCCTTGCTTGACTCTAGGCATAAAAAAAGGGCCACTCCTTGCGGAGTGGCCCTTGAAAGGCGGAGCAATACTTACTTGATGACCTTGAACTCGTCGCGGCGGTTCTTGGACCAAGCGGCTTCGCCATGACCTTCAACGGCAGGACGTTCCTTGCCGTAGCTGATCATTTCGAGCTGACCGGCGTTAACGCCGAGCATCACGAGGTACTCGTAAGCGGCGCGGGCGCGGCGCTCACCGAGGGCGAGGTTGTATTCCTGGGTGCCGCGCTCGTCGCAGTGGCCTTCAACCAGCACGCGGATCGAGGGGAACTTCTTCATCACTTCGGCCTTCTGCTTCAGCACTTCCTTCGACTCGGCCTTCAGGTCGAACTTGTCGAACTCGAAGTAGACCTTGGCGTCGGTGATGATCTGCTGAGCACGGGCCAGAGCGGCCATATCAGCGGACTTGGAGTCGCCCATGTCGGACACGGGAGCGGCCTCAGGGGTGGCGGCAACCTGCTTCTTGGCGCAACCGAAACCGGCGGCGAGAACCAGAGCCAGGGTCAGGACGAGCCCGACGCGCTTGAACATGTTCATGATTTCCTCCTAAAAATACAGCTCTTGCTCGAAAAAATAAGTCAACCTAACCTTTTCCTTTCCTTTCCTCGCCCTCCACGAACCGCGAATGCCGTGGTGGGTTGAAGACAGCAGTAATGGTATCTCGCCGCCGTATTTTGTCAAGGAGAGAGAGAGCACATCGTGCTCTTTTCCCTCTCTTTTTTGGCGGGGGAAAACCCTACTCGGGAATCATGCCCCACCGGGCGAACGAAGCATCGCCCGGGCCGGTGGGAACGCGCTTGGGATCGCCCCCGTGACGGGTCACGAGGAAGATCTGCTGCGCGCCGTTGCGATTGGACGTGAACGCCAGAAAGTAGCTGTCAGGGGCGAACGAGGGCTGCTCGTCACGCCCGGGGCCGAACGACACCTGACGTTCGCTCTGGGTCACCATGTCATAGACGAAGATGCGATGACCCGTGTCCGTCATCTTCGTGAACGCCACGAGCGTTCCGTCGGGGCTTATGGACGGTTCGGTATTGTACGAACCCGTCTTGCTGATGCGGGTGACCTGCCCGGTGGTCATGTCCTTCATGAAAACCTGCGGCCCGCCCATGCGGCTGGACGTGAACGCCATCTTGGTACCTGTCGCATCGAACGAGGGCGAGACGTTGATGGAGGGGTTGGCCTCCAGTTCGCGCTCCTTCTTGAACAGGTGGTTCAGCAGGAAGATGTCGGGGTTGCGGCCTGACGAAAGGCTGACCGCCACCTTGTTGTCCGGCAGGAAGCACGGGCCGATGACCGTGTTGCCGGGGAAACGGATGCGCTGCACCTGCCGGGTGAGCCTGTCCCATACCCCGAGAGCGTGCGAGCGGTCGTCGAAATGGCTGAACACCACGAAACGACCGTCGGGCGACCACGAGGGGGAAAGGGCTTCGCCGGGAAGGTTGGTAATCTTGCGCAGGTCACGCCCAACGGGTTTGACCAGCCAGACGTCACGCTTGTTCTTTCCGTCGTGTTTGACGAACGCGAGAGTCGACTTGAAGAACTCGCCACGTCCGGTGAGGGCTTTCATGAGGTCGGAACAGAACCTGTCAGCCACGTTGGGCAACAGGCCGTCTTCGACATGGGAGTAGGCCTTGCCGAAGACCAGTTTGCCGGACAGGGCTTCGTAGACACGCAGTTCGACGAACGAACCGGAGGCATCGCCCTGCGGCCAGCCTGCTGTCACCACGAGGTCGGCCCCTGCGAGTTGGAAGCGCTTGAGGTCGATGTCCGGGGACTTGTAGCCCTGCATAACCGTGCCGCCAAGGATGGCCCGCTGGTCGACAAGACGCAAGAATGGCAGGAAGCTCAGGTTCTCGTTGATGAAACCGTTGAGCTTGACGCCCATGCCAGACACAGGGGTGCCCGGCGTGGGGCCGAGGGGGGCAGCCATGGCAAGGTTGAGACTACCCTGACCCGGGCCATAGATGTCCACCTGCACGGGGCCTGCAGCCGCAGTGCCCACGGCAAGGCAGAAAACGAGCGCAAGGCCCGCGAAAAGGCTGAAACAGGAACGATGGCGCATTGTACTCATCCGCTTTCCAAGTGTTTTGCCAGCAGTCACCATGAGCGTTCCGCTGGTCGGCACGACGTCACATCACCGGCGGGTGATATAACAGCTTTACCGCTTCGGCAATGGGGGCCTATTGCCCCCCTCGCACAGTGAAGGAGAGCACGATGTCACGTGCTGCCCCCGCAGGGGGCACAGGCATGGCACCGGCCTGTGATACGGCACGCAGGGCGGCCGCATCGACCTCGGCAACGCCGGAGGCCGTATCGATGGCGTAGTCGAGCACCTTGCCGTCATCTCCCACGCGCACACGCACACGGACGAGATGCTCACCCTGTACGGGCGGGGGCGACCAGTGCTTGCGCACGGCGGCCATCACCTGGGCTGCATAGGGGTCTCCCCCCTGCTGCGGGGCTGGCTGGCCGGCGTCCACGCCGGTCATGAATGACAGATATACAGCGCCGGACATGCCGTAGTCGGGCACGGGCATCCTTCCTGCGCGGGCAACGGCAGCACACGCGGCATCCACGAGGTCGAGGGCGGAGGTGTCGCCTGCCGGTTCACACCCCATGACCCCTCCGTCGGAGGCGATACGCACGCGAACCTGCACCATGCGTCCTGCCGGGCCGGCCGGGGCTCGCCAGTGGGGTGCGATACGCTGCAGGACACGTCCGCCGTAGCCACCCATGGTGTCTGCGGCAGAGAGGACGTCTTCCGCCATTCCCGCCACCGGGATGCCTACGCATGCCCCCATCAACAGCGCACCGGCAACGCCGCGTAAAGCCGATCCACGTATCATACCGCACCTTTCCCGTTCGACGAAGGGCTAGCGTTTGCCCATCATGTCGTTGAGGTTGAACACCAGCAGCAGGTCCCGGAACTCCTCCTTGGGAGGAGGCGGCAGCATCTGCGTCTTGTGCAGGGCTTTCAGTGCGGAGGCGTCAAAGTCGGGACGGCCGGAAGACCCTTCGAGCTTGGCGTCGGCGATACGCCCGGAAGCGTCCACTGTGACGCGCACGCGCACCTGAAGGTCCTGACGGCTTGCGAGCTGCGGAAATTCCCAGTTCTGCCGTACGATGGCCATGACCTGACCGATATACACATCGCCCACGCCGCCTCCTCCGGAACCGTGACCTTCGCCACCGCCGCCGCCACCGCCGCCAGCGGCGGCCATCTTCTGCATCTCGGCGAGGGCGTTGTTCACTGAACCACCGGCGGTCTTGCCGCCTGTTCCTGATGATTTCTGGGCCGTTCCGGTGCTTCCGGCCTTACCCTGCGCGTCGGCGAGCGCCTGCTTGAGGATGTCATCCTTGCTGGGCGCTGGTTTGCCTTCGGTCTTGGCCTTGTCCTTGGCGTCGTCCTTGCCCGCTACGGCCTTCTTCGTATCCTTGGCATCCTTCGAGGTCTCGGGTTCGGGCTTCTTGGGCTCGTCCTTCTTCTTCTCGCTGATGGCCTTGGCGTCCGGTTCTGGCTTCGGCTGGGCCTTGGGTTCGGGCTTCGGTTCGACCTTGGGCTCGGGCTTGGGTTCCGGTTTGGGCTGAGGCTTGGGTTCGGGCTTCGGCTCGGGCTTGGGTTCCGGTTTCTTCTCCGCCTTGGGGGCGGCGATGGCCGGGGCATCGGGCTTTTCCGGCCCCGGAGTGGGTTTCGGTTCGGCCTTGGCCTGCGCCGGCGGTCCGGCAGGCCCCGGCAGCGCGTTGGGTACGCGATTGCCGCCCGGGTCGCCGAGGCTGACGAGGCTCACCTGGTAGACCGGCTGGTCGAGGCGTATCGGCGCCGAATCGGGCCAGAATATCACCAGCAACAGCACGGAACAGTGCAGGCCGAGCGAAAGCAGAAAGCTGGTTGCGCGCATGGCGGCGTCCTATTTCTTCTTCGGGTCTTCCCGCTCTGCCACGACGCCGAGCTTCTCGATGCCAGCCCCCTTGATGCGTCCCATGACGTCAACGACGACCCCGTAGGGCACGTCCTTGTCCGCATGGAGGAAGAGGGTCTTGTTCTTCTCCTTGACGAGCCTACGCAGGTAGTCTTCGAGTTCTTCGGGTACGACCTTGTATTCGTCGAGGTACATCACGCCGTCCTTGCGGATGGTGAGCACGAGATGATCGCTGTCGGTGGGCAGTACCTCGACGGTACGGGTCTGCGGCAGGTCCACCTCGAGTCCTTCGGACATCATGGGCGCGGTGACCATGAAGATGATGAGCAGAACGAGCATCACGTCCACGAAGGGCGTGACGTTGATTTCGGCGACGAAGCCGCCCTTGTTGCCTACAGAGGCACCCATGGATCGCTCCTAGTGCTCGCCGTGAGCTGCACGGGCCCCGCGGTGGGCGTTCAACTCACGCTGTACGCGGTTCAGGAACACACCCGCGAAGTTGACCACCTGCACTTCGATGCCCGCCAGCATGCCGAGGAACACGTTGTAGCCGACGGTGGCGGGAATGGCCACGGCAAGGCCGATGGCTGTGGCGATGAGGGCTTCGGAGATGCCCGGTGCGACAGTGGCCAGAGAGGCGCTCTTCATCATGCCGATGGCATGGAACGAGTGCATGATGCCCCATACCGTGCCGAAGAGGCCGATGAACGGTGCGGTGTTGGCCGCAGTGGCGAGGAAGGAGAGCGATGACGACAGGCTGCTCATCTCGTTGGCCACGCCCTGTCGCAGGGCACGGCGCACGTTGTCGGCCACGACCTCGCCCGAGTTGCCCATCTCCTTGAGGCGGTTGAACTCGGCGACACCCTGCTGTGCCACATGGTACAGGGGCGACGTGGCGTCACCGCCGAGGGACTGCACGGCCTCGCGCAGGTCGCGTGCCCGCAGGAAGCGCTCCAGCCCGTCCTCCGCCTTGCGGCGGGCCGCCCGGAGCGCGAACAGCTTCTGGAACATGAGCGACCAGCTGCCTATCGACATGAGCACCAGCAGCGCCAGCACGAACTTGGCCACCAGTGTGGCCTGGCCGATGATCTGGAAGAAATTGTTCTCCATCCTTACGACTCCACCCCCGCGCCCTGAAGGCGGCTTTTCGGGGTCATTCTTTATGGTATGCGTTGCGGGAGACGGGGGCACCGTCTTCCGCACTCCACATATGCGCGTCGGGCGCGCGTTGCAATGGGGAAATGGCCCTTTCCGGCAATTCGTTACATAGATTGTTCGGCAATCCCGTGCCACGGACGGGGCGGTATGCTGCAAGGCGGAGGAAGCGCTGGCCCGGCGCACCGCCGGGACATGCCATGGCGGCCCTGTCCGTTTCGGCCTGAACGTTGCACTGACGGACGATGGACAGGCCGGAAAGCCTCTTGCTATAGTCCCTGTCGACGCATACGCCAGTGCTGTCGAAGTCTCATCAGTCCGCCGTCAAGGAGCCCGTCATGCCCCGTCGAATCTTCCGCAGCCTCATGGCAGTCTGCATCCTCCTATCAGGCTTCACCTCGGCAGCCCTCGCCGGAGACGACTATGACATGGCTTCTGCCGTAGAGAAGGCGCTACGCGACAATCAGGGCGTGGTATCCTCCGGCGCGGCGCGTGATGCCGCGGAAGAGGGCCGCAAGTCTGCAAGAGGCGCCTTCGGACCCGCCCTGTCCACCACTTACGGGTACAAGCGGCTGGACGAGAAGCCGGTCACCTTCGGGCGTGAACTTGATAACGACACCTATACGTGGACTATGGGAGTTCGCCAACCTCTCTTCACAGGTTTCAACATCCTTTCGACCTACCAGAAGGCTGCGCTGGAGAAGGACCGCAAGGAGGCCGAACTTTCAAAGACGCGGCTCACGCTCGCCCTCGCGGTACAGCAGGCGTTTCTCACCTATCTCAAGGCGCAGCAGGATGTACGAAGCGCCAACGACGCCCTTGTACGACTCCGCGACCAGCTCAAGGTGACGCAGGCGTTCTATGATGTCGGGCTTCGGCCCCGTCTCGATGTCCTTCAGGCCGAGGTGGACCTCTCCAAGGCCGAAACCGATTTCATCAAGGCCGAGAACGCCCTTGATACGCAGAAGGCCCGCCTCAACACGCTTCTTGCGCTGCCGGTCGAGACGGCCTCGTCCTTCTCGGGCACGCTCGAATACCGGCCCTTCACGCGCCCCTTCGAGGCGTGCCTCGAACAGGCGTACCGTCAGCGTCCTGACATGCACATGGCCGCCAAGGCCATCGAGATTGCAGGAAAGGACACCACCATCGCCTCCAGCGGATACTATCCACAGGTCTCCGCAGGGTTCGACTGGGCAACGCAGGGCGACCATCCCGAAGCGTCCGGCAGCACACTGGACAGGACCGGGTATACGCAATGGTCGACCAATGTCACCGCCTCCATGAATGTCTTCGAGTGGGGCCGCACATACTACGGGGTGCAGCAGGCCAAGCAGATCGAATCCAAGGTGCGCGCCGACGAGGCCAATCTCCGTCAGGAGATAGCCTATGAAGTGAAGTCGCGCCTTCTCGCCATATCCGAATCGGGCAAGCGCATCGTGGTCGCCCACAAGGCCCTTGATCAGGCGCATGAGGCCTACCGTATGGCGCTCGCCCGTTATCAGGCGCAGGTCGGTACGAATACCGACGTGCTCGATGCCCAGGCCAAGCTCACAGCAGCTGAAGCCGGGCTGACGGGAGCCAAGGCCGATTACCTCGTCGCGCTGGCCCAACTGTACGCCTCTCTCGGCGAACTTCGCCCCGACCTGTCCGGCAGCTAGGCCTTTTCGGCCTCTTCTCGTGTCCAGCGCGGAGACGCTGTCCGGTGAGGCTACGGGCAGGGTGGGGGATGGTCGCGCCCTCCATCCACGAGGCCGACGCCCTTGGAACTCTCAGGATGCCCGCTGAACAGGCGGGCGTCTTCGTCACTTTCGCTGTGCAGTCGTGTGCACCGGCCTCTTGCCTCGCTCCTTTCCGCATGTGCCGGGGTGGCGGGCTGCTCGTGTTTATCCTTACGATGTCACTCGTGATACGACAGCCCGTCAGCGGGCTTGACAGTCTCCTCCAATATCAGTAATTGTTACTGGTAAATTTACGGAGGTTCGCATGTCTCAAACCCGTATGACCAAGCAACGCATGGTCATTCTTGAAGAACTGCGCAAGGTCGATACGCATCCCACTGCGGACGAGATCTATGCCATGGTGAGGTCGCGCATCCCGCGCATCAGCCTTGGTACGGTCTACAGGAATCTCGACCTGCTCGCGGAGTCGGGAGAGATACTGCGACTGGAAGCTGCCGGGACGCAAAAGCGTTTCGACGGCAATACCATGCATCATCAGCATGTCCGCTGCATACGTTGCGGCCGCGTGGGTGACGTGATGCACCCTCTTGATGTGCCACAACCTGAACGGGCAGCTGCAAAAGGCTTTACCATTCTGACGGCTCGTGTAGAATTCGAAGGCATTTGCGACCATTGCACAGCACATAGCTGACCAATCGCATCCCTCCAACCTCATCCCGCTCATCAGGAGGCATGATGAAATCGCTCAAGGGCTCACGCACCGAAAAGAACATTCTCACCGCGTTCGCCGGTGAATCTCAGGCTCGTAACCGCTACAACTACTTCGGCGGTCAGGCCAAGAAGGACGGCTTCGTCCAGATTTCCGACATCTTCGCGGAAACGGCCGACCAGGAGCGCGAACACGCCAAGCGTCTCTTCAAGTTCCTCGAAGGTGGCGACCTTGAAATCGTAGCCGCATTCCCTGCGGGCATCATCGCTGACACCCATGCGAACCTCATCGCCTCGGCTGCGGGTGAGCATCACGAGTACACGGAGATGTACCCCTCGTTCGCCCGCATCGCACGCGAAGAGGGCTACGAGGAAATCGCCCGCGTCTTCGCCAGCATCGCCGTCGCTGAAGAATTCCACGAGAAGCGCTTCCTCGATTTCGCACGCAACATCAAGGAAGGAAGAGTGTTCCTGCGCGAACAGGCCACCAAATGGCGCTGCCGCAACTGTGGCTATGTGCACGAGGGCACCGGGGCTCCTGAACTGTGCCCCGCCTGTGCGCACCCCAAGGCGCACTTCGAACTCCTCGGCATCAACTGGTAACAACCAACGGGAGGGAACATGGCGAACCCTGAAGACATGTGGCGCTGCCAGACCGTCAACTGTGGATATGTCTATGACCCCGACCGTGGAGACAAGCGCGGCAAGGTTCCCCCGGGAACGCGCTTCGAAGACCTGCCCGACGAGTGGCGTTGCCCCATCTGCAAAGCCACCAAGAAGTGCTTCCGCCCGTTGGCTGGTCCCGGTTCGACCGAACAGCCGCAATGCGAGATGCCGACCGACAAGTGATCGATAGTGAAGCCCCCCGTAAGGGGGGCTTCATCGTTATATCCTACCAGCGGATGATCAGAGGCAGGCGATTACGAAAATCGTGCCGAACGCCACGTTTGCCGTCATCAAAGCACAGTTCCAGAAGGTGCTCCCTCCCCACGCGCGCTGACATGCCCGGTAGGCTGTCAATCATGCGAGCAACCGGTGAAGGTGCACCTTGCGCGGGAAAGGTAACGTGCACACTTGTCAGCCTTTCAATCCCGCAAGGGTGGTGTTGGGCTGTGCTGCACGATGCGGGAAGAAAGTCGATGAAGACATAGAGTGGCTCGATACGCGGTGTTGCGTCAGCAACCTTCATGTCGAGAGTCTCGGGCAGGTAGGCGGGGTGGTAACTGCGGAAGGGAAAAGGACAGCTGTTTCCGATTCGGGGATTCTTCGGCTTGAATACAAAGCCAAAGGGCGACCCGCCATCCTTCCGGGCAGCGAATCGGTCTGCCAGTCCGAGAGTGCGGGTCGTAACACTTTGAAGTTCATTGAGATCGGCAACCCACAATAGTTCGAGCATCACACCGGGCAGGAAAAAGCGTCGATTGGCCGTGCCCTGTCCGCGGTGACGGTTCGGTGTCCCCTCAGCCAGCCCAAGAAAGACAAGCTCGTCTGCTTCTGGTGCGTTCTCATCAACGCAGATGAATATATGGTCGAGCAACATGACGCGCTCCTACACACGCGGTGTATCGGCGTCAACAGCAGGCGGCGGAACAGATGCTTCCTGAACCGCCTGAAGTACAGAAGGGGCGTTTCCCGGTTGCTGCCAGCGGCTTGTCAGCCCCGTGTGCCAGTGGTCATGGGGCTGCAATGAAAGGCCCGCATACTGCTGCGCCCTGCGTCGATGACGAACGAAAATGGGTCTGCGCCGCAAGCGATCAATGCAGAAGGGCGCTTCGGAACTCGGCCACCGTCAGGGCGGAGAGTACGCGGCAGTGTTCGAGGGGCGTGAGCGAGGGAAGGGATGCCAGTGCCCGCAGGCGTTCGATAAGCGCCTGAAGACCGGGGCGGTGCCCGGGAAGGCAGTGCTGCAAGAGAGCCTCGCGTAGCCGAAGCGGTAGCCGCCGTGGCGGCATGGGCGGGCGGTGCTCCGGGGGCGGTGGCATGAGGGCCGAGCACGCGTGGCGTGTGGCCCCGATGCCTGCGCGGATGCCGAATACGAGGGCTGCCGTGGCGTGGCTGCCTTCCAGCACATCAGCACCGAACATGCCAGTGGCACAGCCTCCGCAGGCATAGAGTCCCGTGAGATTCGTAGCGCCGTCGACGGAGATGCGCGCACCTCCGGTGGCGGAAACGACTGCAGGGACGATGCGCAGGGGCTGTCTCTCATGGCGGATGTTGACGACCCCGGCGGGGGTCATGCAGTCGAGGAGATGCACGTCGATGGCGTTGTCGGCGCGACTCCATGCATGAGCCTTGTGGGTGGCACGTTCGGATGCCAATGCCACGAGGGGGCGCGGAAGGCGTGTGAAGACGCCGCCCGGTCCGGCGACCTCGAACGAGGGCGAACCGGCGGCGAGGCCGAGGTCGAAGGGCTCGTCATCAACGGTCCGCCAGACCATCTGGATGAATGCCGCATTGCCGAGAACGGCGCGAGTCTGTCGCAACAGCCCAAGGCCGAGCCCCGCGGCCACATCCTGCTGCGCATCGGGGACGAAGAGGGGGGCGCATCCTCTCTCTGCGAGTACGACCGCGCGCGCCCGCAGTCTGACGGTCTCGTCGTGCATGTCTGTGCAGATGGCGCTGCCCGGCGGGCCGTCATCGGCACCGATGGTCACAAGGCGCAGCCCTTCATGGATGTCGACCCCTGCGGCAAGGGCACGTGCGCGGAGTCGCGCCTTGACCTCTGCCATGGGCCCGGCATCGAGGATGCTGCGGCACAGGGGGATGTAGTCGCCACCAAGCCGGAGGCGTGAGCGGGGTGGCAGGGCGACGCCGCTTGCCGCGAGAAAATCAGCGGCGACGTGCGATTCGTCGACCATGAGGGATGCGAGCGCGGGTTCGAAGGCCCCGGGTTGGGAAAGTTCCGTCAGGGCCGCAAGACACCATTCGCGTGCCGCATCCTCGGAGGGTGCCAGAAGGCGTAATGAGCCCGAGGGGGGGATGGGGCCGGGGCGCCCGACCAGCGTCACAGAGAGGCGCGGTGTGCGTTCCGCTGCGGCTATGGCGGCTGCATAGGCGGCGAGTCCCGTTCCGGCGACGATGATGTCGGTTTCGAAGGACATGGTGACTCTCCTGCTGTACGCGTCGGGCCTCGTTTCCGCCAGCCGTCACGTTGCCATGCATGGCCTGCCGCCGCAACCCCGCGATGCAGGTTCTTGCCATTTGCCACGGTTGCACCTACATACAGCGGTCGGCAATCTTCGGTCTGCAAACAGCGGTCGGAACCAGCAGCAGTGCCGCTATTCGTGGGACGCGTTGCCGCTGCTGGCCTGAGACCCATGCAGACGATGGCCTCCGCATCGTGCCATCTGCGACCATTGCCTTCGTGCTGCATCCCGTTGGCATGGCATCGGGCGCTTTCAGTTCGTCCGGTCGTCATCGTCTTTGCTGTTGCGTCGATATCAGACGCAGACATGTCGCCTTGTGTGCCCGCGTTGCAGAACGTGGCGTCCGAAGCCACGTCGACGCTTGTCGCCGGACTGCTCCGGCTTTTTCGTACATCATCGGCATGGCCGATGCTTCAGGAGGAGGAAGCGTGTACCGTTTCATCATTGCCGTGGCGCTGTGCGCCGTCTGGGCGGCATCGGCCCATGCGGCAGGTTTCGCCATGCATGAATTCGGGGCGAGGGGCAACGCCCTTGGCGGTGCCATGGTGGCGCGACCCGCCACCGACCCGTCTTCTATCGCATTCAACCCCGCCCTCGTCACGCATCTTGATACGCCGCAGGTGCTTGCCGGCGTCACCATGGTGCAGCCCGAGGTGACCATAGACACACCCGGTGAATCGACGACCACCGAGGCCAACGTGTGGGCCATCCCCCATGCCTACGCCACGACGCCCCTCACCGACACCATGTATTTCGGCGTAGGGGCGTTCCCCCGCTTCGGCCTCGGCAACGAGTACTCGAAGACGTGGCCCATGGCTTCTGAACTCACCTACGTGGGCATCCAGTCGGTGTCGGTGAACCCGGTGCTTGGCTTCAGACCGACGAAGGACTTCGCCTTCGGCTTCGGCGTGGAGGCCATGTACTTCGACTTCGAGGAAAAGATGCGCCCGTTGGGCATGGATGCCCGCATCAAGGGCGACAGCACCGGTTTTGGCCTGAATGGTGGCATGTGGTGGCAGGCATTCGAAGATATCGCCCTCGGTGCCAGCTTCCGCACACCGGTGAAGCAGCACGTCAAGGGGCGCGCCACGTTCGACAACGTCCCCGCCGGATACGGCCCGCTGTTCAGGGACACCGACGCCGAAGGCGACATCACGCTGCCCGGCGAGGTGCGTTTCGGCGTCTATTGGCAGGCCACCGAGCGCCTTGGTGTCGAGGTGGGGGCCATGCGCACCTTCTGGAGCAGTTATGACGAGTTGCGCATCGACTACGGTTCACCCGTGGGCGGAAAGCCTGCCTCCATCAAGCAGACGGAGTGGGAGGACGTGTGGCGTCTGAGCGCCGGTGCCGAGTACCGTCTCACCGACAACGTCGACTTGCGCGCGGGCTATGTCTATGACGAGGAACCGGTCAATTCGGCGCATCTCGACTTCATGGTCCCTGCCAACGACCGTCACCTCATGAGCCTTGGCGTGGGCTACCACGAAGGGCCGTGGCGCGTTGATCTTTCGTACACCTACCTGCTCATCACCGACCGTGAGGGCGAGGTGCATACGGCGGGCGGCAACGTGCCCGTGCGCTTCCACGACGGCTATGCCCATCTGCTGGGCATGAGCGCGGCGTGGGAGTTCTGATGCCGGACGCTGACCATCGCCAGTGCGCGTAGGTGTACGGTCAGCCTGCCGGGTGCGGGGATGGCGAGGAACACTCCGCCCGTCATACGGCCCCGGAAGACACGGGGCGCGCAGGCGCAGAAGACCGTAGCCCCATGAAGCGGGGTGACCACTGCGTTGAAACGGGCCGCAGGCATACCCTGCGGCCCGTTTGGTATTGCAGGGCTGTGTAACCAGGGGCTGCGTGCCGTGGCGACTGCGATGCCAGAGGGGGCGCGACAGGGGCGCGACAGGGGCGCGACAGGGGTGCGACAGGGGCGCTACAGGGGCGCTACAGGGGGGCCGACGGGGCCGCCACAGGGAACCATCCCGGGCGTTGTGGCGGTGTCCCCCGACGGTACGGGTACGACGTCTTTGCTGTCGCCTGCGACAGAAAAGGGGCGGAGACGATGCTCCACCCCTGTCCATGACGTGTGTGGTTGAAGACGCGGCGGGCAGCCTTCGGCTACAACAACTTCGCGAAGATGAGGTTGTAGGTGCTGCGTATATGCAGGGTGAGGCGCAGCCGTAACGCCTTGGCCTCGGCCTCGCCAAGCGTGAGGAACGACACGAGGTGGCTTGCGACCTCGGTGAAGTCGGTATCGCGCTTGACCAGCAGCAGGTCGACGTATTGCCGTACCCTCTCCAGCGTCTGGCGCGTCTGCTTGCCCTTGCGATGCCTGTCCTCGTAGCGGGAGAGGAACATCTCGAAGACGAGTTCGCCTTCGCCCGGGAGTGACTTGTCAAGGGCGATACGCCACAGCGCAACGAACAGGGCGCGCAATTCGAAAAGTGCCCTGCGTCTGCGGAAGAGTTGCATCTTCCCTATGCCCATGGCGTCGAGGTCGGGCGTGAAGTCGAAGCTTGCAAGCAAGGCTTCGAAGTTGCCGATGACCTCGTCGCTGGAATAGGGGAGTGCGTTACCGGGAGTGCGTTCCGTCTCAGGCGTCATGGGAGGTGCCGTTGTCGCCACCGGTAGGCTTGCGCCTGCGCGGACGCCGCCGTTTGCGGGGCGTGCGCTGTTCGTCGCCATCCTGTGCGGTCTGCATGTTGCCTGCACCGGTGTCCTCGTGGGCGGATGCGCCCTCTGCCCCTGCCGTGGTGCGGGAGGGTGCCGTCCGGGGCGCGGTTTTCCGCTCGTCGCCTCCGGTGCTGCCTTCGTCGTCTCTCCTGCCCCTGCTGCGGCGTCTTGGGGCCGTATCGCTTTCGCTGTCAACGGCGCGGCTTGCCGATGCACGCTGCGGTCTGGGGCGCGGTGGCATGGCGTGGAGGCTCTGCTGGTACTTCTCGTCAAGCAGCATGGCGAGCAGCACGACCTGCTCCTCGTCGGCGGCGAGGGTGCGTGCCACGTCGGTGAAGCGCTGGATGCGCTCACGCTGCAACCCGGTGCACTGGCGGTAGGCCCCTTCAAGGAGGGCTGTCAGCCTGTCGCCCACCACGCGCGCCACGTCCTCGTCCTGCGGCGTGGGCCGATGGGCGATGTCCATGCGGTAATGCCGTGCGATGCGTTGCAGTTCGAGCTTCTGCATGATGTCGACGAGGGATATGACCGTGCCCACGGCACCCGCGCGACCCGTGCGACCGGCACGGTGGATGTATGATTCGCGGTCTTCGGGCGGTTCGTAGAGGATGACGTGCGAAAGGGCGGGTATGTCGATGCCGCGCGCCGCTACATCTGTCGCCACGAGGAAGCGCACCTCGTTGTTGCGAAGGCGTTCGAGCACCTGCTCGCGCTTCGACTGCGAAAGGTCTGCCGAAAGCTCATCGGCGTTGTAGCCGAAGCCCTGAAGCACCGCCGTGATGTAGTGGACGTTGGCCTTGGTGTTGCAGAAGATGATGGCGGAAGAGGGATTCTCTATCTCCAGCAGGCGGATGAGGGCCCTGTCCTTGTCCATCGGCTTCGATTCGCAGAACATGTGCTGCGTCTGCGCCACATGCACCTGCGAGTGGCTGAGGCTCAGCATCTGCGGTTCGCGCAGGAACTCACCGGCAAGGTTCAGGACGTGCGGCGGGTACGTGGCGGAGAACAGGCAGGTGGCGATGCGCCGCTTGGGCAGGTACCGCTGTATCTCCTTCATGTCAGGATAGAAGCCGATGGAGAGCATCCTGTCGGCTTCGTCGAACGTCAGGGCGCGCAGCCTGTCCAGCTGCATGGTACGACGCAGCAGGTGGTCGAGTACGCGACCCGGTGTGCCGACCACGAAGTGGGCGCCTTCGCGCAGTGCGTCATTCTGTTTGCCGTAGCCGACGCCGCCATAGACGGCGGCAACGCGCAGTCCCGTGCCCTCGAAGAGGGTGCGGGCCTCGTGTTCGACCTGAAGGGCGAGTTCGCGGGTGGGCACCAGCACCAGTGCCTGTGTGGAGGCTTCGGCGGGGTCGAGACGTTCGAGAAGGGGAAGCAGAAAGGCCCCTGTCTTGCCGCTGCCGGTGCGCGACTGCACCATGAGGTCGCGTCCGTCGAAGAGATAGGGCAGGGCGTGGGCCTGAACGGGCATGAGACTCTGCCAGCCCGCGCGGATGCAGGCCTCCTGCAGCCGCGGCGCGAGGTCGGCAAACTGTACTGAAGGCAGGGCGTCTTCGGGCTCGTCGATACCGGTTATCTCTGCCGCGACGCGCGCGGCCCTGTCTTCTTCGGGCGCGACGGCGTCTTCGGGCATGTTCGGTTCTTGGGTCATGTATTCCTCTGGGGCCCGCACTGGGCGGGCATGTATGTGGGGCGTCCGGCGAGGGACGTGGGCGTCAAACTAACAAACGCGATGGGGGGCACGCAAGCGGCTCAATTATCATTCTGCGGCGAGGATGGCGAGGGCGTTGACCGTGGCGGCAGCCAGCGTCGACCCGCCCTTGCGTCCGCGCAGGACGATATGCGGTACGGGACAACGCTCAAGCAGCAGTTCCTTCGACTCTGCCGCGTTGACGAAGCCCACGGGCATGCCCACCACCAGCGCCGGTGCGGGGCCGCCCCTGTCGAGGTGGTCGATCAGCGCCAGCACCGCCGTGGGGGCGTTGCCGATGGCCACGATGGCCCCGCCGAGGCGTTCTCCAGCCAGTGCGACCGCAGCGGCGGAGCGTGTCGAACCTGTGCTGCGGGCCCTTTCCGCCACGCCCGGGAGCGATATGAGGCTCTCGACGGTGCACCCGAAGGGGGCGAAGCGGCGCGCCACCATGCCGCAGCGGGCCATCTCGGTGTCGGTGAAGATGGATGCCCCCGCCCGGATGGCAGCGATGCCCGCGTCGACCCCCGCGCCGTCCAGAACGAGGTCGGGCAGGATGTCGAAGTCGGCGCAGGTGTGCACAAGGCGGCGCGCCACATGCCACAGTCGTCCGGTAAAGGGTTTGGAGTCTCCCGCCTCGGCGTCGATGATGGCGAACGAACGCGCTTCAATCTCGTCAGGGGCGAAACATGGTTGCAGTCTTGTGGGCATGGCGGGTCCTATGCGCAGGCGGCGACGAAGGCGTGCGCCGCAGAGAGGTTCGATGCGAGATGCAGATGGATGTATGAGCCGGTGATGGCGCGGCAGCACCAGCCCTCGGTGCCCATGTCACGACCGCGGCGGTCGCGCACTTGCCACAGGGGGGTCAGCCCCGTGTGTGCTGCGGGGGCGTCCACGAGGTGGGAGTAATGGTATTCGTGCCCGCGCAGTGTCGTGCCTGCGCTGCCGAAGGCCGCGTCGTCCAGCAGGGTCGCCTCGCGGTAGCCGAGTGCCCGCAGGCGAGCGTCCATGCGGCATCGGAGGGGCAGGCAACCGCTCATGGGAAAGGAGCCTTCGGATGTTTCGAGCATGTCCATGAGGTACATGTAGCCGCCGCATTCGCCATGCACGGGTTGGCCCGTCGCGGCGAAATCGCGCAGGGCTGTGCGCATGGCGTGGTTGGCAGCCAGCCGTTTGGCATGCAACTCGGGGTACCCGCCGGGAAGTAGAACGCCCCGCACCCCTTCCGGCAGCGAAGTGTCCGCAAGGGGCGAGAAGAAACGCACGTCCATGCCCGCTGCAAACAGCAGGGCGAGATTCTCGGCGTAGAGAAAGCTGAAGGCCTCGTCACGGGCCACGGCCACGGGGACACGCGATACGACGGCGATGACCGGGGGGCCTGCGGCAGGTGCGGGGGCTGCTGTGGCAGAGGTTTCCGATGGTCCCGCCGCATCCGGTGTTTCCGCTACGTCCGTTATGGTCGTGCCGGGTGCTGCAAGATGGGGTGTGCCGGAAACATGCCGCAGGGGATCACCGGACATCATGTGCGAGGGCGCCGCGGGGGCTGCCACTGGGGGGCAGGCCTGCGGGATGGCTGAGTCCATCCTCACTGGTGCTACGGGCGTGATGGCTTTCAGCAGGGCGTCGATGTCGACGTGTTGCTCGATGGTGTCCGCGAGTCCGGCAAGAAACGTCGTCTCATCGCGTTCGCCGGCGAGTGCCAGTCCGAGGTGGCGTGACGGTGTCCCGAGGGATGCGTCTCTTGGCACCATGCCGAGTAGCGGCATGGCGGGGCAATGATGGGCGAGGGCGTCACGCAGCATCTCCCGGTGTCCGGGGCCGCCCACTTCGTTGCAGATGACGCCCGCGATGCGCAGACCGGGTTCGAGGGCCGCATAACCCATCGCCATGGCGGCTGCGGACCGGGCCATGCCCCTTGCGCGTATGACGAGCACCACGGGCAGGTCGAGCAACAGGGCCAGTTCAGCGGTCGAACCTGTGCATGTGGTGGCGCTGGCACCGTCATGCAGGCCCATGACACCCTCGATGATGGCGATGTCGGGGACGGTGTGCCCGTGCGCCGATGGGGGATTCGCGAGGGAGGGCACGCCACATGCCGGGGCGGCATGAGTGGCTACCATGACGGTGCCGCCTTCATGACGCAGAAGCGGCGCGGGGTTGCCGGGTGGATGGCCCAATGCAGTCCATATGTGTTCCCACGTCGTGTGGGATGCAGGGGGCGCGTTGCCGTCTGACGGACGGCTGAAAAGGTCATGGGGCCACGGTCGTGCCCCGGAGGCGTGAAGGCCACGTGCAAAGGCCACCCGCACCCCTTGCGGGCCGCACATCCAGCCGTCGAGGTTGATGGAGGGGCGGCCTGTGGCGGCGGTATGATGCCCGGGGTCGATGAAGTCCGGCCCTGCCTTGTAGGGCTGCACCACATGCCCACGGCGCGACAGTGCCGCCATGAGGCCGAGGGTGATGGTGGTCTTGCCGCAACCGCTGTGGGTTCCCGCCACTATGCAGGCATGCGCCGGGGCTATGCTGGGTCGCGCTTCAGACACCTGTGTCACGGGGGGCAAGGCGCGTGGCGATGATGTCGGCATCCTCGGGGCGTGCTACGGTGTCGAGTTCTGCCGAGCCGCCATGACAGGTGAAAACCCCTCCGGAAAAGTGCACATACCCTGCCGAGAGTACCTTGGCGTAGGGCAACTGTTCGCGCATGTCGCCGTGGTCGACCCGGCGGGGAAAGAGAAATGGCTCGGGGTGTCCGGCGAAGTCCTCGAATATGATGTACTTCATGGGGGTCTCCTGCTGTGGGATGGGGTATCGTAAGGGCTTTTACCTGTGAGGTCCATACACGGCTCATGGGCGAGTCGCATCATGGCCGTCTGCACTGTTGACGCGCAGTGGAGCGTTAGCGTAGTTTAATTAAACAAATGTTGAGATACACTCAAGACCACGAGGTACAGCATGGATGATCTGTTGAAAGAGGCCTTGGGCATTGTCAAGGCGCAGGCCAGCGTTCGCACCATGACCGAAGATGATATGCTTGCCATGGTGCATCGGCTTGCCGAAGGCATCCGCAACATCAGCGCGGGCATTACCCCCGAAGCGGAAGATGAGCAGGTCGCCATCGACCCTCGCAAGGCCATCAAGGAAAAGTCCATCACCTGTGTCGAATGCGGCAAGGTGTTCAAGCTTATTAGCAAAAAGCATCTTGCAACCCATGGTCTGACTCCGGAGACCTACCGCGAGAAGTGCGGTTACAAGAAGGGTACGCCGCTGGTATGCAAGGGCTTGCAGCGCGAGCGCCGCAAAAAGATGAAAGATATGAAGCTTTGGGAGCGGCGGGCCTGATTCCTGCGGTCTCTTGGGCGAGCAGGAAGGGCTGACGTGGCGGTTTCCGGCCTTCAGTGAAGGCGGAGTCGCTGCAGTGTCGCCCTTTTGCCTTCATGAAAAAAATGTTGCGGAATATCCGGTGATGACCGGTTGATAGAGGCGCGGGCGAAGGCCCGCGCCTTTTGCATGGGGTATGCCCTCATTGTGTTTTGGGTCGAAACGACTATCTTCCGCAGCGGAGGGGGCATCGGGCTGGCGTCGTACTCCGTCCACCAGCCTGGGCAGACCGGCAGGATGCCGGGTAAGGCCGCATGGGGTAGATGAAGCCACCCCTCGCAGCCGGGAAAGGCTGCAAACTTCTCTGTAACCCATAAAGGGTGCTGCGAGAAACGTCGATAAGACGGAAGCCCCGCACATCATTCTACCGTGGAGTCGCGTTCATGCTCAAGGAATGCAGCATCAAATGGAAGGTTCTGGGGGTCGCGCTGGTGGGGCCGCTTGTAGTGGCGGCCATCATGGCGTGGCAGCGCGTCGGCGACATCCGCGAAGGGGCCGACGAGGCCATTCTCGAAAAGAGTCGGGCCATCGTGCTCATGGCCGAGGCCACACGAAACGAGATGGCACGCAAGCTTGAGATAGGGCTCATGAAGCCCTTCGACCAGTTGCCGCCCGACAAGGTTCTCGACGCCGTGCCCGTGGTGACCGCCATGCGTATGGCCGGACAGAATGCCAAGGAGGCGGGCTACGAATTCAGGGTGCCCAAGGTGCGCCCCCGCAATCCGGCGAACACACCGACGGAACTCGAACTCAAGGTGCTGAAGCAGCTAGAGGAGAAGAATCTGCCGGAGCTCGTCATCTACGAGAAAGACAAGATACGCTATTTCAGACCCATACGTCTCACTTCGGAATGCCTCTACTGCCATGGCGACCCGGCGGGGGAACGCGATGTCATGGGCGGCACGAAGGAAGGTTGGAAGGTCGGCGAGATGCACGGTGCCTTCGAGGTGATCAGCTCGCTTGAGAAGGCGCATGAACGCACCGCCATGGCGCAGGTGAGCGTCGCCGGATGGACGGCTGGCATTCTGGCCGTACTGGGCGTCGTGGCCTGGACGCTGCTTCGTACCGGCATCATCACTCCTCTTGAACGCATCCGCGGTTTTGCTTCCACGGTCGCGTCAGGCAAGCTTGACGCCCGTCCTGAAGGCGAGTTCTATGCTGAACTCGGCGAGGTGAAGGGTGCCATAGAGACCATGGTCGACAACCTCAAGGTGAAGATGGGCGAGGCCGAGTCGCATGGACGCGAAGCGGCCGCCGAAGCCCGTCGCGCTGAAGAGGCCCTTGCCGTGGCGCGACAGCAGGAGGAGCGTGTCTCGAGCCTTCTCGGGCAGATGCAGCAGGTGGCAAAGCAGGCTGTGGGCATCGCCCAGCAGGTGTCCATGGCCGCCGAGGCCCTCGCCGCGCAGGTCGATCAGGTGTCAGCCGGGGCGGAACAGCAGAGTGCGCGTACCGCCGAGACGGCTACCGCCATGGAAGAGATGAACGCCACGGTTCTCGAGGTCGCCCGCAGTTCGTCAAGTTCTGCCACCAGTGCCGATCAGGCGCGGAATCAGGCATTGCAGGGCGAGAAGGTCGTCACCGAGGCCGTGAACGCCATCCGCGAGGTGCATACGCAGGCGCAGGAACTGCAAGGCGCCATGTCCACCCTCGGCAGGCAGACCGAAGACATCAGCCGTATCATGGATGTCATCTCCGACATCGCCGACCAGACCAACCTGCTGGCGCTCAACGCCGCCATCGAGGCGGCGCGTGCGGGTGAGGCAGGACGCGGTTTCGCGGTGGTCGCTGACGAGGTGCGCAAGCTGGCCGAAAAGACCATGACCGCCACCAAGGAAGTGGGCTCGGCCATCCAGACGATCCAGACGGGGGCGCGAGGCAACATGCAGGGCATGGAGAAGGCCGCGCTGGCTGTGGAGCGTGCCACTACGCTGGCCCATGAGTCGGGCGAGGCGCTCAAGCGCATCGTCTCGCTGTCGGAGGAGAACTCCGATCAGGTCCGTTCCATCGCCACGGCGGCGGAGCAGCAGTCGGCGACGAGCGAGGAGATCAACCGGGCTGTCGAGGATGTGAGCCGTATCGCATCGGAGACGGCAGACGGCATGACGCAGGCCGCTTCTGCGGTGACCCGCCTTGCCCAACTGGCCCGTGAACTGGAAGGACTCATCGAGAAGCTTGAGGTGGCAGGCAGGGCCTAGCTACCTGTCTGTCCGGATGTCATATGACCCAGACGGCCCGCTGCGAAGCGGGCCGTTTTCGTTTTGTCTGCCTCGTGGTTGCGGACTGTGGGAGACTGGCGGGAGTGCCTGCCCCATGCCCGCCATGCGAACGTACGCTTGCGCGCCGTGACGAGCGGTGCTTACCCGCCTGAGGCGGTGCGACCACGTGGCATCGTGAGGGGGCATCCGGTTCCCCCGCCCTGCGGGAGACCGTCTCGCGTCGTGGGTACCGCTAGTTGCGAGGCGGCAGGGGAGATGCGTGTCTGGCGTAACGCGCCTGGTCGACACGTCTGGCCGAAACGCGTCTAGCCGAAACGCGTCAGGCCGCAGCCCGCCGCTGGCTGAGCACCACGCCCGCGAGTACGAGCAATGATGCGAGATACTGGCTCGGGCTGAGTTCATCACCAAGCACCACGCGCCCCATGATCAGGGTGAGGACGGGGATGAGGTTGATGTACGAAGCGGCCTGTCCCGCGGGCAGCCTGCTGACCCCGTAGTTGTATAGACCGTATGCGCCCAGCGTGATGCATACGCCGAGATAGAGGACGGCAAGGGTAGGCGTCAGGGGTAGGCTTGTCGGCAGAGTGACCCCCGGCAGGGCGAGAACGGGCAGGAAGAAGACGAAACCCGCCAGTGACTGGACAGCCGTAATGAACAGGGGTGGATAGGTGGAGGAGAGGCGCTTGGCGCTGATGACATACCCGGTGGCCGTGAGCATGGCGCAGACTTCGAGCGCATTGCCGAGCATGGGGTTGGGGGCGTTCTCCGTCACCTGACCGCCGAGGCTGAGCCAGACGACCCCTGCGATGGCAAGGCAGAACCCGGCCCATGCACTGCGGGCCATATGCTCCTTGAGGACGAACCGGGCGGCCACGGCGACACTGAGGGGCATCATGGCCACGATCATGCCCGCCTGAGAGGCCGAGGTGTACTCCAGCGCGTAGGCCTCGAAGACGAAATAGAGGCACGGCTCGCACATCGTCATGAAGCCGAGGAGCTTCCAGTCTCCGGCACGATAGCGCACTCCCGAGAAGTTGCGTCGCCACACGGCGATGAAGATGACCGAGGCGATGGCCATGCGACCGAAGATCATGACCATGGGATCGAAGCCCGTGAGGGCGATCTTCATGGCGATGAACGAACTGCTCCACAGAAGCATGGCGAGCAGGAGGGCTATGGTCGCCGTGGTGCGACCGCCCTGCGTGAGCGTGTGCGATGTCATGCGGGGGGTCTACCCCCAAGTGGCGGTGAAGTCCATTGCAGTGGCTGCACGACAGGGTGCGTTTGCCTGTGCGAGGCGTGAAGGCCGCATACACACGGCGGACGCGTCGTGTCTGTTGCGGGGAAGGGACGTGTGGCGCCTTGGCGTCAGGGGCGCAGGACAGGTGGTGCGGCAGGCAGCCTGCTGTGCTGCGAAGGCTTGATGCGTTGGCACGCGTTGCCGCAGACGTTCAGATGCATATGTCTGCGGCAACGCAGGCAGGGGGCTTCAGACGGTCTTGCGCCGCTTCTCCCACAGTTTCATGTCCTTCATCTTCTTGCGGCGTTCACGCTGCAGGGCCTTGCAAACGAGGGGCATGTCCTTCTTGTAGCCGTATTTCTCCCGGTACGTGTCAGGAGTGAGGTCGTGCAGCATGAGGTGCTTGCGGGTGATAATCTTGAAGCTCTTGCCGCATTCGAGACAGGTGATGGACTTCTCTTTCAGTGCGCGCGACGCATCGACAGGTGCCGCTTCAGCCTCCGGCTGCTCGGCTGGTTCGCCGTCGGAGATGCTCCGTATGGCATTGGCGAGTTTGAAGACCATGGAACTGATCTCGTCTTCTGTCATGGTGCGAACGCTGGCCTGGGCTTTTACGATTTCCAGGGCCTGTTTGAGATGGTCTTCCATCGAATGCTCCTTTATCCGGAATGTGTGTATGCTGCTTAAACTGGATTTCCCGCCATGCGGAAACATTCATTGTATCTGTACTATGCGTATCAAGGGTAAAGCACAATGATTTTTTGCATGTCATCGTACTGCATGTGAAGCGAGGATAACGCGATTGTGTGTTCTGGTAACACGGCACAGTGTCGTTGCGGTGTGCCGCGTTGTAAGGAAAGTCGACAGGATGTGCTGCATAGATATGGCAATCTTCGAAAAGGTAAGACGTTATGAGGTCTTCTCCCAGGCGTTACGTTTGGCGTAGAGAAAGTCGTGTCCTTCGCCGGGGTAGGTGCGACGCTCATCTTGCGGGACGACGGGGGCAGGCGCAGGCCATGCTGCGGGGCGCGGGGCCGGGCCTTCAAGCGCCGAAGGCACCGGGGCCGAATCTGTCATGCGGGGACGGCTGCGGACATCCACCCCGGAGACCTGCGTGCTGAATTCGATGGCGATACCGTTGGGGTCGAAACTGTAGATGGAGTGGATGAAACCATGGTCGACAGGTTCGGAACACCAGAAGCCCGCACCTTCAAGTCGTGCCTTGATGTCCCACAGGTCGTCGTCACTCGCCACACCCAGTGCAATATGGTCGAAGGCTACGGGCCCGCGCTGGGGTGCGCCGTGGTCCTTTTCTGCGACAGGGGTCACGCCGTCCCATTCGAAGAACGCCACCGTATCCACAGAAGATACGGCGAAGAAGTACTGCCTGTACCCGGCGTGTCCCAGCCCGGCCACGAGGGGCAGCCCGAGAAGGTCGCGCCAGAAGCGCACCGTGGCATCCATGTCGCCGGTCACGAGCGCGATGTGGTTGAATCCTGTATAGCGGGGCATGGTATCTTCCTTTCAGGGATTCATATCCCCATGATGTTGCCTTTTGCGGCATGTTACGACGACGGTGCTGCGCTTCGTGTTCCGCAGCGTATCCGTCACGCGTGGAAAGGCATGGCACGGCAGTGCATGCAGAATGCCACTGAACAACTATAGCCAGCTTTCGCGTCCATGGAAACGGGGGCGACTTCAAAAGATGATGCTGATGGATAGAATATGCGTGAAGGCACTGGTGATGGTGCCGTATGCGCTGGGGTAGCGGGCGAGGCGTCGCAGTCCGGAGTCGTCACAGCCAGTCTCCGCGCCATGCGCATGAATCTGGCATGCTGGCACAGGTACGATGCGTAACAAGGTCCGATGCGTATGCCATCGGATGGTTTGCAGCGCGGTTTGCGTCCGTTCTTGCGAGTATGGTGCGACGGATATACGCGTATGAAGGCCCAGATACCTTCTGCTGTGCGTTCTTCTCTCGCCTCGCTGATGCGCCCGCATCGCCCGGGCCGTCATGACGTCCCATACAGTACGTACGGCCTAGTGCACTGCGTTGCATCCGTGGCTGCGGTCTGTGTTGCGTGGCGTGAACGCGGGGGCAGCGGTTGCTACGCAGGTGAGTCCGCACCTGATACGGGAACAAGGGGGGGGCAGGCCTCGGTCGCGCCTATGAGACGGTCGCCCGAGGCCCCCATCGAGGCCCTCCATCCATGAGAGTGCCTGAAGGGCCGTGTGTCGCCACTGGTACGGGCCGTCTTTCAGTTTCCGGCTGCGAGTCGTTCCAGTGCCTTGAAGAGATTGTCCAGAGGGGGGCGCTTGTCGATGTCGCTCACTTCCACGAGGCGAACGACGCCAGCCTTGTCGATGAGCACGAGGGCACGTTCCGCGATGCCCTCGGGCCTGAGAAGACCATAGCGCATGGTCACGGCACCATGGGGCCAGAAATCCGAAACGACGGGGAACCATAGCGGAGAGGGATGCCCGGCGGCATCCGTTCCCATTTCGCGTGTCCATGCGGCGAGAGACGGTACATTGTCTGCGGCGATGCCCACCACAATCGCCCCGAGTGCCTCGAAACGCGGCTTCAACATGCCATAACCCGCCCACTGGGACGAGCACACCGGGGTGAAGGCGGCGGGGACGAAAGAGAGCACGACGGCCTTGTGTCCCCTGAACGAAGCCAGTCGAAGTCGGGTGCCGTCCACGGCGGGCAGGTCGAAGTCGGGGGCTTCATCGCCGGGGCGGATGACGGGGGCGTTCTGCAGCGCAGCCTGTGCGCCACCCTGTACGGTAGTCTGGCGGGTTGCAGTGGCGGCGGTAACGGATGACGTCGCCTGCCCGTTCCTCGCCGGGGCACATGCCGCAAGGCAGGCAAACAGGACGACCCACAGCACACCTGTCGTCATGTGGTGGACGCCTTGCCGGCGTGGGGGGCACGGGCTGTTGGCGGGCAACAGCCGTCGGGAGTCCGGAAGGCATTCATGGAGGGTATGCCCTGTGGCGGCTGTTCGCGGCAGCATGCCCCCCTTCATGGACGCAGGGGGTACACGACGTCCGCTTCTCGCACCTCCGGCAGCAGGGGGCCGCGTGTGCGTCAGGCTGGAAGCTTCTCTGTTCATGGCGTCCTCCGTCTTGTACGTCCGTGCACCGTCTGTGGTTATGGTGTGCCGATGTCCTGCCCCGGTGTGCTGCCCCGGTGTGCTGCCAAGACCTGACAGCCCAGTGTCCTGCCTGTCCTGTGCCGCCTGCCGGGAATGCGCATCAGGCTGTCGTGCCCTTCCTGCTTCGGCCCTGTGCGTTGTCCACGTCTCGGGCACACATGGCCTCGGGCACATATGGTCTCGGGCATGCCTGATGCCGTACGCCGGAGGGGCGGGCGGCAGGTTGGCGGGCATGGCGTGCGTGGCGCCATGCGTTACAATACGGCTGCCTGCCGGGGGGCGCGCGTCAGTCGCTCCCGCAAAGCGTACGCAGTTCCCTGATGAAGTCGTCGACGCCGGACATGCGGCCCGTGCGCGAAAGCAGCACCACGGGCTTGCCGCGGTCGCGCAATGACACGAGGAAGAAGTGCGGTGTGCCGGGTTCGCCCAGGGTCTTGTGCATTTCGAGGTCTGGGTCGATGGCGAGGGGAAAAGGCACACTGTATGTTTCGCGGAAGAGGTCGACCTCCGTCTGGGTGTTGCCCGCCCCGAGGCCCAGCAGGGCGAGTTCGCCTATGGGCTGCATGTCGGCGATGCGCGCGGACAGCCGGTTCATGTCCGGGGCTTCGCGCTGGCAATGCGGACAGTACATGCTGAAGACCTCGATGAGCACGTGACGCGCCTTCACGTCCGAAAGCCTGAATGGGCCGTCACCCTCAAGCCCCAGCATGGCTTTCTGGGGGGAGGTGAACTGGCCTTGCAGCGTGATGTCCGGGAAGGGGGCACCGGCTTCGAGGGGCGTAGCGTGTCCCGCGACGGATTGCGATGCAAGCAGGAAAAGGCAGAGGAGCGCGATGGCGCGGAAGCTGGATGCGATGGTGTCGTTCATGCCCTGCTCCTTATCATGATGGAGAAAAGGGTCTACGCACGCTCCGGGGCTGCCCGGCGGCATTCAGGTATTGGCCCGGCGCAGACCGAGTGCACGGGTGCTGGCTGGACGCGCAGGCACCGGACGGGCGTCTGGCAGGCACTGTCAGTGACCGGGTGCTGCCCGGCACAGGTGCTGTGCTGCATACCTCACGTCATGCCCTGTCAGGAGCGTCGGGTCTGCCAGCCGTCTTCAGGGCATGTGCACCTTGTACCATCGTCGGTTTGTAGATGTAAGCGGTATACCCGTCCAGTGGAGAGGTATTGAGCGTGATGTGTCACCGGCCTTCTTTGGCGATGCCGTGGCGTCACGTCCCGTGCAGGGGATGCGGTCACCCGGAATCGTGTCTTCGGGCAGGTGTTTACCGTCATCGCTGGCGAGGGTATGGAGACGTGTGCCGCGAGATGGGCCGTGCGAGGGCGCATGGTGCCGTTGTTCGCCTTGGGCGGCGTGGTGTGGCGGCATGACGCACTCCGCCCCGTGAAGGGGCCACAGGCGGGCATGGGTGATGGCGCAAGGCGCGGGAGGTCGCATGACGGATCAGGGCAGGGCGTACATGTACGGGGCCGCCACGGTGGGCATATGGTCGACGGTGGCCACGGCCTTCAAGCTGGCGTTGCGCCACCTCGACCCGTTGCAGCTTCTACTGGTGGCCACCATCGTCTCGTTGCTGGTGCTGCTGACCGTGCTGGCGTGGCAGGGGCGGTTGCGTGAACTCGGTTCCGTGTGCCGCGCCGACCTCGCCCGGAGCGCACTGCTTGGTGCGCTGAACCCGTTCCTCTACTATGTGGTGCTGTTCGAAGCCTACAGGCTGCTGCCCGCACAGGTGGCGCAGCCGGTCAACTACACGTGGGCCATCACCCTCACGTTGCTCTCTGTGCCGCTGCTGGGCCATCGCGTCACCCGTGGTGAACTCCTCGCCGTGCTGGTGAGTTATGCCGGGGTGGTGTGCATCGCCACCCGTGGCGACCTCGCCACCCTCGCCGAGGGCAATCTGCATGGCGTGGCCCTGGCACTGGCGAGTACGGTCATATGGGCACTGTACTGGATAGCCAACACCCGTTCTGCCCTTGAACCCGTTCTGGGGCTCACGCTGGGTTTCGCCTTCGGGCTGCCATGGGTGCTTGGGGCGACCTTGGCCTTCTCGTCGCTGCCCCTCTCGGGAGAGGCGCTGCGCGGGTTGCCCGCTGCCGCCTACGTGGGGGCCTTCGAGATGGGCGTGTCGTTCATCTTCTGGCTGAAGGCCATGAAGCTGACATCTTCGGCGGCGCGCATCGGCAACCTCATCTTCTTCTCGCCCTTCCTTTCGCTGGTGCTCATCAGCCTTGTGCTTGGCGAGCGCATCCTGCCGACGACGCTGCTTGGCCTTGCCTGCATCGTCCTTGGCAACCTGTTGCAGCAACGCGCGTCGCGTCGGTAGGTCTGGCGTCGATGGCGTCGGGGGGTACACCCGGATGTGCCGGGGATGTCGGGATGCGCCCGGATACGTCAGGATACGTCAGGATATGTCGGGATATATCAGGCTACGCCCCGGCATGATGCCATCCCATCGCGTCCGCCTGTCCGCCCGTCTGGCCACCTGACCGCCCATCTGGCCGTGCGTGTACTTGTCGGGTGAGACCCGGATGGACGTGCGGCCGCATGCCTTCCAGACGGGAGTGCTGGCGTGGGCGGTCAGCGGGGTGCTGTCATCCTGCCGTGCGCCTTCCGGCGTTCGTGCCCTGCGGGCGTCACGCCTTGTCGCGCAGGAGCACCCATGTCAGTTCGTGCTTGTTGTGGGCAAGGTGGAAGAGTTGCGACCCCGGTATGGCGGCGAAGGCCGCTGCGGTGGCGTGGTCGGTGGTCGCCTGGAACTTGAGCGTGCAGACGAAGTTGCGGCATTGCCCGCGCTCGAGCCAGCGTTGCACGGTGGCGAGAAGCCTGTCGGGGTAGCAGATGACGTCGGAGAAGAACCAGTCCACGGCCCCGGCGTGCTGCGGGTCGAGACCGAACGCGCTGCCGGTGCAGAAGTTCACGTTGGGCATGGCGGCGATGTGCGGTGCGATGTCCGCCTTGTCGACGCTGAAGACGCGCGCCCCAAGTCCGGCGAGAACCCATGTCCACCCGCCGGGACAACTGCCCATGTCGAGGCACAGCTCACCGGGGGCGGGCTGTACGCCGAGTCTGGTGAAGGTCTCCCACAGTTTGAGGTAGGCGCGGGTGGGCGGGTCGATGCGGTTCTCCACGAAGTGCACCTCGCCGTCGGGGAAGGGCGATGAACACCGCGCCGAGGCGATGACAAGGTCATGCTCCCACAACGTCCACGAACCCAGCGGGGCGGTGGGGGCCGGTGTGCCGAAGACATGGGGTCTGGCACTCACATGCGGCAGCTTCCCGGCGATGAGGGCGGCGCGGCGGTGGTGGTCGACGGCGTGCAGGAACCAGTTGCGCTGGATGCCCTTGAGCCGTGTCGCCGCATCGCCGATGGAACCTATGCGCATCTCCACCGGGTCGAGCCAGATGTTCTGCGCCCACGCTGCGTGGCGCGGGCCGCCCGAGGCCCGTACGAGCCTGCCCCGCACGTCGATGACACGCGGGCCCAGTTCGTCGATGAGGTCCTGTTCGTAGCCTGCGGGGGCGAGATAGACGGTGTACTGCGGCATGATGGCTCCGGTGGTGCGTTTCGGGGCAGGGCTTACCGTTTCGGGGCGACGCTGGCAAGGTGGCGGCGAAGCGCCTGTCCTTCGTGTGGATGTAGATAAGGTCATCCGTCTCGCCATGCTGCATCGTCTTGCGGTCGCGCCCTGCCGCCGTTACCCTGCACGATAAGGATACCGTATGCGACGCCTTCTGCCCATGCTCCCACTGGCCGCCCTGCTGCTGCCCTTCGCCGTAGGCGTCATGCTGACGGCGTTGCAGTCGTTGGGCATAGGGGTGCCCGCAGGTAGCGCTCAAGGGGGACTCTCGTTGTATGGCTGGCGCACCCTGCTGCACGGCGGGGCGGCGGATTCGCTGCTCTATGGCGTTCGTGTGGCGGGACTGTCTGCCGCCATCTCGGTGGTGCTGGGCATGGTGGCTGCCTATGGCGTGTGGAGGTTGCCCCGTCGCTGGCAGTGGGCAGGGCTTCTGCCGCGTGTGCCCCTCATCCTGCCGCACATCGCCGTGGCATGGCTGGTGGTGCTGGTGTGCGCCCGGTCCGGCGTGCTTTCGTCGCTGTCGTACGCGCTGGGGATGACAGCGGGGCAGGGCGACTTTCCGGCATTGCTCTACGGCGGTGACGGATGGGGCATGATCATCGCCTATGTCTGGAAGGAGACCCCCTTCGTCATGTTGCTGGTGGTCGCCTCGCTGCGGCGTCTCGACCCGCGCCTCGTGGAGATGGGCCGGATGCTGGGCGGCGGGCGCTGGCGAACCTTCCGTGCCGTGGTGTTGCCCCATGTGGCCCCGGTATTGCGCGTCTGTCTCGTCATACTCTTCCTCTACGCGCTGGGGGCCGTGGAGGTGCCCTTCGTCCTTGGCGAGACCCGGCCCGTCATGCCGGGCATAGCCGCCTACAACGCCTTCTTCCATGGTGACTTCGCAGGACGCCCCGCGGCCATGGCCCTGCTTTCGGCACTCTTCGTCTTCGGGGTGGGCGTCGTCGCCCTGTACGCCTTTCTTGAGGGGCGGTGTCTCTCCGGCCTGCTGACCGGGCGCGTCATGGGCCGTGCGCAGGACGGGCGGTTGCCGTCAGACCCGATGCAAGACGGGTATCCGTCCGGTCGGCAACAGGACTGGCGGCACTCCGGGGACCTGCTATCGTCCGCATGCCGATGGGCCGCCATGCGGGCCGCATCCGTGCCGGATGTCCGTGGGCGACGGTGGTCCATGGGGGGGCAGTGGCCCATGGCCCGTCAGGTGTCGTTGTCGAGGCGGTTTCTGTCTGCAACAGGGGCGGAGGGTGCTTCGGTTCCAGCGGCAGGGCAGGGCGGGAGGATGGAACCCCGCGCCAGCGGAGGGACGCTTCGCACAGGACATGGGCTGCCCCATTCCCGTTTCCGGTCGCAGGAAAGTGTGCGCCCCGCGCTGGTCACAGCCGCGCTGGTGGCCGTGTTCGTCCTGCCCCTGCTTGCCCTCGTGGTGCAGGTGGCGGCCCCGGTGTGGTCGTGGCCCGACCTGTGGCCCCGTGATTTCAGCCCGCGTACCGTCCTCTGGCTGATGGACAATGGGCCCGTAGTGATGCGACATCTCGCATGGTCGGTCTGGTATGCCCTGCTCACCACGGGGTTGTGCCTCGTGGTCTGTCTGCTGCCCGCCCGTGCGCTGGCCTTCGGCCTTGTGCCTTCCGGCCCGCTGGTAGAGGGACTGTTGCTGTCCCCGGCCCTGCTGCCCGCCATGGGCTTCGCCCTCGGACTGTACGGGGTCTTCGTCCGGTCGGGCCTTGCCGACACCACGGTGGCGGTGGTGCTCGTCCTTGCGGTGGTGTCGTTTCCGTATATGCTGCGGGCCCTCATGGTCGGCTGGCAGACCGTGGGGCCGGACTACGCCCGTTGCGCCGCCAATCTGGGGGCGGGGCCGTTGCGCACCCTGCTGGCCGTGGAACTGCCACTCCTGCTGCCCGCTGTGGTGGCGGGCGGGTCGGTGGTCTTTCTCGTGGCCTTCTCCGACTATTTTCTCGTCTACCTCGTGGGGGGCGGGCTGGTGCCCTCGTTCACCGGTTTCCTCTTTCCGGTGTTGCAGTCGGGAGACCGTTCACTGGCCGCGCTTCTGACACTCGTCTTCATGGCCGTGCCGGTGTTGCTCTTCGTCCTCGTCGAGGGGCTGACACTGTATTTCATGCACAGGCGCGGGATGTAGCGAAGGCGGACAATCTGCAAGGCTGGCCACGGTCGCCCCGACCGCATCCGGCACTCCGACCGCATCCGGGCACCCCGACCAAATGCACGCTCAACTTGCGTTCCGGAACGCTAGGCCCTATAGTCGGCAGCTTCCTCCCACTCCAACCTAGAGGGAGCGCGCCTCAATGCCGCACAAAGGTCCCCATATTTCCATCTCCGCCGACTTCGTGGTCAACCGTATGCTCCGCATCAACCTCGACGAGTTCGAGGACTGGCCGGAGGCCGTGCGCGAGGTTGCCATCGAGATCGCGGAAGAGCTTTTCCTCGTCGTCTACAATCCGTTCATCGACGCCGAGACCGTGAAGACCAGCGTGCGCACCCGGTTCGAGAGCGAAAAACCGGCTCTCGCCCACCATTACGCCACGAGCATCGGTGAAGGCATCACCATGTTCTGGAGTGCACACGAGGCCGAAGTGGCCTTCCGCGATGAACTCATCCGCCGTCTGGGGCAGATGCTGCCCAAGGCGTGCATCGACTCCCGCCCCGCTGCGCTGGTGGAGAATTCCACCGACGCCACCGACCTTCGCATGGAACTACCCATCCTCGTGGTCGCGCCCGACACGGCGGAACAGGTGAGTGCCATCGTGCGTCTCGCCAACGAGATGAAGTTCGCAATCATCCCGCGTGGCGGCGGTTCCGGTCTCACCGGCGGTGCCGTTCCCGCGCGTCGGCGCACGGTCATCATGAGCCTCACCCGCCTCACGCGCATCACCAGTGTCGACACCGATGCCCTGCGCCTGTGCTGCGAGGCGGGCGTCATCACCAACGACGCCATCCGTGCGGCGTCTGCCAAGGGGCTGCTCTTCACCGTCGACCCCGCGTCCAAGACGGCGTCCACCATCGGCGGCAACATCTCCGAGAACTCCGGCGGGCCGTTCGCCTTCGAATACGGCACCACGCTCGACAACCTGCTCTCATGGCGCATGGTCACCCCTACGGGTGAGATCATCGACGTGGAGCGCGCCGATCACCCCGGTCACAAGATACTGCCCGACGAGACGGCGGTGTTCGAGGTCAAGGACGTGAGCGGCGGCGTGCGCAACGTGGTGCACCTGCGGGGCGACGAGATACGCCTGCCCGGCCTTGGCAAGGACGTGACGAACAAGGCCCTCGGCGGTCTGCCCGGTGTGCAGAAGGAGGGCGTGGACGGCATCATCACCGAAGCCTGCTTCGCCCTCTACCGCAAGCCCGTGTACTCGCGGGTTCTGGTGCTGGAGTTCTTCGGACGCTCCATGCACAACGCCATGCTGGTCATCAAGGACGTCATCGGCATGCGCGACCGCATCCGGCAGGATGGCGACTACGTGAAGTTCTCCGCCCTTGAGGAGTTCGGCACCAAGTACGTGCAGGCCATCGAGTACCGCAAGAAGTCGGACGTCTACGAGGGCGAGCCCATCTCGGTGCTCATCATCCAGATGGACGGCGACGACGAGTACCTGCTCGACCGCACCGTGCAGGAGGTGGTGGACATCGCCACCCCGTACGACAACGTGGATGCCTTCGTGGCACGCGACGAGAAGGAGGCCGAGGTCTTCTGGGAAGACAGGCACCGCCTCTCCGCCATCGCCAGACGCACCTCGGGCTTCAAGATCAACGAGGACGTGGTCATCCCCACCGACTCCATCCCCGATTTCGCCCTGTTCATCGAACAGCTCAACCTCGAGTGCTCGGCACAGGCCTACCGGTCGGCCCTGCAGGAGGTGGGGCGCTTGCAGGGGATGCCGATGGAGGACAAGGACATCAACCGCGAGTTCACCTATGCCTCGCGTGCGGGGCGCGGTGACATCTCGGCGTCGGAACTCAGCGACGAGGAGATGCAGATTCGCGCGGTGGTCTTCCTTGGCGAACTGGGGCAGAAGTACCCCAACCTCGCCCGTCGTATCGAGCGCATCAAGGACCACATGCTGGCCACGCGCATCATCGTGGCCAACCACATGCACGCCGGAGACGGCAACTGCCACGTCAACATCCCGGTCAACTCCAACGACCCCGTGATGCTGCACAATGCGGAGCAGGTGGCGGCACGCGTCATGTCCAAGGCGCAGGAGTTCGGTGGCGAGGTGTCGGGCGAGCACGGCATCGGCATCACCAAGATAGGCTTCCTGCGAGCGGACAAGATGGAGGCCCTGAAGGAGTTCAAGGCCCGCGTCGACCCGCGCAACGTGCTGAACCCCGCCAAGCTGACGCAGCGAGAACTGCCGGTTCGTCCGTTCACCTTCTCGTTCAACCGCCTCATCGAGGACATCCGCCAGAGCGGTCTGCCCGACAAGGAACGGCTCATCACCCTGCTCGCCAACGTGCAGATCTGCACCCGTTGCGGCAAGTGCAAGCAGGTGTGCCCCATGCACTACCCCGAGCAGTCGTTGCAGCACTACCCGCGCAACAAGAACATCGCCCTCGGTGCGCTCATCGAGGCGGTGTACTACTCGCAGGTGAACAAGGGCAGGCCCGATCCCCTTCTGCTGACCGAAGTACGGACCATGATGGAGCACTGTACCGGTTGCGGCAAGTGCGCCGCGGTGTGTCCCGTCAAGATCAACTCCGGCGAGGTGGCACTGGCGCTCAGGGCCTTCGTCGAAGAGGAGGGCGCGGGCGGACACCCCATCAAGAGCCGGGTGCTCGACTGGCTGGTGGGGGACCCCGCGGCACGTGTTCCGCGTGCCGCCAAGCTCGCCGCCGTGGGGCAGAAGGTGCAGAACCGCTTCGTGGGACTGGTGCCCGCAGGGTGGCGCGAACGCATGGACAACCCGCTCTTCGCAGGGCCGGGGCCGGAGGTTGGGTACAACAACCTCGCCGAGGCCGTACGGCTGGACAAGGGTTCCATCTTCGTGCCCGCGCAGGGCGACAGGACGACCGAGGCGGTACTCTACTTCCCCGGATGCGGCGGCAGTCTCTTCTATCGCAACATCGGTCTTGCGGGGCTCATGCTCATGCTCGAAGCGGGCGTGGGCGTGGTGATGCCCGACAGGCACCTGTGCTGCGGCTATCCGCTGCTGGCGGCAGGGGCCGACGAGAGTTTCACGAAGAACCTCGACCGCAACCGCACGGCGCTGCGGGCTGTCATCGAGAAGGCGCGTGCTGCGGGCCTCGAGGTCAGCCACGTCATCACCGCCTGCGGTTCGTGCCGCGACGGTCTCGCACGGCATGAACTGCCCGGTCTGTTCGGCGGTGGGATGCAGCACAAGGACCTCGTGCAGTTCCTTGTGGAACGCATGCCCGCCACCACCAAGGCAGAAGGCCGCGAGGTGCTCTACCACCCGGCGTGTCACGCCGAGTGGACGGGGGTGCACAAGGTCAAGGCCGCAGGCATCTACGCGCAGGCCCTCGGGGCGTTCACCGGTGCCAGGCTGCGGGTCAACCCCGGTTGCTGTGGCGAATCCGGCATGGGGGCCATGACCTCGCCCTCCATCTACAACCGCTTGCGTCGCCGCAAGCGCCAGCGCCTCGAAGTCGACTTCGCCAGCTACGACCCGCAGGGGCCGGTGGTGGTGGGGTGTCCCTCGTGCAAGGTGGGCATCGCCCGCACGCTGCTGGCCCTGCGCGACAAGCGGCCGGTGCTGCATACCGTGGAATGGCTGGCGGCGTTGCGTCACGGCGAAGACTGGCGGCGGCACTTCCGTCGGGCCGTACTCGATTCGCTCGGTCGCGAGGCCGTGCGTACCGTGGACATGAGCGGCCTCGACGGCTGACATTACCCTGGCGCGGAGGGGACGTTACGGCACGGTGCCGTGGCGTCTCCTCCCGAATCCACTTTTGCCTGACGGGTGCACATGAAGTTTCTCGGCATCGACTACGGGCAGCGCCGTACCGGCATCGCCGTCACCGATGCGGGAGGGCGCATGGCCTTTCCGCGGCGCACCATCGCCATGACGACGCGTGATGCCTTCTTCGTCGAACTTCTCGGCATGGTCGAGGTTGAGTGCCCTGATGCCTTCGTGGTGGGGTTGCCCCGTCTTCCCGGCGGGGAGGAGACCCTGACCACGCGGCAGGTGCGTAATTTCGTGGAACGCCTCAAGCGGCGCACGACGTTGCCGGTGTACTTCATGCCCGAAGAACTCAGCTCTTTCGAGGCCGAGGACGACCTGCGCGACGCCGGTCTGCGCGGGCGTAGGCTTGAAGCTGTGGTAGACCAGCAGGCTGCGGTGCGCATCCTCGAATCCTTCCTTGCCGTACCCGAAGAGCGCCGGAGTCTCGCATGACGGCTGACGGAAAGCTGGACGACGCGCAAACGGACGCGCACGAGTCCCCATCCCCTGATGATACCGTCATCGACGGAGGAACGTCGCCTCTGCCATCCGAAGCCAGCGAGGCGCCCTCCGGTGACGCCGCGCCTGTCGAGGCTGCGACACCGCCGGACGACCCCGCATCGGCATCCGGTGGCGACCATCCGCCAAGCACTCCCCCGTCACCCCCGTCGCCCCCGTCATCCCCGCCCACGCTGGCCACGCCGTCCACGCAGTCGTCCCCGCCGCTGTCATCCCGTCCGGCATGGCTGCGGTGGCTGCTGCGCCTTCTGGGTGTGCTGTGCCTCGTGGTGCTGTGCGCGGGCGGCTACGCGGGCTATGACGCATGGCGTTTTCTGAACGTGCCGCCCCAGACCCCCGGCGAGGAGACGACCTTCGACGTGGAACCCGGTGCCTCGTTCGACAAGGTGGCGCGACAGCTTGAACAGCGAGGGCTCGTCTCCAGCGCGTGGCGGTTCAAGCTGCTGGGGCACTGGATGGAGTGGACGGGCAGCCTCAAGGCCGGACGTTTCGCCATGCACACGGGCTGGACACCCGGCCGCGTCCTTGACCAGCTTGTCAACGGACAGCCCATCCTCTATCGCCTGACCTTGCGGGAAGGGCTCACATGGTGGGAAGTGGGACGCCTTCTCGAAAGCGAGGGATTCGCCCGGTTCTCAGATTTCAGCGCCGTCATCCACGACCCGGCCTTCCTGCGGCACTACGGCATCCCGTTCGATTCGGCAGAGGGGTTCCTGTTCCCCGAGACCTACCTGCTCAAGAAACCGCAGACGTTGAACCGTGAAGCCGCCCGGTCTGTGGCGGGGCGTCTTGTCGATACGTTCTGGCGAAGCACCGCCGCTGTACTGCCGCTGGGGCACAGGACACCTCCCGACGATTTGCGGCGGCTGGTGACGCTGGCGTCCATCGTCGAACGTGAGACGGGTGTGCCCGCAGAACGTGCCCGCGTTGCCGGGGTGTACACAAACCGCTTGCGTGTGGGGATGATCCTTCAGGCCGACCCCACGGTCATCTACGGCCTCGGCCCCACCTTCGACGGCAACCTGCGGCGCAGTCATCTGCAGGATGGCGACAACCCCTACAATACCTACCGCAAGCCGGGGCTGCCGCCCGGCCCCATCTGTTCACCGGGGTTCGAGGCGTTGCAGGCGGCAGTGAAGCCCGAAGACCACGGCTACTTCTACTTTGTCGCCCGCAAGGACGGCACCCATCAGTTCAGCACCAACCTCGACGACCATAACGCCGCCGTGCGCAAGTTCCAGTTGGGCCGCTAGCCAGCCGACAGGACGGATTCGCGGAGTGGCGCGCAGCCTGAACATACACCGCTCATGAGGTGCGCGTGTGCATCGCTGGGGGGGCCACGAACGTTCACGATTCATGCGCGCAGGGCACGGAGGACCTGCCATCCCTTCATGCGGATGTGAAGGCTCGCGTGTCGTCTGCCCGTGGGCGTGCCCGAGAGCGAGTCTGTGCCCGAGAGCGTGTCTGTGCGTGTTGGGGCGTGTTGGGGCGCGTCAGGGCATGACAGTGGACGTGCCTGTGCGCATGCCGCGGGGCACGGGCAATACTCACGTCGACGTTGCAGGTGGCGAGGTGTGCCATCGCGGGTGGCAGGCGCGCTACGTGCGCACTGGTCCGGACATGCGGGCGCACGGCCCGTTACAGCCGGAAGCTGAGCGTCTTTCGCACAATCACTCGCGGAAAGGTTTTCTGGGCGGTGGAATCTCTGCGGGAACCATGGGCATGGGGGCCATCTCGCTACGGTTTCTGCCATGGTCCTTGGCGGCGTAGAGGGCCCTGTCCGCGCGGCGCAGCATGTCGTCGAAGCCGAGGTCTGCCGCGGCAAGGCTGGTCACCCCAACGCTGACGGTGCATTGCAGCGCTGTTCCCTCATAGACCACAGACCTGCGTTCCACCCGCTTGCGCAGCCGTTCAGCCGTCTCCATGGCCTCTTCGGGTGAAGCGGCTGGCAGCAGGGCCGCGAACTCCTCGCCGCCCAACCTGCCGAAGACGTCATAGGCCCGCAGGGCTTCGACACAGCAGGCGGCAAAGGCCCGAAGCACTTCATCCCCGGCCTGATGCCCGTAAAGGTCGTTGACGTTCTTGAAATGGTCGATATCGAGCATGAGCACCGCCAGACCGGAGTCATGGCGCAGTGCACGCGCGAATTCACGGTTGGCGTCGACGAAGAACTGACGCCTGTTGCGGCCCCCCGTAAGGGGGTCGGTGGTCGCTTCACGCAGCAGGGCGGCTTCGAGGTTCTTGCGTTCGGTGATGTCGCGGGCTGAACTCAGCACCACGAAGCGCCCCTCGAATTCGATACGGCGGGCATGCACTTCCACATTGACGGGGCCCATGGCGGTGCGATGCACCGACTCGAAGCTGGCGTGCCCGGTTTCCAGTATCTCGGCGAGACGCGGGCGCACCCGCTCAAGTACTTCGGGTTCGACGATGGAGGCGACGTTCCGGCCCACGATGGCCTCGCGTGATTCTCCCAGCCTGCGGGCGATGGTCTCGTTGACGTCGATGAGGGTCCCGTCGGCCTCATAGAGCAGAAGACCGTCTGCCGCGTTGTCGAAGAGGGCGCGGTAGCGCTCCTCTGAACGGCGCAATGCTTCTTGCGTGGCTCGCATCTCACTGATTTCGTTGGCCACGCCGATGATGGTGTCGCCATCCAGTGTGCCGGAGTAGAGAAACCATGTGGTTGTCCCGTCGCGGCGGCGCATGTGGGTCTCCATGGTGGCGAAACTGCCGGAGGTGCGCAGCCTGTCGAGCATCAGAGCCCTGTCTGCGGGGTCGACGTAATTCTCTGCGGCCCGGTATTCCGCCATGAAGGTGGCGACATCGTCGTAGCCGAACATCTGCGCCATGCGCAGGTTGGCTTCGAGGAACGTGCCGTCGGCGAGACTGGTGCGGAATATGCCGGCTTGCGCGTTGTCGAAGAGGGCGCGGTAACGGCGTTCGCTTTCGGCAAGGGCGCGTTCGGTGCGCCATTGCTCTGTCACATCGACGCCGACGAGCATGACGACCTCTTCGCCACTACCCGGCAGGCGTGCGCCATGCAGGTCGACGCGCAGGCGTGAGCCGTTCCTGTGCAGCATCTCCCAGCAACCGTGCAGTTCGTCCGTCTCTCCTTCGGCGAGGGACTGCATCTCCTCGAGATGCTGGTCGGCATCTTCGGGGGGAAGCACCGCACGAAACGAAAGGCCGTGCATCTGTTCGGGCGAGGTGCCCAGCATCCGGGCACAGGCCACATTGCTGCGGACTACAAAACCCTGCCTGTCCAGCAGGACGATGCCGACGGCGGCGTTATTGAAAAGCCCGCGGAACAGGGCCTCGCTTCGGGTGAGCCCCGCGCGTGCCTGCAATTCTGCTGTGGCATCCTCCAGAAACCATGTGCACCCGAGTACCGACCCCGCGTCCTCGCGCAGTCTGCGGGCCTGCCAGCGTATGGTCCGTCCGTCATCGAAGGCGAGTTTGCCGTTGCTTGGGCCGCCGAGAGTGAACGACCGGCGGAGGATGGCGTGGCATTCTTCGGGGGATTCGCAGAGTGCGGCGATGCGGTTGAAGACCGTATCGACGTCGCTTCCGGGGATATCTGCCGGATGCAGGTCGAGCAGGCTGCCGCAGCGGTTGCTGGCGAAGAGCATCTGCCCGTGGGGGTCGCTGGCGAAGCTGGCACCCGGCAGGGCGTCCAGCTGTGACCGCAGGAGTGCGTTGGTGGAAAGAAGGGCTATGTGCTGTTCCACGAGGGTGGCAAAGCAGTGGAGAGGCTTGAGCACCGCGTCGTGCCCTGTGACCGGGGACATGGAACCGAGACAGAGCGTGCCGAAGAGTGCGCCGGTCGGAAGACGAAGCGGCAGGCCGAAATAGGCACGTACGCCTGCCTTCACCGCAGGGTTCGAGGCCCATCGGGCATCGGCGGTCGTATCGGGGATGAGAAGCGACCGCGCCAGGGTGTGCACCACGGCGCACAATGGTCCTTCCGGGCCGCCCTTCAGGCAATATCCTTCGGCGAAAGGCGAGGGCAGTTCACCTGCCGTGACCATGATTTCGAGTTCACCGCCGTTTTCGCGCGTGAGCAGACCGAAGCCGAGACCGGTCAGGTTTCGCAACGTCTCCAGTGTGGTGCGCCAGGCGTCGATGAGCGGTGCCGGAATGGCGAACGTATTCATACCCCCCCTTCTCCTGCCCCCCGGCAGGAAACCGGAACGTGATTTCCACGTTGCCGTATTTTCAACCTATGTCGGGGATGGCCCAGCGTCAAACGACATTTGTGATGTCGGCCGTGATGGGGGTGTTTTGCATGGTGCATAAGGTCTCATGTATTTCAGAATACATGATGTGGCGCTGCACTATGCAGGCATGGTGCGCAGCATCTCGAAATGTAAGAGGGGATGGTGTTCAGGCGTTGTCACGTTGCAGTCGGCGGCGGCCCCATGCAGCCTGACCCAGTGAGATGCAGCCGTCGTTGGGCGGGAGGGTGCGATGGACGAGAGGAACGAGTCCCCGTGCGCGCAAGGCCTCGGGCAGCCCCGCCGCGAGGGTGAGGTTCTGCATCACGCCCCCGGAAAGTCCCACCGTGGTAAGGCCCATGGCACCGCAAAGACTGGCGGCCAGGTCTGCCACCCCCTGAATGAGCCCGAGGTGGAAGCGTCGGGCGATGATGCCGGGGGGTGTCTCCATGGCCCAGTCCACATAGGCGTGCAGGAAGAGTTGGGCCGTGTCGAGGACCATGGGTTGCACGCCGTCCTTGAGAGGGCAGGGGTAGGGCGTGGTCTCCGACATGTCCTGGATGCGTTCAAGCAGGATGGCGGCCTGTCCTTCGTAGGTGATGCTCTCGCACAGCCCCAGCATGGCGGAGACCGCGTCGAAGAGTCTGCCGCAACTGGACGCCATCGGGGTGTTCACGCCCTTGTCGAGCATGAGTCCCACCATGCGGGAGGCTTCTTCACGGTGTGGCAGCCAGGGCCAGACCCGGCTGTCAGGTTCGAACATCCCTAGCCGCCACAGCGCACCCTGTGCGATACGCCATGGTTCGCGAATGGCGGTCTCGCCGCCCGGAAGGGGAAGTCGTGAGAAGTGGGCGAGACGCTCGTGCTCAAGTTCGAGGGAGTCAACGTACAGGAATTCACCGCCCCAGATGGTTCCGTCATCGCCATAGCCCGTGCCGTCAAGGGTGACGCACAGGGCCGGGCCTTCATGACCGTTCTCGGCGAGGACGCTGTAGGCGTGGGCGTAGTGGTGCTGGAGTGCCAGCACGGGCAGCCCGCAGTCTTCGGCCCAGCGTGTGGTCATGTAGTCGGGGTGGAGGTCGCGGACGACGGCCTCTGGTTCGACCTGAAGAATATCGGCGAGGTGAGCGGCAATCTCGCGGAAGAAGCCGAGTGTCTCGAGATTGTGCATGTCGCCGATGTGCTGGCTGACAAAGGCCATATCATTTCGGGTGATGCAAAGCGTGTTCTTGAGTTCGGGGCCGGTGGCCAGCACGCAGGGGCCGGAGTCGGGAAGGCGTACCGGGCGTGGCACGAAGCCGCGGGCGCGACGCATGAAGAGCGGCCCATCCTCGCCCTGCACGGCGCGCACCACCGAATCGTCCGTGCGGATGAGAATGTCGCGGTCATGCAGGAGAAAGGCGTCGGCGATGTGGGCAAGACGGCGCAGCGACTCCCTGTTGCCGAGACAGATGGGCTCGTTGCTGGCGTTGCCCGAGGTCATCACCAGTGCGCAGACATCGCTGGCAGAGGGCGTACGGCGTGAGCTTGTGCCGCCTTCTCGCCGCAGGTCGGCGAGGGTGTCGAACAGGACATGGTGCAGCGGCGTGTACGGCAGCATCACGCCCACGTGGTCGGTGTCCGGGGACACGGCGCTTGCGAGGGGGCCGTCGTCACGGGCGCGGCACAGCACGATGGGCCTCTCCTGCGAGAGGATGAGCCTCTCCTCGTCCGGGGTGGGGGCGGCGATGCGGCGCACCGTGTCCATGTCGGGCACCATCACCGCCAGCGGCTTGTGCGGCCTGCGCTTGCGCTCACGCAGTGTGGTCACCGCGGCATCGTCGGTGGCGTCGCACGCGAGGTGGAAGCCCCCGAGTCCCTTGATGGCGGCGATGCGCCCGGTGTTCAGCACGTGGGCCGTCACGGTGATGGCATAGTCGCCCTCGGCCAGCGTGGTGCCGTCACGCGCCGTAAGCCAGAGACGGGGGCCGCATACGGGGCAGGCATTGGGCTGGGCATGGAAGCGCCTGTCCATCGGGTCCTCGTATTCGGCCCTGCATGCCGGACATAGCGGAAAACACGCCATGGACGTCTTGTCGCGGTCGTAGGGGATGGAACGGGTGATGGTGTAGCGGGGGCCGCAGTTGGTGCAGTTGGTGAAGGGGTAGCGGTAGCGGCGTCCCGCAGGGTCGCGCATGTCGGCGAGGCAATCGTCGCACACCGCCATGTCGGGGCTGATGAGCACCTGATGCCCATGCCCGCCGCTGCTGGCCACGATGATGAAGTCCGTCTCGCCTGCGACGAGGGGCAGGTCCTCGTGTTCACACGAGACCACCTGCGCCAGCGGCGGCAGCTTGCCGACAAGGTCGTCGCCGAATGCCTCGACGGCCTCATGCGGCCCCTGCACCTCGATGAACACGCCTTCAGAGGTGTTGCTCACCGTACCCGTCAAGGCATGGCCGGTGGCAATGCGAAAGACGAAGGGGCGAAAGCCCACTCCCTGTACCTGTCCCGAGACGACAAAGCGGCGGCGAAGCGGTGTTGGCGGCATTTGTGCAGCATAACGCATCATTCGGCGGTGGGGAAGCGGTGCGGGATTGCAAAGAGAGTGTCGCTCTTGTAGGTTGTTGCGGCGAATCATTGGACGTTCCGGTTCGCCCGTGTGTCCGGCCCCGTAACGGGGGAGCGTCCGCCCCGTCGAAAGCGGCATCCTTCCTACAGGCTGTTGCGTTCTTGCCAGACGCGGCGGGGTGGGCTACTTGCAGAGGTTCGTCATCGAATCGGACGATTTCCAAGGAGGAATCATGGCCGCTGAAAAGCTTGGCGCGCGTGTGCGCAAGTACAGGGAAGACAGGGGCATGAGCCGCGAGCAGTTGTCGGAGGCCGCGGGCCTCACGGTGGAATTCATCGCCGCCCTTGAAGAAGACAACCTCTACCCCTCCATCGGCCCCCTACAGAAGGTGGCCCGAGCCCTCAACGTGCGGCTTGGGACCTTCATGGATGACGAGGTGACCAAGGACCCCATCGTCGCCAGACGGGGAGACCGCGAGGCCGACCTCACCATGCAGAAGGCGCGCAACAAGCGCGCCGCCTTCCGCTTCCATTCGCTGGGCAAGGGCAAGAGCGACCGCAACATGGAGCCGTTCTTCATCGAGATATGCCCCGAACCGGAAGAGGACCGCAAACTTTCGTCGCATCAGGGCGAGGAGTTCATCCTTGTCACCAAGGGGCGTGTGCGCGTGGTCTACGGCAAGGAGGAGCAGGTGCTGGAGCCGGGCGACACCATCTACTACAACTCCATCGTGCCGCATTACGTCGGTGCCGAGGGCGATGATCCTGCAGAGATCTACGCCGTCATCTACTACCCGCGCTAGGCCGGAGCGTCAGCATGGATACGTTCGCCATACGCGAGATGACACTCGGCCGCATACTGGATGAGACCGCCGCGAAGTTTCCCGATAACGACGCCGTGGTCTATGTCGACCGCGACTACCGGCAGACCTACCGCGAGTTCGTCTCGGTGGTGGACGACCTCGCGCGCGGGCTCATGGCCCTTGGCGTGAAGCGGGGCGACAAGGTGGCGCTCTGGGCCACCAACGTGCCGTACTGGGTGGCGCTGCAGTTCGCCACGGCGAAAATCGGCGCGGTGCTGCTCACGGTCAACACCAACTATCGCGAGAGTGAACTGCGCTACCTGCTCGAGCAGTCCGAGTGCGAGAACCTGTTCATCATGGACGGCTTCCGCGACCACGACTTCGTGCAGACCATCTATCAGGTCATTCCCGAACTCAGGATGCAGCCCCGCGGCCAGTTGCGCTGCGAGGGGCTGCCGCACCTCAAGCGCGTGATGTTCCTCGGTGCGGAGAAGCACCGGGGCATGTACTCCGTGCCCGAGATCGTCAGCCTTGGCGTCATGGTCTCCGATGAGGAGTTCCGCCAGCGGCAGGATGAGCTCGACCCCTACGACGTGGTGAACATGCAGTACACCTCGGGCACGACGGGCTTTCCCAAGGGCGTGATGCTCACCCATGTGGGCATCGGCAACAACGGTTACTGGATAGGCCGCAATCAGGGCTTCACCGAAAAGGACAGGGTCTGCCTGCCCGTGCCGCTGTTCCACTGCTTCGGGTGTGTTCTGGGTGTCATGGCCGCCATCAACCACGGTGCCGCGCTGGTCATCCTTGAGAACTTCAACCCCATGCATGTCATGGCGTCGGTCGACCAGGAGAAGTGCACCGCCCTGTACGGCGTGCCGACCATGTTCCTTGCCGTGCTGGAGCACAAGCTCTTCGACCGCTTCGACTTCAGTTCGCTGCGCACGGGCATCATGGCGGGTTCGGTATGCCCCGAACCGCTCATGCGCCGGGTCATCGAGAAGATGAACATGCGTGAAATCACCATCTGCTACGGCCTTACCGAGGGGTCGCCCGTCATGACCCAGACGCTGGTGGACGATTCACTCGAACGGCGTGTGCAGACCGTGGGGCGCGCCATGCCCGGCATCGAGGTGCGCATCGTCGACCCCGAGACCAACGAGGAGGTGCCGCACGGTACCCCCGGAGAGGTGGTCTGCCGCGGCTACAACGTGATGAAGGGCTACTACAACATGCCCGAGGCCACGGCCAAGGCCGTGGACGGCGACGGGTGGCTTCATTCGGGCGACCTCGGCATCATGGACGAGCATGGCTACGTGCGCATCACAGGGCGCATCAAGGACATGATCATCCGTGGCGGCGAGAACATCTACCCACGGGAAATCGAAGAGTTCCTCTATGGCATGGAGGGCGTTCAGGACGTACAGGTGGTCGGCGTGCCCAGCCGCAAGTACGGCGAGGAGGTGGGAGCGTTCATCATCCCCAAGGAGGGGTACGACCTCGCCCCCGAGGATGTCCGTGACCACTGCCGCGGGCGCATCTCGTGGTACAAGGTGCCTCGCCACATCGCGTTCGTCTCCGAATTCCCCATGACCGCCAGCGCCAAGATACAGAAGTACAAGCTGCGCGAGATGGCTGCGGAGTTGTTCCCCGACGCCATGAAGTAGGTGCTGCGTAACGCGCGCCGCAACGGCAATGCCACGCCCCCGGAGTCATCCGGGGGCGTTTGCATGTGAAAGCCCCCGTGCCATGCACGGGGGCTTGTCGTTTTGCAATATGCTCTGGAGTGGCTGCCTAGCCTGTCACGTGGGCGGGCACGTCCTCTGCGGCAAGCGGCTTCGCGAACAGGAAGCCCTGTGCGTAGCGGCAGGCGAGGCCCAGCAGCATGATGCGCTGCTCTTCATCCTCGACGCCTTCGGCCACCACTTCAAGGCCGAGGCTGTGCGCCAGCGCGATGACCGCCTGCACGATCTTGAACTGACCGGGTTCGCGCGTCATGCGGCTGACGAAGCTGCGGTCGACCTTGAGCGTGTCGATGGGGAATCGTTGCAGGTAGCTGAGAGACGAGTACCCGGTGCCGAAGTCGTCGACACAGACACCCACGCCGATGTCGCGCAGGCGGCAGAGGACAGCGTTGGCGTAGTCGGGGTTCTCCATGAGCATGGTCTCGGTCACTTCAAGCTTGAGCAGGTGCGGCGGCAGGCACGAGTCGCGCAGGGCCTCTGCCACCTGTTCCACGATGTGGGTCTGCGAAAGCTGTCGGGCGGAGAGGTTCACGTGCATGGTGAGGCCGTCGAACAGCTGGTCGACCCTGCGCCACTTGGCGAGCGTGCGGCACGCCTCATCAAGGGCCTTGCGCCCGAGCAGGTGGATGAGCCCGGAGTGCTCTGCCAGCGCGATGAAGGCGTCCGGCCCCACGACGCCACGTTCGGGGTGGCGCCAGCGCAGCAGTGCCTCGAAGCCGGTGATGCGCCGGTCGACCACCGAGACGATGGGCTGGTACACGAGGAAGAACTCGTCATTCTCGAGGGCGCGGTGCAGGTCGATTTCGAGCTGCATCAGGTCGAGGGCCTCTTCGAGCATGGAGGCATGGAAGAACGACGCCGCGTCGCCGCCATGTTCCTTGGCGTGGTGCATGGCGATGTTGGCGTTGCGCAGCACCTCGTCGGCGTTGCCGCCGCGTGCGAGCACCACGCCCATGCTGGCGGTCACCCGAAGATGCCTGCCGTCGATGTCGAAGGGGGCGCGTTGCGCCTCGCGCAGTCTGCCGAGGGTGGCGCGGGCCTCGTCCTCTCCCCGCAGGTCTTCGATGAGGATGATGAACTCGTCGCTGCCGAGGCGAGAGACCGTGTCGGTGCTGCGGGTCGCCGTGCCCAGTCTGCGGGCGGTCTCGCGCAGCACCCTGTCGCCAGCCGCGTTGCCCAGCGTGTCGTTGACCAGCTTGAAGCGGTCGAGGTCGAGGAAGACCACGGCGCAGAGTTCGCCGTTGCCCCGCGCCAGCCTGCCGAGTGCCCGGTCGAGGCGGTCGAGGCACAGGGCACGGTTGGGCAACCCGGTGAGGGGGTCGTGCCACGCCTGATGCCGCAACTGGGAGAGCACCATCTTGCGGTCGGTGATGTCGCGCAGGCTGGAACGGATGCCTAGCGGTTCACCGTGGCCGTCGGTCAGGTTGCGACTGGTGACGGCAAGCCACTTCTCGCCCCCTTCGGCCGTGCGGATGCGGATTTCGACTTCGGCCTTGGGCAGACTGGCTGTGAGCATCTCGCGATGCCTGCGCCATGCCGGCAGGTCATCGGGGTGGATGAGACCTTCGATGAAGAGATGGTGGGCGCGGAAGTTGTCGATGCCGAAACCCGATATGCGCTGGCAGGCGGGTGTTACGAAATGCACCCGTCCTTCGGGCGATTCCCAGCATTCCCAGTCGGCAAGATGGTCGGCGAGGATGTCGAAGGGTGACGGTAGGGACTCCGTTCCCGGTGTGGCAGAGGCCACAGCTGAAACGGCCCCCGGCACGCCGTCGGGCATCTCCCCGGAAGTTGTCTTCTGCACGTCTCCCCCAAGAGTGGTCACTTCCGAAATAATGCTCTTGGCTAATACAGCGCGGGCAAAAGCTCAACAGGCGTTAGAATCCTTGCAGCACTAGGGGCTCGGGGTGCAGTGCCACCGACGTCCGGGACGGCGCGTCACATGACCGCCATGACGGGCCTCGGGAGACCGTCCAATGGGGCGGGCAGTGCGGGGCTGCACCGCTTCCCTGCGCCGTGGGCATACGCTATGATGCCGACATGACGCAGCATCCTCATCCAGACAGTGACCGGCCCTTGGCGCGGGGCGGCAATCCGGGCTGTACCCGCGGGGAGGACGGGCCTCTGGCACCGCGACCCGACCGGGTGTGCACGGAAGAGGCGGCGGGCATCACCTCGTCGATGCGGGGGGCGGCCCTGATAGCCGGAACGACGCTCGTCTCGCGCATCATGGGTTTCGCGCGGGATGCTGCCACGGCCTACGTCCTTGGTGCGGGCGTCGGGGCCGACGCCTTCATCGTGGCATCGCGTCTTCCGACCTTTCTTCGCCGCATGTTCGGCGAGGGGTCGATGTCGATGGCCCTTGTTCCGGTCTTCACCTCGGTACGTCGTCGTGGCGGGGACGCAGCAGCCTTCAGGGCCTTTCGGGGCATGATGTTCAGGGTGGCCTGCTGGCTGACGGCCCTGTGCTTGGGGCTTGTGGTCTTCGCCCCGCCGGTGGTGGCTTTGCTGGCACCGGGGTTGGCGCCGGAGGTAGGAGGGCTTGCGGCGTCGTTGCTTCGGGTGTGCGCCTTCTATGTCCTGTGGGTGGGACTCGCCGGAGTGTGCATGGGGCTTCTCCACAGCCGCGGCGAACTGTTCATTCCGGCCTGTGCGCCCGTGGCCTTCAATGTCGCCATGCTTGTCGGGGCCGCTCTTGCAGCGTTCGGACCATGGCGTCCCGAGTACATGCTGGCCTGTGGCGTGGTCGCAGGCGGCTTCGCGCAGTTGCTCGTGCAGGCCGTGCCACTGCTGCGGGCCGGGGCGTTTCGCACCTCGACGAAGGAGGTTCCGGCGCAGCAGGCGAGCACAGTACGGGAAGGCCCCGTCATGCATGGTGCGGCGGTGGGGCAAAAGGTTCCGGACGCGGCGGGCGCGACGCAGACGTCGGCAGAGACGCCATCCGGGCCTGTGATGGATGGGCGCACAGCCCCCTTGCGCATGCTGTCGGCCCTTGGTGGCGTCTTCGGGGCTTCGGCCCATCAGGCCGGGGTGCTTCTGAGCACCATGGTGGCGTCGTTCCTCGGTGATGGCGGCGTCGCCTCGCTCTACTACGCCGAACGGCTGGTCGAGTTCCCGCTGGGAGTCTTCGGGGTCGCCATCGGGACGGCTTCGCTTCCCGTGCTGGCTTCTCTCCATGCTGCAGGGCGGCGGGAGCATTTCGAGACGTTGCTCAGGCAGGGGGTTCGTCTCTCGCTTTTTGTGACATTGCCCGCCGCTGCCGGACTCATGGCCGTGGCCCATCCGCTGGTGCAAGTCCTGTTCGGGCACGGTGCATTCGATGCCGCAGCGGTGGCAGGGACGGTGACGGCACTGTGCGCCTACGCGCCAGGGTTGCCCGCTTTCGCGCTGGGGCGGACCCTGCTTGCCGCCACGCATGCGCGGGGCGATACCCGGACACCGGTGCTGGCGGCCCTTGTTTCGCTGGCCGTGGTGCTGGTCGCGGGGCTGGCCCTTTCCGGCCCCCTAGGCGTTGCCGGACCGCCTCTGGCGGCGTCTCTGGGGGCGTGGTGCAACACGCTGCTGCTGCATCTTTCCATCGTACGGACGGGGACGCGCTGCCCGCTGATGTCGTGGGGGCTGGCCACGCAGGGACTGCTCAGTGTGGCGTTGTTCTGGCTGGTGGGGGGCCTGATGGAACGACTGGTCGGTCTCGGGGCGGGGTGGACGCTTGTGCTGGTATGCGGTGTGGCTGCGGGCTGCCTTTTTTATGCCCTCGGTGCCGTGGTCTTCCGTCTTCCCGAATGGCGTGAGTGCCTTGCCGCCTTGCGCCGTCGTGATGAACCGGGGCCTTGAGCGCATGACCCGATGTGCCCCGGACCGCACGACGCCGTATGGACGGTGAGGCAACCCCGCCGTTGCCATGAACCGCCTGATGGCGCATTATGGTCGGAACCCCCTTCCGCACGAGGAAGTCATGCCCCATTCATCACGGTCAGCTATCGGTCTGCAAGTGCGCGTCAGCCTGCTGGTGCTCATGGTCACCATGGTGTTGCTTGCCGGATTCGCCTTCTGGGAGCACACGCTGCTGCGCGAGGCCGAAGAGATGCAACTGCGTCAGGAGACCCGGCTGCTGGCCGACAGGGCGGCACGGCTTCTCGCCCTTCCGCTATGGAACCTCGACGGCCCTTCGGCGCGAGCCATCATCCAGGCCGAGATGGACGACCCCCGCGTCTACGGCATCGCCGTGTTCGAACAGGGGCGCCAGCTGTTCGAGGGGATGCAGCGCGACGCGTCGTGGCGTGTGGTGCCGTGGGTCGGCAGCGCGCCGCCGGATGTCGTAGAGGAGCGTCGCGACCTCGTCGTGGAAGGCACGCAGGTCGGGTCGCTATCCATCATGGTGTCGCCGCGCTTTCTTGCGGCGCGCCTTGCCGAGCGTTTTCAGCAGGCCGTGTGGCGTTACACCCTTCTGGCGGGGATTCTGGCGGTGGGGTTGATGCTGCTGGTGCGGTCGGTGCTCATTGCGCCGCTGGGCCGTCTTGGCGGGGTGGCGCGTCGTGTCACCAGTGAGGAGAATTTCGCGCTGCGTGCCCCCAAGGGGGCCGATGATGAGATAGGTGAGCTTGTGGACAGCTTCAATGCCATGCTGGAGCGCATCGAACAGCGCAACCGGCTGCTTGGTGAGCAACGCAGGCGTCTTGAGATGGAGGTGAGCGAACGTACCGCCGAGTTCGTGGGGGCACGCGAACGTGCCGAGCGCGAGAGCAAGGCCATGGCCGATTTCCTTGCCGCCATCACCCACGAGGTACGCACGCCCATGACCGGTATCATAGGGCTTCTGGACATTTCACTGCGCGGCCAGCTCGAACCCCGGCTGCGCGAGCATCTTGAGATCGTGCGCTCGTCGAGCCATGCCCTGCTCGATGTCATCAATGGTGTTCTCGACTTCTCGCGCATCGAGGCCGGCAAGTTGCGTATCGAGCGCATTCCCTTCGCCTTGCGCGAGTCTGTGGAGGATGTGCTCGACCTGTTCCGCGCCCATCTTGCGGAACGCGATGTCGCCCTTGTGCTGGATATGGCCTCCGACCTGCCGTGCAAGGTCGCGGGAGACCCCACCCGTTTGCGACAGGTGCTGGTCAATATCGTGGGCAACGCCTTCAAGTTCACGGAGCAAGGCGAGATCGTGGTGCGTATATCCCACGAGCGGCAGGGCGACGGCAGCGTTCTGCTCCGGTTCGCCGTGCGGGATACCGGGGTGGGGATACCCGCAGAGGCCCGCAAGCGCCTGTTCGAGATGTTTAGTCAGGCCGATGCCAGCGTCGCACGACGATTCGGTGGAAGCGGTCTGGGGCTTGCCATCGCACGTGAGCTTGTGCGGCTCATGGGGGGAAGCATCGAGGTGGACAGCACACCGGGGCGTGGCACCGTGTTCCGGTTCACGGTGCACTGCGGCTTCGTCGAAGGGCCGTCTGACCCTCTGCCCCTGCCGCAGGGCGTGCGGGTGGTTCTCGGCGAGAGTCATGCCTCGCTACAGCGTGTGCTGAGCGGGTTGTTGCGGCGGTGGGGGGCCGAGGTCGTGGCGGTGTCTGGCGCTGCCGCCCTGAAGGACGCCGCCGCCGATGCCGACGTGTGCGTGCTGTCGTCGCACCTGCAGGGGGGGCTTGCCGCCTTGTCCCGTCCGGGGCAGCCGGGGCCTCCTGTACTGTTGCTTGTCCCCTATGGAGAGGAACCCGAACCTTCGCTCTGTGCCGGTGCCGGTGTCGTTGCGTTCGTGGGGCGCCCGGTGCGCGCGGCCACCCTGCGCGCCGCACTAGACGCGGTCTTTGCCCCGGGGATGCCTGATGGCGCGCAGGCGACAGCCATGAAGGGCGACATGAGGGCAGGGCTCCACATCCCATCTTCGCGAGACGGGAGTGGTGGTGCGTCCTCTGCGGCACGGGTAGTCGAAGGGCAGGCTGTCACCGGACCCATGACGCAGCCGGGGGCTATGCCGTCCGTGGGCGCGTCGGGGGATGGGCATGATGCCGACCAATCCGTCCATGAGGGGGGTTCGGGGCTGGAGGGGATGCGCGTCCTCGTCGCCGAGGATGATGACGTGAGTCGTCTGGTCTTGCGGGAGATGCTCACCGGTTTTGGCGTGCAGGTGAATGAAACAGCAGATGGCGCGACCATGCTCGCGCATTTTGCCGCTGCCCCTTACGATGTCGTGCTCATCGATGTGCAGATGCCAGTACTGGACGGATTTGCAACGCTTGAACGCCTGCGGGCATTGCCGGACGGGGATACCGTGCCTGTGGCGCTTTTCACGGCCCAGAAGCTGTCGGTTGCCGAACTTGCCGAACGCGGCATTCGCGTTGCCGGAGTCGTGGAGAAGCCCCTCGAGATGGAGACTCTGGTGGCGTTCTTGCGTGGCTTGCGGGCCGTGAAGGGGCAAGGGCGGCACGATGTCGCAGGGGCGGACGCGGCACCACGCATGGCGGGGCAGGAACACGGAGAGAGTGCTGTCACTGACGCTACGCTGTCGCCGAACGCCGCTACCCTGATCTCGGGCGAGACCCTTGTTCTTGGGGGGACTGCCGATGGGGCTGCCACCAGGGGCGTCGGTGTACCCGGGATGGCAGCCGTAGCGGAGGTGATTGCATCCGGCGGGCACGAGACGGAAACGTCGTCGTCCACATCGGACGCGAACGCGTCGTCGTTCGAATCGGGCGCTGCTACGCCCTCGTCCATACCGGGCGACGGGGCGTCGTCGCACATGCCGGATGCCGAAGCGTCGTCTGTCCCTGCGGGCGTGGCGGACGTCTCTGCCGTCGCCGCAACGACAACTTCCCGTTCCCGTGCCCCGCGCCGTCTCGCCGGACCTCCACTCCCCACCGCCCTTGAAGGGGTGGACATCGGCGAGGTGCTCACACGCGTGGGGGGAAAGGAATGGCTGCTGCTCAAGGTGCTGCGGAGTTTCGTCACGGCGTACGCCGATGCTGCGGACGGACTTGCCGCCATGGTCGAAGCCGGCGACGATGAAGCGGTCAAGCTGCGGGGGCATACACTCGCCGGGGCGGCGGGCAATATTTCGGCCCATGAACTGCGGGCCATCTGCCTCGCTCTTGAAATGGGCGGTGACAAGTCGACACAACAGTCGCTTGTGGCTGCGTTCAGGGGTGAACTCGACCGGGTCGTCACCTCCATCCGCGAAATGCTTGCACGTTACGAAGAGCCCTAGGTACACATCCTTCCAGAATGGCGGGCGCTCTCCGGTGGCCCCGACGACAGGAGACGGGCCGCGGGTGGCGGGTGTTCTCGTCAGGCTGTCTTGTCCTGTACCCCGCCCGTCCCGGTGACCGTGCGCATCCTGCCAGCAGGGTGTCACCACAGGGGGACGTGCCCATACACCCGGTGAGCTTGCGGGGTGTCATGCGGTGGTGTGCCCTTGCAGCGAGGGTGTAGGTGTCAGAAGAGCCTGTCTGGTGGCGTGGGCGTCGCCGTGGCGGCGTGGTGAGAGGGGAGTTCAGCGAGGCGGTCCGCCATGACACGGGGACCACGCGCCGTGGATGCCCCATTTGCCGTTGACGGGGGTGTCACGCGGCTTCGTTACGGGGCATTCCGGGCTGGGTGAGCGGAAGACGGATGGAGAACATCGTCCCCGACCCGGGTTCGGACTGTACGCTGAACGAACCGCCATGATTCGTGGTGATGATGAAGTAGGAGACGGAAAGGCCAAGCCCGGTGCCCTCTCCCACGTTCTTGGTCGTGTAGAAGGGTTCGAACACCCTGCGCCGCACATCTTCCACCATGCCCGGCCCGTTGTCGGCCACATCGAGACGTATCCTGTCACCTTCGAGGGCCCCACGTACGGTGATGCGTGGCGCGTCGGCGCGCTGCCCCCGTTCCGGCATGGCCTGTGCGGCGTTCTTGAACAGGTTGAGCAGCACCTGCTCGATCTCCGTAGGCATGCACAGCACCTCCGGCAGGTCGGGCGCGAAGTCCTGCACGATCTCGATGTGCCTGAAGTCATATTTCTTTTTGAGGTCGTAGTCGTTGGCGGCCAGTTCGAGCGTGCGTTCGACAAGGTGGGGAATGGCAACGCGACTCCAGCGCGAATCGCTGCTGCGGCTGAACTCCAGCATGTTGCTGACGATGGATGCCGCGCGCTGTCCCGATTCGCGGATGCCCTCGAGAAAGCGGATGATGCCCCGTGATGTCATGTAGGTGTGCAGGTTCTCAAGGTCGCATCCCGATTCTTCCGCAGCCTTGCGGTTGGCGGGCAGGGTGGGGTCGATGCGGCGCATGATGTTCTGCGCGCCTTGCAGTATGCCCCCGAGGGGGTTGTTTATCTCATGGGCCATGCCTGCTGCCAGCCCGCCCACCGAGAGCATCTTTTCGGTCTGGACCATGATCTCTTCGATACGCATGCGGGCGGTGACATCGTCGATACGCAGCACAGCGCCGTAGGCCCCGCGCGTGACGACAGGGAGGATGACGATGTCGTAGTGGCGTTGCCCCACGCCTTGGGGCAGCGAAACCTTCTGCATGGCGATGGTGCGCCCTTCGTTCATGCAGCGGGTCACGTCGGGGGAAAGGAAGGCGAAGCGAGGCAGCACCTCTTCCAGTCCATGGCCCATCACCTGCTCACGCGCCAGCCCCGTGTCGTTGGCGGCGGTGAGGTTCCAGAGTGTCACACGTCCGTGCTGGTCGAGTCCCACGATGGTCGAGGGCATGGCGTTGATGACGTTGTCGAGGGTGTTCTTGGCCTCGCGCAGGGCCTGTTCGGTGGCCTTCCAGCCCGTGATGTCGGTGTGCGCCCCGGCCATGCGAAGCGCATTGCCCTGTTCGTCCCATATGGCGGCACCGCGGCCCAGCACCCAGCACCATGAACCGTCCTTGTGGCGCATCCGGTATTCCACCTGGAACTCGGGAACCTCGCGACGCATGCAGCTTTCGTTGGCCTCGATGACCCGTGGCATGTCATCGGGGTGGACGTTGTCCTTCCACGTGGAGATGGCGTTGGGCAGTTCGTGGTCTTCGTAGCCGATGATGCTCTTCCAGCGGGGCGCGAAATAGACGTCCCCGGTACGAAGGTCCCAGTCCCATATGCCGTCGCTGGTTCCCCGCACGGCGAGGGCGTAGCGTTCCTCGCTGGTGCGCAGGGCCTCTTCGGCGCTGCGGCGGACGGCTATCTCCTGTTGCAGCCTGTCGTTGATGGCATGCAGTTCACGTTCGCGCAGTTCTACCTCATGGGCCATGCGCGCGAAGTTCTCGGCGATGTGTGACAGTTCCACATGGGGGATCGAACGAACATCATACGAGAAATCGCCTTGCGCGATGCGGTCCATGCCTGTCTGCAAGGCGTCGAGCGGGCGTCGCAGCAACACGCGCAGCAGAATACCCGTGGCGGTGAAGAGCACCACCACGACCACGCCGACGATGGCGGCCGCCGCCTTGGCAAGGTCACGCAACGAGGCCCGGTAGGCCTTGAGCGTGAAGGCCATGGACACATGGCCGATGACTTCGCCCTCGAAGTGCACATCGTGCTGTCGCATGATGGTGGCGTCGGGGTCGTCGGCCTTGCGCAGCATGAACAGGGTGCGGCCCTGGACGTCGCGTATGGAGAGTTCGTTGACGAGGTCGTACTGGGCAAAGACCGCACCTATCTGTTCAAGGGTGCGGGCGTCGAAGTTCCACATGGGGATGGAGAGGATGTCGGTGAGCCTTGTGCTGTACTCGTCGGCCTTGCGCTCGATATCCTCAAGCATGTCCTGCGACAGTTGCAGGTAGAGGGATGAGGAGAGGGCCACCACCACAGCCGCCACGAGGGTCACGAGGCTGAAGGTGAGTTCCCGGGCGAGAGACCTGCTTTGTTCCGGACCCGACATCGTACCCCCCCGGGTCAATGTGTGCGGAGTGTTCAGAGTAAATGGTCCTGTACACCATGAGCAGATATATGAAAAGTGACAACTCGGGTATGCTTGACGTCCTCTTGCAGATACGGAACTATGACTGCCCTCGCGTCCATGTCTATGGGCGCCTGTCAATGAACGTCAGCACCGGGAAGTATGCATGGGTTTCTTCTCTGCCATAAAGCGATTGTGGAAGGGCGACACCGCCCCGGAAGATGTCAGCAAGCCTGTGGAGGCCGAAGGCTCCGCCATCGTCGGCACCTCTTCGACCGGGTCGCCGGTCGGGACCGGTGCGGCGATGCCTGCGGCACAGGACGCGCCATCGCCTGCCGCCCCCCACGCCATAGCCACGCCTGATGATGCCGTACCTGATGATGCCGTACCTGATGATGCCGTGCATGGGGGCGAGGCACCATGGAAGACAGAGCTCACGCTGGCCCTGCGTCAGGCCGAACCCCGTCTTTCCGTCTGGCTCGGGCACGTGCTGGACGGCGTGGACGAGGCCGGACCCATCCTGTGGGAACGTCTCCGTTTCTTTTTCTCCTCCCTTGAAGTGCCGGCTGACGAGGCCGAGACGTTCGTCCGCGATTTCGGTCGCTGGCTTGAGGCCATGGAATACCGCTACGTGGCGGACTTCAGGTCGGAACTTCAGTACAGGCTGGCCCTCGCCCTCGACCTCGAAGACGAGGAGGACGAACGCAGCCGTCTGATGCTCAAACTCACCGAGGGGCTGGCGCGCACCCGTGAACAGATAGGCCGCCGCATCGACGGGCTGCTGGCGTCGCACGGTCGCATCGACGAAGGGTTCTGGGAAGAGCTCGAAGAGATTCTCATCATGGCCGACGTGGGTTTCGAACCCACGACACAGTTGATAGGGCGTCTGCGCGAGCGTGCACGCAAGGCGGGAACCGATGACCCCGCGCGCTTCCGTGAGTTGCTGCGCGAAGAGCTTGAGGTCATCTTCCGTGCCCCGCGCCGCATCGCGGCCGTGAACCCGCCCGAGGTCGTCCTGCTTATCGGCGTCAACGGCGTGGGCAAGACCACCACCATCGCCAAGCTTGCCTACAGGGCGCAGTTGCAGGGGCGCAAGGTGCTCATCGCCGCTGGCGACACCTTCCGCGCCGCCGCCATCGAACAGCTCGAGATATGGGCAAAGCGCGTCGGGGCCGGATTCTATGCCAAGACGGCGGGGGCCGACCCGGCTGCCGTCGCCTATGAGGCCATGGACAAGGCCGTGAGCGAGGGCTACGACCTCTTGCTGGTCGATACGGCAGGACGTCTGCACACCAAGGCCAACCTCATGGAAGAACTGCACAAGATCCGCAAGGTGCTCGGTCGCAAGCATCCTGGGGCACCGCATCGTTCCATTCTCGTCATCGACGCAACCACGGGGCAGAACGCCCTTTCGCAGACGAAACTCTTCAATGAGGCGTGTGGCGTGGACGAGATCGTCCTGACGAAGCTCGACGGTACCGCCAAGGGTGGTATCGTGGTGGCTGTGGCCATGCAGTTCGGCATTCCCATCACCTATGTGGGGCTTGGCGAGAAGATGGAGGACATGCGTCCTTTCAATGGCAGTGATTTCGCCATGGCTCTTCTGGGGGTGGAGGAGAAGCCCGCCGCCTAGCCGTTTTCAGGGTGTCATCTCCGACGGGCCTGTCACGGAAGGACGGTTGCCCAAGGACATTCGCAGAAGACGAACGGCGCGGGACTGTGTTCCGCGCCGTTCATGTTTGGCGTTGGCCGTGCATGCGTGAAGGGCTGCAAGGAGCACTGCACGTCAGAAGTTGTGCCCCCTTGAATGGGCAGCTTCATTTGTCTGCCATGTGCCGTGTGTTGCGCGCGATGGCGGCATGGAGTTCGTTGCGGTCGACGGGCTTGCCCACGAAGTCGCTCATGCCCTCCGCGATGAAGCGGTCCCTGTCTCCCGCCATGCTGTGCGCCGTCAGGGCGATGACGGGCACAGTGCTCCATGCCTCGCCCGAGGAGCGGATGCTGCGTGTCGCCTCCATGCCGTTCATGCGCGGCATCTGGATGTCCATGAGCACGAGGTCCACGTGTTCGCGGTGGAGGATGTCGAGCACTTCATACCCGTCGCAGGCGGTGACGACCGAGTGACCGCCTTCTTCGAGGAAGATGGTGAGGAATTCGCGGTTCAACTCGTTGTCTTCCGCAAGAAGGATGCGCAACGGCGTCGTCGGCGTGCGGGTGTCGAGGTCGACACGTTGCCGTTGTGTGCGACGTGCCGGGTGGATGTCGCCAAGCGGCAGTGTGAACCAGAAGACGCTCCCTTCACCCGGTGTGCTCTGCACTCCGATATCCCCGCCCTGCAGTTCGACGAGATGACGCGAGATGGCAAGGCCCAGACCGCTACCCGTGTGCTGGCGGGAATACGACCCGTCGGCCTGTGCGAAGCTCTCGAAGATGTGGGCCAGCTTCTCGTGCGGGATGCCGGGGCCGGTGTCCTCTATGGTGAAGACGAGGCATTCCCGGTCATGGGTCACCCCGTCTCCGGTGCTGACATCCACGTGCACCGTGCCCTGCGGCGTGAACTTCACCGCGTTGCCCACAAGGTTGACCAGTATCTGGCGTAGCCGAAGCGGGTCGCCGCGCAGGGTGAGCGGAAGTCCGTTCTGCATATGCAGTTCAAGCGCCAGCCCCTTGCGTTCGGCTTGCATGGCAAGAGGCGCCAGCGCGTCCCGCACGGTGGTGTGCAGGTCGTATTCGACCTTGTCGAGCGGCATCCGGCCCGCTTCAAGCCGTGAGAAGTCCAGCAGGTCGTTGATGACGCCCAGAAGGCCTTCCGCGACGTTCTGCACCATGCTGAAATAGTTGCGCAGCAACGCGGGGTTGCCCTCGGTGGTGAGGGCCACGTCGGCGATGCCGAGGATGCCTGAAAGCGGCGTGCGCATCTCGTGGCTGATGTTGGCGACGAACTGCGATTTCAGTTCGCTCATGGCTGCGGCCTCGTCGCGTGAAGCCCGCATCTGCTCCTCCCACTGTTTCCGGCTGGTCACATCCTGAAGAAGCAGCATGACATCGTGGGCCACTCCTTCCGTGCGGTGGGTCTCGCCGGGCAGCGGCAGGGCGACCACATCGAAGACGGCGGCCCCGTAGGGAATCTCCCTGTGGGCGGTCGTCCCGTGACGGGCCGACATGATGAGCGGCATCAGTTCGGTGGCAAGGGGCGACGGGAGGATGGTCGTGTACGGTGCCGGTATGCAAGGGGCCCCGGAGTCCAGCAGCGAGTGCAGTCCCTGCCCGGCCGCGACCCGCAGGATGTCTGCGGGGTCGACGAGCAGAACGACGCCGTTGGGGAGGTTGTCGGCAAGCGCCCGGTATGACGACTCGCTCCTGCGCAGGGCGTTCTCGATGCTGACCCGGTAGGTTACGTCCTGCATGGCGCCACGGGTGACGACGGCGTTGCCCGACACGTCACGCAGGGTGCGCAGGTGCAACTGGCCGTGCCGTTGTTCGCCGCTGACTGTCGTGAAGGGGATGACGGTGCGATAGCCGTCCCCGGCAGGTGGCTGGTGATGCTGTGGAGGGGCGACGCCGTCGCGTACGAGTGGGAGGAGAGACGGCATGTATTGGCGAAGGAGCTCGACGGTGGGGCGGCCTGTTCCCTCTGCGTGGAGAAGATGGAGCAGGGTGGATGAGATGCGCGTGGTTCCCGTGCCGTGTTCGTGCGTGATGGAGGCCATCTGCGCGATGTGCAGAGCCTCGTTGAGGTCGGCCTCGCTTCGTTTGAGCGCGATGGTCGCCTCATGCAGTTCCGTGATGTCCTGCATGGTCCCGTAACCGATGGCGGGCATCCCGCTTTCGCCGCGATGGAAATGCAGGTGCAGTCGCCCATGGCGGTTTCTGTCGTCCGCCGTGCGAAACGGGAAGCTGTGCTCGATGACGGCAAGCGGGCCTTGCATGGGGCCGTGCAGGAGCGTCTCGAGCCATGCACGTTGCTCCGGTGCGAAGCGCTCGAAGAACGATTCCAGCGAAGCCGGTGCGTCGTCCGGGGAGAGGCCGACGAGGCGAAGCAACTCGTGTGACCAAACGCAGTCTCCGGTGACGAAGTTGGCTTCGAACGAGCCCAGTCTGGCGATTCGTTGCGCCTCGTTGAGCCGGTATGCGCTGTCACGCAACTCGCGGCGTATGCGTTCGGCTTCGGTGGCGTCGCGCAGGACGGCGAGACAGTAAGAGGACTCCTCTTCGGTGAGGGGCGGCATCGGCGATACATGCAGTTCGATGAGGCGTTCGCCGAGAATGAACGAACCTCGCCAGACGTCTCCCGCCAGCGCGTTGTCGATGGCTTCCGCAAGCGGGGGCGCGGCATGGGTCGGCAGCAACTCCTGTGGGCTGCGCCCGATCGCACTGTTGGCGGTGATGCCCATGGCGGCAAGCCCCGCACCGTCGGCGAGCATGCAGCGCTTGTCGTCGCTGAAGAGCATGACGGCGCTTTCCGGAAAGTTCTCGACGAGCACGCGATAGCGACGTTCGCTCTCGGCGAGGGCGCGTTCTGTCACAAGCCTGCGACGCTTCTGGCGCAGTGCCAGCAGGCCGAGGGCGGCGATGGCGAAGGAGATGGCTGCCGCCGCGAGGCCCTGACGCAGACTCTGTTCGCGCCATTCGGCGAGAGCCCTGTCGGTGGTCACCCCCACGACGATGCGAAGTGGATAGCCGGGGATGTCATGCCGATGCGTGATGAGGGGCTGACGCGATGGTCCGGGCCCGCTGGTGCCCTGACGGGAGACGCGGGCGGGCAGGACGCCTTGGACTTCGGGGCCGCCTGCCCGTTGCCAGGTGGCAAGGGGCGTGTCGTCGATGTCCACGAGGGACAGCACGTCCGCCACGGTCTTGACGGGGGGGCCGCCGCCCGTGGCAAGGGGGCTGCGCATGTGCCCGGGGGTCATGATGGCGGTGATGATGCCATCGAACACCCCGTCGGCGTTGACGAGACGCCGCGCGAGGATGAGCCGGCCTTCCGTGGCTTCCGCATCCGGTCTGATGAGGGCCGGGCTGTCCTTGTCGTTGAGCAGGGTGCGGCACAGGTGCATCGTCTTGAGACGGACGGCGTCGGGGAACGGTCGTGTGGGCGTTGCGATGGTCGTGCAGGAGGCGTCAAGCAGCATGAAGCCGTCGAACCCTTCCAGCCAGAGGGGGATGTCCTCTCCGAAGCCGGGAGGCATCATGTCGGGGTGGGCTATGTGCGAGGCTGCGTAGAACGCGAGCGTCGTCTCGGGGCCGCGCAGGATGGCGGTCAGGCGTTCCGAGAAAAGGGTAGCCGTGGATTCAAGCCTGCGGTGTTGCGTCTCGAGGTTTTCGATGTAGCGGACATGGATATGCCGTGCCGTGCTGATGCCCAGCAGCAGGATGGAAAGCGCGATGGCGAAGGGCAGCAGACCGAGGGCGCGCAGGGAGGCCAGCCCTTGCGCCAGCGATGATGCCCGGCCCTGTCGGCCATGGGCCTTGTCCGCCTGCCCTATCATGGGGTGTCCCCGCTGATGGGGCCTGCCATCCGCGTCTCGTGCGTCTTCTCTGTGGATTCGAGCGTGAGCAATGTCTCGGAGCGCTCGAAGAACCGTTCGAGGATGCTGTTGGAGACGAGCATGCCGTTGCGGGTGAGGCGCAGGTAGCCGTCACGGATGCGGACAAGCCCGTTGCGGTGCAGCAGATGCACCAGCGGCTTGTGGTCGCGCAGAAAGTCGCGGCCCGTGAGCTCGCGGTAGGCCTTCACGCGCAGGCCGCGGGTCGTGCGCAACCGCAGCATGACGAGTTCGAGCACCCGCACGGTGAGGTCGAGGCGTTCCGCGTCGGCACCTATGCGCCCGGTGCGCACGGACTCGTGCCATGCGCCATGGTCGTAGGGATTCGTCCAGCGCAGGCCGTCGATGGTCGATGTGGCCGAGGGCCCGAGGCCCAGATAGTCGCGTCCTTCCCAGTAGCCGAGGTTGTGGTGGCACTGGAAGCCCATGCGCGCGAAGTTGGAAATCTCGTATTGCAGGTAGCCGGCCTCTTCAAGCCGTTCTGCCCCTTGCATGAACATGGCTGCCTGCTCGCGCTCCACGGGCAGGGCGATGCTGCCCGACTCCACGTCGGCAGTGAGCGGCGTCCCCTCTTCGAGGGTGAGTCCATAGCATGACAGGTGTTCAGGCCGCAGGCGGACGACCTCGCGCAGCTGGTCGAGCCACTGGCGCAGGCGTTGCCCCGGAAGCCCCCAGATGAAGTCGAGGCTGATGTTGGTGAACCCTGCGTCGCGTGCGGCGTTGAAGGCACGGATGGCGTCGCGCGCCCGGTGCGGACGGCCCATGAGGTGGAGCAACGCGTCATCGAGGGCCTGAACCCCGAGAGACAGACGGTTGACCCCCGCGTCGTACAGGCCCCGGGCCTGTTGTCTGTTCGACAGCGATTCGGGGTTGGCTTCGAGGCTGATTTCCGCCCCCGGTGCCACCGAAAAGGTGCGGTGCACCCGGTCGAGGATGGCGGCGACGACATGGGGCGGCAGCAGGCTGGGCGTGCCGCCCCCGAAGAAGATGGTCTCCACCGTGGCGTTGCCGAGTCTGTCACCCCACAGGGCAAGTTCGGAGAACAGCGTTTCGACATAGGCCGGAAGCGCTTCGGCGGGCGTGCATGAGCGCATGGCACCGCCCGCACGGTCGACGATGCCCGCGATGCCGCCTGACATGCCAGCGGCATTGGCCGTGGGGCCGGGTGGGGACTCGGGCGGGACGCCATGTCCCTTCGTGGACGTGTGCCCGTCCTGCCCGGAGATGGCTTGCGCGGAAGGCGTTACAGGGGCAACACCGGCAAGGGCGGTACTGGCTGCTGTCGGCCCTGCGGTAATGGCCGTGTCGGCATGGGGCGTCTGGAGTGCCTCGGGCGCAGGGGAAGTGCCGCCTTCACCGATGAGGGGAAGCGAGTGGAAGGCGCAGTAGCGGCACTTGCGGCGGCAGAAAGGCACATGGATGTAGAGCAGCACTGTGCCCCCGGTTGGGCCCGCCCTGGCGGGGCTTTCACGGGTGTCTACCCGCGCTGTGCCGGGCTTCGCCCGGTCCTGCCGCCACCGGAGGGCGGCGACGACACCGGGCCTTCGGCACGGCGCCGGGAGTCGGGCCTTCTGCCCGTGGCCTTCGAGAAGTCGGCGGCATGGCGTTCATTCTCGCTGTAGATGCAACCGCACCACTGTTGCCGGTATATGCCCCACCCGCGCGAGGTGTCTATGCCCTCCTGCCATCCGGTACGGAAGTCGCGGTACACGAAAGACACGGGGCCGTCTGCCGCCGCACCCTCGCATACCTCGCGGATGGTTTCGTGGCGCTGATGCCGCGAATAGAGAAGGGTGGTGGAGAAGGCATCGAAGCCCCCGTGCCGCGCAACGGCAAGGGTGGTCTCGATGCGGGTCGCGTAGCAGATGCGGCAGCGCGTCTCCGGGGCTTCACGCCATGCCATGCCGCGCAGCCATGCGGGCACATCGTAGACGTCGTCCCGCCATATCATGGGCAGGTCGAGACGTGCCGCCGTCTCCTGCATGGCTTCGCGCCGCTTCAGGTATTCCTGTAGCGGATGGATGTTGGGGTTCACGAAAAGCCCCGTCACCTCATACCCCTCGTCACGCAGCATACGCACGGTGGCGATGCTGCACGGGCCGCAGCACACATGCAGGAGAAGGCGGGACATGGCTACTTTCCGGTGGGCCTCACCTCAAGACGCAGGTTGAAGCGGCGCTCGAGTTCGAGCAGCCGTTCGCGCTTGTGGTTGAGGAGGTAGAAGGCCAGTTCCGGTGATGTCTCGAACACATGCACGCACTGTCCCTGAGGCAGGGCACGCAACTGGCGGTGCAGTTCGCGCAATGCCTGAAGCGACTGCCACTCCATGTTGCGGCGCAGGCCCGACCCGCGGCAGCAGGGGCACGCCTCCATGGTGATGGAGAGCGCCGACGAGCCCGTGCGCTGGCGCACCACCTGCAGCAGGCCGAAGCGGCTCATCTTGCCCACGTCATGCCGGGCGCGGTCGCCCTTCATGGCGTTGCGCAGGGTCTTTTCCACCTCGCGCCAGTGGTTGTGGTCGCGCATCTCGATGAAGTCGATCACCACCTGCCCGCCGATGTCGCGCAGGCGCAACTGCTGGGCGATGGATTCTGCGGCTTCGGTATTGGTCTTGAGGGCCATGGACTCGAAGTTGGTCTTGCCCGCGATCTTGCCGGAGTTGATGTCGATGGCCATGAGCGCTTCGGTCTGGTCGAAGACGAGACGCCCGCCCGAAGGCAGGATGACCTCGCGCGAGTAGATCTGGTCGAGTTGCTTCCGGATGCCGAACCGTTCCCACAGGGTGCGTTCGGGGTCGGTATGCAGTTTCACGAGGCTGGCCTTGCGGGGGAACACCAGCGTGACGAATTCGCGGATGAGTTCGGCCGTGGCCGCGTCGTCGACCCATACCTCGGACACGTCGTCGGTGAGGTAGTCGCGCACCGAACGGGTGGCGAGGTCGGGCTCCTGATAAATCTGGCAAGGGGTCTGCTCGGTGGTGCCCTTCTTGCGGACGTCTTTCCACAGGCGCTTGAGGAATTGCAGGTCGCGCTGCAGGGTCGTCTTGCTGGTACCGGCACTCACGGTGCGGACGATGACGCCAAGGCCCGGCCCGGCGCTGAGGCCCTCAAGCATCTCGCGCAGGCGGCTGCGTTCCTCGTCGTCCTCGACCTTGCGGGAGACGCCAATCTGTTCGCGCCCCGGCGTGAGCACGAGAAAGCGGCCCGGCAGCGAAAGATACGAAGTGAGAAAGGCGCCCTTGTTCCCGGTGGGTTCTTTCACAACCTGCACAAGCACTTCCTGACCCGCCTTCAGAACCTTCTGCATGAGCGGGTACTTCTTGCCCTTGGTGGGGTCGTGCGGCGAGATGTAGTATTCGGGGTGCACCTCGTCTATCTGGAGAAAGCCGTTCTTTTCGGCCCCGTAGTTGACGAAGGCGGCTTGCAGGTTGGTGTCGATGTTGTTGATGACACCCTTGTAGATGTTACCCTTGGTCTTGGCCTGATGCAGCATCTCCACGTAGTATTCCGTGACGGCGCCGTCCTCGGAGAGGGCCACTTCGACCTGTTCTCCCGGCAGCACGCTGATGTACATCTTGCGCTTGCCCTTCTTTGCTGTTGTCATGCGTTCCTCGAAGAAAGTTGTAAGAAATGTCTGAAATTTGCGGGGCTATTCCCCGGTTTCCGCGTGGCGGGCGGTCCAGAAGACCTCGCCGGATGCGGAGTGGGTGAGACCGTCTGTCACGGGGCGGATGCGTCCTGCCCGTGCCAGTGTCTCCACCTCGGCGCGAAGAGCGTCTTCGGGCCGGGCGAGGGCCTGCGCCAGCTGGCCCACTGTCTGCGGGCGGCGGCGTAGCGATTCGACCACGTCCGTCGCGACATCAGGCCCGGTACCCGTTGTGGCACCGTTCGTGATGCGGGGCATGCCATCGGGCGTCAGCCCCCCGGCATGACCTGCATCCGCAGACGACGGCCCCGTGGATGGCGCATCGGGCGCAGCCCTTCCGGTCAGGGATGGGGCTGCGGCAGCGGGGGCCGCGTGTCCACCTGCGGGCCTTGCGGCGGCGTTCAGCGCCGTGCGCCATGCGGCCAGCGTCTCCCGGTCGGCGGGGCGGGCCCCCGGCCAAGTGCCGGGGCGTGAGAGGGTGGTCACGTCCACCCTGTCCGGTGCGAGTTCACGGACAAAATCGGTGAGCAGTGCAAGGTTCTCGGGCGTGTCGTTCACGCCCTGCAGAAGTAGCACCTCCAGCCAGATGCGTCCGCTGAAGTCTCTCGCGAAATCGAGTATGCCCCCGGCGACGGCATGGGCCGTGATGCCCCCACAGGTGCGGTTGATGCGCCGGAATTCGCTCTCCACGAGCGAGTCGAGCGACGGCAGCACCACGTCTGCGCTGGCAAGGTCGGCCCGCACGTCGGCCCTGTCCAGCAGGGTGGCATTGGTGAGCACGGCCACGGGCACACCCGGCATGATGCGGCGGCACCCCGCGATGATGGTCGCGAGGTCGCTGTTCAGGCAGGGTTCTCCCGAACCGCCCAGCGTGAGGTGGTCGGGACGTTCAGGATGTTCAGCTGCCCATTGTGCAAGCTCGCCCAGCAGCACGTCGGCAGGCACCCACGGTGCGCGTTCGGTGGTGAGCGTATCGGTACTGCCTACCTCACAGTAGAGACAGTCCATGGAGCAGATGCGTCTGCCCAGCAGGTCGAGGCCAAGGGAACGTCCAAGGCGGCTCGACGCGACGGGGCCGAACACGTAGGCATAGGTCATGGGGCGGAAATCCTGCTCGAAAACTCTTCGGGGCGCGTCGTGGAAGACGTGCCGAGAGCGTATCAAAACGGGTTTTACGGAAAAATGCAACAGAAACCGGGAAGAGGCGCAAAGGATGCGGTGATAATCGGCTGACACCGTGTGCCGCGAGCGTTCTTGACAGCGGGCGCGGCTGTCTGTACGGCACAGGTGCCATAACAGATACTGCGGCCATGCCGCGCCTCGCACGGAACGGGGATGCACCACATTCATGCCTTCGTGGTCGCTTCCCGTGTACGCCCTTCGGGGCCTCCATCCCGATACCAAGCCCGCCGGCCTGCCGTGAGACGTGCAGGATGCGCTTCGCGGCCCGAACATACCGGAGGAACCAATGCCCGAGTACGGAAAACTTGTCATTCTCATCAACCCCCGCGGCAAGCGCTACCTGCGTCGCGTCGTCGAAGGGCAGGACATGCACGGCAACGATGGCATCATCGCCATGAGCGACATCGCCGCCGCCGACTTCGGCACCGAGGTGCGGTCCACCAAGGGGGTGCCCTACCGCGTCCTCGAACCCACCATCCACGACCTCGTGCGCGGCGTGAAGCGCCAGACGCAGGTCATCTACCCCAAGGACATCGGGTACATCTGCATGCGCCTCGGGGTCGGGCCGGGTCGTACCATCGTTGAGGCCGGTTCGGGGTCGGGCAGCCTGACGCTTGCGTTGTCGTGGTTCGCCGGGCCCACCGGGCGCATCTACACCCATGAGGCCCGCGAGGAGTTCATGAAGCTCGCCCGGCGCAACCTCGACTGGGCGGGGCTTGGCGAGAACGTCACGCTCATCCATCGAGACATCGCCGAGGGTTTCGATGTGACCGGGGCCGATGCCCTGTTCCTCGACGTGCGCACCCCGTGGGAATACCTCGACAACGCGGTGAAGGCCGTCAAGTCCGGCGCCATGCTGGGCTTTTTGCTGCCCACGGTGGCACAGGTGAGCCAGTTGCTGCATGGTCTCGAACGCGGCCCCTTCGACGAGATCGAGGTGAGCGAGATTCTCGTCCGCCGCTGGAAGCCCGTGGCCGACAGGCTGCGCCCCGAAGACCGCATGATCGCCCACACGGGCTTTCTGGTCTTCGCGCGGCATCAGGAACGCTCGGCCGACTGGGATTCGTTCCGCAAGCTGGGCACCCGCGAGCGCAAGCAGGAGGCCGCCCGTCAGGAACGCCTCGGCCTTGGCGGTGACGGCGAGGCGGGTGGCGTCGACGACGCCGACTTCGTGGAATAGCACACAAGGGCGGGGCATTCCTTCCGGGTGCCCCGCCATGTCGTACACGCGCCTCCCGACCGTCAGCCGACGCCCTGTCCCGTCATCTCCCTGTCGTTTCGACCGCCGCCTGACGCTACACGGGCCGCACGATGACGCGATTCGTCCGCCGGGGTACTCCACGGAACACCCCGGTCGCAAGACAGCATCCTTCCCGTCACCCGGGCCGGGCGACGGGCAAAGCAGCATAGAGCCATGAACTTCACCATACAGAATCTCAGCAAGACCTTCGGTGGCCGCGACATCCTCTCCGACTTCTCCCTCGAGGTGCAGTCCGGGGTGCGCCTGTGCATCTGCGGCCCCAACGGATGCGGCAAGTCGACCCTGTTGCGTCTCGTGGCGGGTGTCGACCACCCCGACGGCGGGCGCATCATCCTCCCCAAGGGGTGCCGTCTCGGCTATGTCGAGCAGGAACTGGACGAGTCGGTGCTCGACACGCAACTGTTGCACTGGGTGCAAGACGTGCTGCCCGACTGGAACGACTTCTGGGAGGACTGGGAAGCGGCCTCCGCCAGCGGCGACGAGGCGGCCCTGAAGCGCCTTGGTGCGCGTCAGGCCGAACTGGAACAGGTGTACGGCTACAACCCGGAGCATCGCGCCCGCGCCGTGCTCTCCGGTCTCGGCTTCTCGGAGCGCAAGTGGCTGCTGCCGTTGCGTCAACTCTCGGGCGGCTGGCGCGAGAGGGCGAAGCTCGCCCGCGTGCTCACCGCCGGGGCGGACGTGCTGCTGCTCGACGAACCCACCAACCACCTCGACCTCGAAGCCGTGGAATGGCTCGAGACCTTTCTCATGGAATACAAGGGTGCGTTGCTCTTCGTGGCGCACGACCTCGTGTTCATGAACAAGGTGGGTACGCATGTGCTGTATCTGGGCGGCAGCAAGCCGCTCTACAGGCGCGGTTCGTTCAGCCAGTTCGTGGAGACGCAGGAGGAGATCGAGGCCCAGCGCGAGCGCGAGGCGCAACGTCTTGCCGACGAGATAGGCCGCAAGATGGCCTTCGTGGAGCGGTTCCGCGCCAAGGCCACCAAAGCACGGCAGGCCGGTTCGCGGCAGAAGATGGCGAAGAAGCTCGAGAAGGAGCTGGAGAACTTCCAGCCCGAGGCGCGGCGCAAGTCGCTGGCCTTCAAGTGGCCCGAACCCGCCCGTGCCGACAAGACCGTGCTTGGCGTGGTCGACCTCGACTATGCCTTCCCCGACGGCACACGCCTGTGGCCCCGGCTCTCGTTCAACCTCTACCGGGGGCAGAAGATCGCCCTCGTAGGGCCCAACGGGTGCGGCAAGTCCACACTGCTGAAGATCATCGGCGGCAGGCTCGAACGCTCGGGCGGTACGGTGGCGGCGGGGTCGCTGGTGCGCATGGGCTACTTCAGCCAGCACCAGCTCGAGACGCTCAACCCCGACGGGACAGTGCTCGGCGAGATACGGCGCCTTTCCGACCCGCGCACCACCGAAGAGGAACTCATGAGCGTGCTCGGCCTCTTCATGCTGGGGCAGGGCTATTTCGAACGCTTCGTCCGTTCGCTCTCGGGCGGCGAGAAGAGCCGTCTCGTGCTGGCAACGCTCTTTCTTTCGCGCGCGAACTTCCTCGTGCTCGACGAACCCACCAACCACCTCGACCTCGAAAGCCGCGAGGCCCTCGTCGAAGCGCTCGACGCGTATGAGGGCACCATCCTCATGGTGGCGCACGACCGGCATCTGCTCTCCAGCGTCGCCGACGAGGTGTGGGCACTGGGGGGTGATGGCATCACCGTCTTCGATCAGGGTTTCGAAGCCTACGACGAGGCGCGCCGTGCCGCCGGTGGCGGAAGCCTCTCGGACGGCGAGACCGACGCCCAGCGTGGCGGCGGCAACCTCAACCGCGAGGAGCTCAAGCGTCTCAAGCGCGAGCAGGCAGAGGCCCGCAACCGCCTGTACAAGGAACTGAAGCCCCGGCAGGATGCCTACGCCAAGCTTGAAGCCGACCTTGAGAAGCTGCTTGACGAACAGGGCACGGTAGAGGCCGAACTCGCCGACCCCGACGTCTATGCCGATGGTGCACGGGCTTCGGCCCTGCTGCAACGGTTCGGCGAATTGCAGGCCGCCTCCGAGAAGCTGCTCGAACGCATGGGCGAGCTTGAGCCGGTCATCGCAGAACTAGAGGCGCAACGCGCCGCCCTGTCGACGGAGGCGCTGTGATGCGTGTGGTTCCCGTCGTGGCGGGCATCCTGTGGCGCGGCGACCGTTTTCTCGCCGTGTGCAGGCCCGAGGGCAAGCCGCGCGCTGGCGCATGGGAGTTCCCGGGGGGCAAGGTCGAACCGGGCGAGACCCCGGAAGAGGCCCTTGCCCGTGAACTGGGCGAGGAGTTGGGCGTGCGCCCCCTGACGGCATCGCTGTGGCGTGAGGTGCGGCACGACTACCCCGAACTTTCGGTCGCCTTGCGCTTCTACCATGTGACCCGCTTCGAGGGGGAACCCTTCCCGCACGAGGGGCATGGCCTTGCGTGGATGACACGCACGGAGGCGCTGGCCTTGCCGTTCCTCGAGGCCGACCTCGAGCTGGTGGCCGACTTGCCTGACCGACCGTAAAGAGGGCTGCCCGGGCTGAACGAAGCGCCCGGCCTACAGGCGGGGGCTGCCCGGCCTTCAATGCCTCGAAAGGCCGTACGGTGCAGGCGTCCAGTCCGGCACATGTGCCGTGTCTTCGGGCCGGGCACGGTGGCTTGAAGACCCGGTGTGATCAGGCGTTTCACAGTCGCGTTCGCTCGTGTAGCGGCAATGCTGCCCGCGCATCGAACAGGAGAGAGACCATGCAGACGGTTCTGCTGCTGATGGGGTTGCTTGCCGGGGCGGTACTGCCCACGCAGGCGGGCATCAACGCCATGCTCACCGAACAGTGGGCGCGTCATCCGGTGCTGACGGCCTGCGCTTCGTTCGCCGTGGGCACGGTGGCGCTGGCGGGCTGGGTCTTCGTGGCGCGTCTGCCCGTGGCCTCGCCTGCCGGTACGTCGTGGTGGCACTGGACGGGCGGGCTTCTGGGGGCGTTCTTCGTGGCGGCCGTCACCTTTCTCGCGCCTCGCCTCGGGGCAGTGACCACGGTGGTGCTGGTCATCGCGGGGCAGCTTGTGGTGGCTTCGCTGCTCGACCATTTCGGGCTTCTGGGCTACAGGCAGCGCAGTTTCGACCTCATGCGGGCACTGGGCGTGGCCTTTGTGCTCGTCGGGGTGTTTCTCGTGCGCCGTTGATGGCGCAGGGGCGTAACGGATGTTTGAGTTTGGCCCGCGCTTGGCCTATTGTGATGCGGTTGCGCCTTCCGCGTCACCGGGCGGGTGTCGGGAGGAGCAGGGAATCGTTTGTACGGAGGCAGCATGGCGACCTTTACGTGGGATGCAAGTCTGGACGTCGGCATACCGGAGATAGACGCACAGCATCGCGAGATGACCGATATCATCGCGACGCTGCATGAGGCGTACCGGGCCGGACGCGAGCGGGATGTTCTGGCGGAGCTCATCAACCGCATCAACGAATACGCCCAGATGCACTTCGCCACGGAGCGGCGTTACATGGAACCCGTGGCCGATGCCATTCCCAACTACGAGAAGCACATGCAGGAACACCGCGAGTTCTTTTCGGACGCCATCGGTTTTCTGCTGCGGTATCTCGACAATGGCGCGACCATCACCCCGGAGCTTCTGGACTACCTCGCCGAGTGGTGGTTCAGGCACATACGGGGCACCGATCAGGTGATGGGCCGTGTTCTCAGGGAGAAGGGCATCGTATAACGGGCGGCGCGACTCGCGGGCCGCGACGCATCACAAGGAGTAAGAGATGTCCAAGGAAAGACTGGTCGTCGCCGTCGTCGGAGCCACCGGCGCGGTGGGACGCGAGATGCTCAAGACCCTCGAAGGGCGCGATTTTCCGGCTGCCGAGGTGATTCCCTTCGCCTCTGCACGTTCCGCCGGGAGCAAGGTTCCGTTCCGTGATGGTGAGCTCACCGTGCGCGAACTCACCGAAGACTGTTTCACGGGCATCGACATCGCCCTCTTCTCGGCAGGTGGTTCCACCTCCGAGAAGTTCGCCCCCCATGCCGCCAAGGCCGGGTGCGTGGTCATCGACAACTCCAGCGCATGGCGCATGGACGCCCGGTGCCCGCTGGTCGTGCCCGAGGTGAACCCCCATCATCTCGAAGCGCACAACGGTATCATCGCCAACCCCAACTGCTCGACCATCCAGATGGTGGTGGCCCTCAAGCCCCTGCACGACGCCGCCCGCATCAAGCGCGTGATCGTATCCACCTATCAGGCCGTATCCGGCACGGGGCAGAAGGCCATCGACGAACTCGACCGTCAGGTACGGCAGATGTTCAACATGATGGAGCCCGAGGTGCAGGTCTACCCGCACCGCATCGCCTTCAACTGCCTGCCGCACATCGATGTCTTCCTCGACAACGACTACACCAAGGAAGAGATGAAGATGGTGCACGAGACGGTGAAGATCATGGACGACCCGTCCGTGAAGGTCACCGCCACCTGCGTGCGTGTGCCCGTCTTCTACGGCCATTCCGAATCGGTGAACATCGAGACGGAGAAGAAGCTCACCGCCCGCGACGCCCGCGCCATCCTCAGTCAGGCCCCCGGTGTGCAGGTGTACGACAACCCCGGCCAGAAGATGTACCCCATGCCCATCGACGCCGCAGGCGAGGACGCCACCTTCGTGGGACGCATCCGCGAGGACGAGACCATCGAGAACGGCCTCAACCTCTGGATCGTGGCGGACAACATCCGCAAGGGTGCGGCCCTCAATGCCGTGCAGATAGCCGAAGAGCTCATCGACCGCGACCTCGTCGCCGTGCGCGACACCACGGTCTTCTTGAAGTGATGACCGGGCCGGGGGACTGCGGTCCCCCGGCCTCCCCGTCCCGCGAGGCTGGCCCTTCGGCTCTTCTGCCGAGGTCGCCGCGCGGGGCATGGACAGTCCGACGCGCCACCCCCCGTGGTCAGCACCGGCGGTGCCGTATCCCTCGTACCCTCGTGGCTGCTGCCCGATGATGCGGGAGGCGCACCCGGTCAGCCGACTCCCGGGACGGCGCGACGCGCCGGTTCACTGGCCCGCCTCCGGCGGGCAGGAGCGTGCCTCATGCCACCCGTTCTCGACCGTACCGCCTACCTCGAACGCCTTCTCTCCGTCGACCGCCCGGGTTCGGGCAGCATTCTCGCCTTCTACGAGCACCGGGTAGGGGCCATCTGCCATGACCCGAAGCTGATGCTCATGCCCCTCGACGACCACCTCGCCCACCGGGGCGACGGTATCTTCGAGAGCATGAAGTACGAACACGGGCGCATCTACCAGCTTGAGGCGCACCTTGAGCGCATGGCCCGTTCCGCCGAGGGGCTGTATCTGGAACCACCCTGCACATGGGATGCCCTCCGTGAGGTCGTCATCGACGTGGCACGGGCCTCGGGGTGCGAATGTGGCATGTTGCGGGTTCTGGTGGGGCGCGGGCCGGGCGGCTTCGGCATCGACCCTGCCGAGTGTCCCGAAGCCAGCCTGTATGTGGCGGCCTACAAGTTCACCCCCAAGGACGAGGCATGGTACGCCAAGGGGCTCACTGCCTTCCGTAGCGCCATTCCGGCCAAGCAGGGGTATCTGGCCCGCATCAAGAACGCCAACTATCTGCCCAACGTGTTCATGACCCGCGAGGCGCATCAGCGCGGCATGGATGTGGCGTTCAGCTTCGACGAGGAGGGGTTCCTCGCCGAGGCCGCCATCGCCAACGTGGCGCTGGTCGACGCGCAGGGCGCGCTGGTGGTGCCGGAGTTCAGCAACGCGCTCGCTGGTACGACGGTACTGCGGGCCATGGAACTGGCACAGGGCGAGATGCCCGTGACGTTTCGCAAGGTGCGCGAAGACGACCTGTACGCTGCACGTGAGGTGCTGGTGCTTGGAACCAGCAGCGATTGCGTGGGTGTGGTGGCGTTCGAAGGGCGACCGGTGGGCGACGGCAGACCCGGCCCGGTTTCGGCCCGGTTGCGAGCGCTGTTGCAGGCCGACCTTCTGGCCAGCGGCACACCGTTCCTCGGCTGAAGGGGTGGGAATGCGTCCGGGATGCCGCCGGGTGCCCCGGCTGGTCGTACCCGGAACCATCGTCCGGGGCCGTAATACGGGGCTCTGTACCCGCGGGCCCGTGGGCCGACACCTGTTAGCCGGGGGGCTCCATCATGGGGCTGCGCTTCCCGGTCGTATCATTCCGGGGGGGGCAACTCCAGGGCTGCTTCGCCTGTCCCGAAAGAGGCGGCCTTGGGGGCGTTCATGTGTGGTGTGCCCTGTGAAGGGTGTCGGAGATGGAGCAAAGGCTGGCGGAATCCCTGTGGCATATGGGCGGCATGGGGTGTTCGTGCCGATGTTCGCCGGCCTGTGACATGGGCCGGTCAGTGATGCTTGTCGGCCGTGACTGCCGGGTCTGCCGGTCGGGCCTGCGTACGCCGTGTAACGCTTGGCGACGGGCAGCACCGTATCGTCGGCGCAATGAAGTTCTTGAGGCGGTGGCATCCCAATGCACATCCTGTTGTTCCATTTCGACGAATCCTGCCCCGCCAGTGTGCGGCAGACGTTCCTTCTGGCCCGTGATCTCTCTGCAGGGACGGCCGGAGATGTGACGCTCGTCTGCACCGCCGGGGGATTTCTCGAACGCGAGGCCCGGAGTGTCGATGTGCCCGTGTTGCCCGTGGGCGGCCTGACGGGCAAGCCCCTGACGCTGATGCGTCTCGTGCGTGCCGTCCGGAGTCGCGAGGCCTTTGTGCTGCACTGCTGCGACACCGCGTCTGCCGCACTGGTTCGTCAACTGAAACGGCTGTCCGGGGGGCGTTGCCGCACGGTGCAGACATGGCGCGTGGTGGGCGGGGATGCGGCGCGTCATGTCGAACGGGTCTGCCGTCATGCTGACGCCGTGCTGTGCCACGGCGAGATGGTCTGCGACCGCCTCGAACGGCACGGTGTGCCACGTTCGCGTCTGTTTGCCGTCTCCCCTGCCGTGGACGCCGGGCACTACGCCCCTCGACGTCCGAGGGGCGATGGTCGTTGCGTCTTCGTGGTCGATGCGCCGCTTGCGGCGTCATCGGGCCACGGCATCGTGCTTGCGGCCATGCGTCTGCTTGCGACCATGCCGGGCTTGCCGGAGTGGGAGGTGAGGCTGGTGGGCGATGGCCCCGACTTTGCGTCCCTGCTCGCTACGGCACGGCAGACGGGGGTGGACACGCATCTCGCCATGCTGGGAACGCAGGACGAACGGCGCATCCTGCCTGATGCCGACGTGCTGCTGGCCCCGTCGCTGGACGGTGAGCATGGGGCCGATGCCATACGTGCCGCATGGTGTGTGGGGCTTCCTGCCGTCGCCTCGTCTCTTGATGTGCATACGGGCATGGTGCGGCATGACGAGACCGGCTTGCTGGTTCCCGTGGGGGACGCCGATGCACTGGCTGCGGTCATGGCGCGTCTTGCGCGTGATGTCGCCGGAGACGGCGCGATGGCTGCGGGGCTTGTGGCGGGAGGTCGTGCCGAGGTCCTGCGGCGTACACCGGAACGGCTGGCGGCTGCCCACCTCGACATCTATCGTGAGCAGGCGGGGGCGGTGCGTCGTAGCCTGCAATCTGCCGGGGTCTGAACACCGCGCCGACTTCGGGCCGTGGTGTATGCCGGTCGCAACCCTGCAGAAGAGCGCGCAGGGCGGACGCCTGCTGCGGCACACCTGAGACGGGCACCAGCCCCGGAACATGCGGGCGAAAGGAAGGCCATGCGCCACGCGCGTGTGACCATACGTCAGCGCGTCCGTCTCGACATGCGAGGTGGTTGTGCGCTCAGGGTCGCGTGTCCGGAGACGTCAGATGGGCGATGTGTCGGCCCTTGCTATGATGGCGGCGTGTCCCTTGCCGCCGGGGGGTATCTGCGTCAGCGCCTTGGCGAGGATGTCCATCTCCAGCGGCTTCGCCAGATAGCCCGAAATCCCCCGACTCATGAAGTCGCGCCGTTCCTCGGTGAGAACGTGGGCGGTGAGCGCCAGCACGGGGATGTCCTCCACTCCCGGCACGAGCCCCGAACGCAGGGCTTCAGTCAGTTCGAGGCCGTCCATCTCCGGCATCTGGATGTCCATGAGGACGCAGTCGAACGTCTGCTGTCGCAGCATGGCGATGCCTTCCACCGCCGATGATGCCACGACGGGGTAATGTCCCAGCCGTTCGAGCATCCGGCTGGCGGCGACCCTGCTGATGTGGTCGTCTTCGACGACAAGCACCTTCAGTCCAGCCCCGGTCTCGAATCCCTCTGTCACACCTTCCGGCGTCTTCTCGATACGTCCGAACATGAGCGTACAGGCGATGGTCGTACCCGCCCCCTCTTCGCTGTCGATGGCGATGGTGCCACCCATGCCGTGCACGAGGCTGCGGACGATGCCAAGGCCCAGACCGGTACCGGGGTAGCGGCGGCGGTATGAGCCGTCGACCTGGAAGAACGGTTCGAAGACGTTGCCCAGCATGTCTTGCGGGATGCCTATCCCCGAATCCTCCACCATGAGCAGCATTCGCAACGCCCCGGCGGGGCTGTGCCGTTCGAGACCGTGCAGCGAGATGCGCACGGTTCCCTGCTGGGTGAATTTCACCGCATTGCCCACAAGATTGAAGAGAATCTGCCTGAAGCGGGTCACATCGCCGATGAGCAGGGGGGGCACATTGGGCGATATGTCTGTCTCAATCCGGATGTCCTTGTCCTTCGCGCCCGTGGCGAGGGTGTCGCGCACGGTGTACAGGGCGCCAGCTGCGTCGAAGGGGTCGGAGGCGAAGGAGGGGGCCACCGAACCAAGGCGGGTGAAGTCGAGAATGTCGTTGATGACGGTGAGCAGGTTGCGGCTGGACTGGCTTGCCACATGCAGCAACTCCTGCTGGTCGGAAGTGAGCGGGGCGTCCTCAAGAAGCTGGAGCATGCCCAGCACGCCGTTCAGCGGAGTGCGAATCTCGTGGCTCATGTTGGCGAGGAAGATGCTCTTGGCCTTGTTGGCGGCTTCGGCATCATCGCGGGCCTGTCGCAATTCGGTCTCGAACCGTTTGCGCTCCGTGATGTCGGTGTTGGCTCCCACGACCAGCGTGGGCCTGCCTTCCTCATCGTATTCCACCACCTTGCCACGGCAATACATCCAGTGCCACACGCCTTCGTCGTCGCGAAGGCGTAGTTCCATGCTGAAACCCTTGTCCCCGCCCTGCCCGTTACGCAGGTTGTGCAGCAGCAGTTCCGCGTCGGCCGGGTCGGCCCTGTGGCGACAGTGGCACTCATCTTCCGCGTCGGAGAGCGCCAGCAGACCGGGGCACCTGTTGTTGCACAGGAACCGGTCGTGCACCACGTCGTACTGCCAGATGGTGTCGGTGGATGCCTCCACCGTCCACTTGAGCAGTTGCTGGCTGCGTAGCAAGGCGTCTTCCTGCGCCTTGAGCAGGGTGATGTCGCGTCCCGTGCCCACGGTGCCCAACAGTTTGCCCTGCCTGTCGTAGAGTGGCGATTTCTGCACGTCGAGCATGAGGTAGCGCCCCTGCACCTTGCCGTCCTCACGAAACCTTCCGGAGGTGCGGGTCTGCAGAACCACCCTGTCGCTGTCGATGCAGAGTTCGCCGAAGGTGTGCTCGTGCCCGAGATGCCTCTGGCGTTCGGCGAAGTGGAGGTCGGTCCTGCCGAGCACCCTTTCGTCATCGCTGTGCAGCAGGTTCTCACGGATGGCACGGTTGGCGAAGATATAGCGGCATTCCGTGTCCTTGGCCCAGAGCATGTCGATCATGTTGTCCGACATGGCCTCGACGAGGTTGCGGAAGTCGGCAAGGGCCGCCTGCGAGCGGTTGCGTTCGGTGATGTCGGTGCCGCAGGCGATGACTCTCATGCCAGTCAGGCCGAAGCCGGGCATGAGGCGGGCTTCGATTTGCAGGGCGCGTTCTCCACCGTCGAGGGCGCGGCAAGCCGCTTCCACAGAAAGCCTGTCAGCCCCCGAGGCGAGCATCACAAGTAGTTCCATGACGAACTGGCGCATGCCGAGGCGCATGAAAAGGTCGGGGTCGAGCAGGTCTTCACGGCATCCGGCGAAGAGCCCGGAGGCGGTTTCGTTGGCATCGACGATGCGGATGCGCCGCGCGAATTCGGCAAGCACGTGGGGGTGGGCCTCGAAATAGGCCCGCAGGTCGTGGACGCCCGATGTGCGCAGTGTGTCGATGGCCTGCTGTGCCTCTGTCACGTCCTGTTGCCACAGTGGTACGGGGCAGAGATGGAACAATTCGGCATAGCGGAGGCTCTCGTCATGCCGTCTGGGCAGCGCATGGGTGGCGAATGCGTGGCAGACAGGGGCCCCTTCGGCATCGACGGCGTGAACCGTCCTGAAACGGACGGGCAGGGCGGTGCCGCCTTGCCCCGAGACGGGCAGGAGAAGGTCGTCGCACGTTCCCGCAAGGATGTCTGCCGCGGCCCGAGCCACGAGAGGGGCATGTATGGCGGGCACGACGACGGAGAGTGGCTTGCCGAGAAGGTCTGCCGCAGGGCGTAGCACAAGGTCGAGGAAGGGGTCGTTCATGAAGACGACCAGTCCGTCGCTGTCGAGCGTGAAAGCCGGGATACGTATTGCCGAAAGCACCGGGCCCAGTATGGGGCCACCCGGTGCGAGACGAAGCAACGACTGGTGGGCGAGGCCTTCGCCGGGGTTTTTCGGGGTGCGCATCTCCATACCGTCCAGAATACATCGCCCGCGATTCGAGCGCCAGAGGCACGATGAAAATATTCAGCCCTGTGCGAAGCCGATGGTAGGGAAAACCCCCATTCCACGCGACAGTGCGATGTTCTATCGTGTTTTTATGGAGGGGGGAAGCATGTTGTGGTTTTTTGTGGCATTCGCGCTTGCGCTTGTGCTCATCGCGGCCTCGCGTGAATGGTAGCGACCGGGCTTTTCAGCATATTCGAGTAGGGCTGGGGAGTGGGCACCGTCAGTTGGGAAGAATGGCTGCCGGGTATTGGCAACCGCCAGAAAGGGCACCGCTTTGCGGTGCCCTTTCTGTGCGTGTCATCAACCATGCACGATATGTGAGGGGGCGCGGCGTCTGCATCTTGATGCAGACCGCCCTTCAGGCCGGGGCCTACGGCACTTTGCCTTTGCGGCAAGGAGTCCGCAGGGCGTTGCGGGGACCTGTTCAGCCCTGTCTGAACCGCTGCGTGCGCAGGTACTCCGCAAAACGGAGGGCCGGCACGCAGTAGGGGTTGATGCGCAAAGCCTCTGCCACATGGACGGAACAGGCGGCCCGGTCTCCCGTTTCGAGGCAGCAGCGTGCCATGTTGCAGTGCAGATTCTCGTCGGTGCCGAAGATGTCGCGCAATGTCTCGAAACAGGCCAGTGCCTTGGCTGGTTCGCCGTCTTTGCGGAGTTCCATGGCGAGGGCGTTGATGATTCTCTTCTGGCCTTCGATGGCGCAGCCTTCGGCAAGCAGGAAATCATACAGGGCCAGTGCCGCATCCGCCCGTCCGTGGGCAAGGAACAGCAGGGCCTGACCGCAGGCACCGCGCACCACGTCCTCGCGTGTGCGTGGATAGCCCTGCACTTCGGGCCTGTCGTCAAGGCGCGGGAGGGTGCGGTGCAGCAGGTAGGCTGGTTCGGGCATGGCCACGGCGAGAAACCGTTGAGCCTCCATGCGCCGTGCCTCGAGCATGGGGCCCGAGTAGGGCATGTCGTCCACAAGGGTGCATATCTCAAGAACCCCGGCAGCGACGGTACGGGCGCCGTGATAGATGCGTCCGGCCTGATGTCGCGACGTCCCCCGGCTGTTCACCTTGTTGCCGGACGTCGAAAAGATGCCCGCCACGCGCAACGTGGCAAGGCGGTCAGTGAGTGTGCCCATTGAGTGTGTCCCCCGAATGTGTCCCTGCCATGATGCAAGGGCGCTGCATCATGGCTTGGCGGCATTGCAGCAGAATGCCTGTCCGGTGACAAGGGGTTGACAGATGACAGGGGGCTTTCGTCCGGGGGGCGTCAGGCCGAGGTGTCGCCGTGTGCGCTGCGGCGTTGCCGGTCGGTCTTGCGCGGTCGCCGGGTCTCGCGCGGGCGTCGCGGCGGCGCATAGCGTGCGCGTACGTCTGCGAAGAGTCCGGGCATTCTGTCGTACTGGTGCACGATGACCGCGGGCGTGCCGTCGTCGCACAGAATGCGGCCGTCGTTGTCCCGTTCCGGCATGGTCGTCTTGTACCCGAGGGTGAGGATGGGCCCGCTGCTGTTGTCGGTGAGGCGTGCGATGCCGAGTGCGCCATTGCGCAGCAGGTGATTGTGCACCCCCTGGTCATACCCCGCCATGCCGGGGCCGGGCATGAAGGGAAGCAGCGCGTCGCACATGGCGTCAAGGTAGCACAGCACCGCGCTGGCACCCCCGGCGACCGTGCCGGAACACGAGATGTTGTGGTGCGCGATGGCGTTCCATGCAGGTTCGCCAAGGTGTCCGCACATCCAGCGCCGCATGTAGGGGCAGTCGCCCACGGTCATGCGTCTGTCTTCCAGCGTGCAGCAGAGACCGGTACCCCACAACCGGGCAGCCGGGTCGGACTGGAAGATGATGTCGCGCACATCACAGAGCAATACGGCATCCGGAAGGGAGGGCAGACGCCGTAGATGGTCCCTGTAGATGAAGAACCGCAAGGCGTTCCAAGGCAGATGGGACAAGGCTTCGTAGTCGGTCTGCCGGTCGATGGTGCGGCAGTCCACATCATGCGCGGCGATGCGGTCAAGGTCGCGGGTGGTGGGACTGACGAAAAGGGTACAGTCCCCCGCGAAGCCCGTTTCGCGTAGCGAGGCGACGAAAGGGCGCACATCGCCGTAGTGGTATCCTGCGGCAAGACCCATGACCAGCAGGCGGTACGCCCCGTCAGTCGCGGGGTGTGCGGGCGTGTCAGCGGCGGGCTTGTCAGCGGCGGGCACTGCATGGATGGGCTGTGTGCCTGAATCGTGCGTGCAGGCGGCAGGGGCGGAGGGCGGCGTCATGGCGGTTGTGGTCATGCGGGATGTGTACGGCATGGTGCCACGCCTGCCAAGCCGAACGGAACCCCTCCGGTATGTGCGGTGCCGGAATCGGTTCGGTGCGGCACGGACAGGAGGCAAGCCTCTGTGGTGGAAGGCAAGACCCTCCGTCGTGCGGAGGGTCTCGTGCGGTGTCGTCACGGCATCTTGCGGCGTCCGGCTGGTGCCTTCAGTCAGGCGTGAACGCAGCGGCCGAGTGCAGAAGGCGCGTGCCTGCCGGGGGTGTCAGTCGCGAATCTCGCGCATCTGCTTGAGGTCGGCGCGCGGGATGACCACTTCGCTGCCGGTCTCGTCACGGAAGGAATACGTGTCGTTCTTGGGGTCGAGGCGAGGCTTGCCCGACGCGACATGGATGCCATAGTCGCTCGTCACGAGAACGTAGCGGTTCGAGCCGCAGCCAGCCAGCAGGGTTGAGCACAGGATGAGGACGAGGAAGGTGAGGCAAAGGTGACGTTGCATCATGGTCGACTCCTTGTCTTGAGTATGAGGGAGCGTTCTATGTCACTGGAAGGTGGCGATATGGGCTGCGAGGGCCTTGATGTCCTCGGGAGAGAGGCGGGCGGCCTGCTGTTGCATGGTCGCCTTCTGCGGCCCTCCGTAGGTGCCCTGCCTGTAGCCCTCAAGGGCCGTCTCTACCTGCACTGCCGTCTTGCCCTTGAGTTTGAAGCTGCCGTCGGTTCCATGGCAGCGGGCACACACGGCATTGAAGAGCGCCTTGCCGTCGGCGGCCATACCGGGCGAGGCGGCGAGAAGGATCAATGATGCTGCAATGATGAGGCGCATGAAACGCATGGTGGGCCTCCTTGTCGATGGGCGGCGTACTTGGCGCAAGCCGTTGCTCACACTCTGTGGTTGCTATACCGTACTCCCATGCATTTTTCTATGGTTTCAAAAATCACGGAGCGTCGTGGCGGAGGCGGTACACGCCGACGGAACGGGGGGTGCGCAAGCCGCATTCCCGGTGGCCGCGCGTCGCAAGTGCGCCTACTGCTGGCGGCCTGTCTCTTCTGTCTGGCGCTGGTGACATCTTTATCGGGTGTGGCACGGAGTGACGAGGGGCATCGTGCCGGTGACACCGGTTTCAAAACACCCCATGCCGAACGCCAACCCGGCCTCACTGCCGAGTCGGGCGGCGGCGCAGGTTCCATGCCCGACGGAATGTCGGGGGAATTCCGTATCGTGACCAGTGCGATGCCCCCTTTCTCTTCGCTCGATGTGCTTGGGACGCCTCAGGGGATGTGCATGGAGGTGGCACTGCATGTCGCTCGCGAACTTGGCAGGCATCCCACGGTGGTCGAACGGAGCAAGCCCCGTTTCCTGCTGGAGTTCGAGCGTGGCAGTGCGGATATGCTGCCGTGCTCTTCGGCCGAATGGATGAGCCCTGTGCGTGACCATGTGGTCTTCTCCAAGCCCATCCTCGAAATGGAGAATGTGGTGCTGGCGCGCAAGGGCGCGGTGCGAAGGCCCGGAGGGCCCGACTGCGTGGCCGGTTGCCGGGTGGGAACGCTGCCGGGTTACGTCTACGCCGATGGCTTCGACGATGCCTTCGCGCACGGCAACATGCAGCGCGAGGACACGCCCGGTACCGACCTCATGCTTCGCAAGCTGTCTGCCGGGAGGCTGGACGCCGCCATCGTCAACATCCTTGAAGCCCGGTACTGGGGGGAGCGTCTGAACTTGCCCCGCGATGCGTTCGAAGTGGTCTATACCTTCAAGCGCAAGGTGCCGGTGAGTCTTGTGCTGCACCGGCGGTATGCGCACCTGCTTCCGCGGGTCGACGCCATCATCGACAGGATGCGCCGCGACGGCACGTTGCACCGCGTCATTGTCGGGCAGAAGGGCCGATTGGGCATGGCATCTGACCGATTGTAGAGGGGCAGGGACTGAAATCCGGCAGCGCGGCAGGCTGCTGCGGGGGAGACGGGCGGTTGACGTCCTGTACCATGGTGCAAGATGCACCGGTGCAGGGGCGGCAGGCGTTATTCTGGCAGAACAGTCGTTTCGGAACGGGTAGCCCCGGCTGCCCGTTTGCATTTCGCTTCATCAACGAGAAAGGGGACCAACTTGCGTTGGTCCCCTTGGGGTAATCTCGTGCTTTTTGCAAAATGGTCGGGATGAAAGGATTTGAACCTTCGACCCCTTGAACCCCATTCAAGTGCGCTCCCAGGCTGCGCTACATCCCGACGTGCGAGAAGGGTGTTTAGCCCTATGGCCCGATGGTGTCAACATGAAAAAACACTGCCCCCGAAAAAAAGATGGAATATTGCGATGACCGCCCAGTTGCGCCATAGTTCCATAATGGGCTGATGCCCGAAGGGGGGAGCCATGAAAGCAGGCTACGAGACCATGACGCCGGAGGAATTACGGCGTCTTACGGCAACGCATGACGAGGCGGACTATGAGATCGTCGACGTGCGCGAACCGGCCGAATACCGTCAGGGGCATCTGCCCGGGGCAAAACATATTCCTGTGGGCGAGGTCGAGGCGCGTCTCGATGAGCTTGTTCCCGGCAGGACGCATATCTTCTACTGCCGAAGCGGGGCGCGTTCACGCGCGGCGTTGACCTTCGCGGTGGAATCGGGCCTCACCCTCGGCCCGTTGTACGACCTTGCGGGGGGGATTCTGGCTTGGGACGGCCATACCGTGCCCGACGAACCACGCCTTGCGACCTTCGCCCACGTCAGCGACATGCGCAGTCTGCTGCTGCGTGCCATCGACATGGAGAAGGCTGTCCACGGCCTTTACACGCGGGTGCGCGCCGCCAGCGGCAGGCCCGTGGTGTGCGAACTCATGGACAGGCTGGTGGGCGTCGAGGTGGCACACGCCCGTGTCATCTACCGCGAATTGCGCAAGTGGTGGGCTGCCGCAGACGGTGAGTTGCCTCCCTTCGAGACGCTCTTCGAGACACTGGAAGGACGAGTCCTCGAAGGCGGACGCAGCGTGGATGAACTGGAACCGTGGATACGTTCCGCCTCGACGGGCGATTGCCATGAAGTGGCCGACCTCGCGCTTGAACTGGAGTTCGCCGCATACGACCTCTACCGCACCCTCGCGGACGAGGCGGTGCAGGGCAGCGGGCTGGGCGAGGATGCCGCGCGCGTCTTTCTCGACCTCGCCTCGCAAGAGAAGGCCCACGCCCGCATGATCGTCGCCGCCATGGCCCGTTTCGGTGAGGAAGGGGCGGATGCCACGGCCTGATTGCAGTCATCCCATGGCAAGTGGAGTCCGACCCGATGACGGGCGACGGGCGGAGGCGGCGACGGCTGCCCCCACGGGTTCATGCCCTCCGGCGGAGGGCGTGACAGACGGCGTGCAGGATGCATCGCCGGGGACACGCGGACTGCAAGGGGATGCTGCCCGTGCCGTGGTCGCCCTTGCCCGGTGTTCAGGCTATGACCGCCTCGCGGTCGAGGCTGCCGTGAGTGCCGTGCTCGACGCATCGGGATGGCGACCGGCCTGCGGTGCCCGGGTGCTGGTCAAGCCCAATCTGTTGCGGTTTCAGCCCAGCGGGCTGTGTTGCACGCATCCTGAAGTGGTGCGCGCCGCCTGTGTCTGGTTGCAGGCCCATGGCGTGCACGTGACCGTGGGCGATTCTCCGGCCTTCGGGACGGCGCAGGGCGTTGCGGCGCGCATCGGCCTTGCTGACGCGCTGGCCCCCCTCGGGCTTGCCGTCATCCAGCTTGATGGGCCGCGACAGGTCGAGGTGGCGGACGGCGGCGGAGGAACGACCACCATAGGCGTCTCGCGACACGCACTGGACGCAGACGCCATCCTTTCGGTCCCTCGCCTCAAGGCCCATTGCCAGATGCGCGTGACATGCGCGGTGAAGAACCTCTTCGGTTGCGTGTGCGGCGTGCGCAAGGCGTTGGCGCATACCACCCACGGTGCGGATACGCGGGTCTTCGGCGGCCTTGTGGCGGACATCTTCGCGGCATTGCCCCCTGTGGCGGCCTTGTGCGATGCTGTCACCTGCATGCATGTCACCGGCCCTGCGGGGGGCGAACCCTTCGGCCTGGGCCTTATGGGGGCCTCGGTGTCGCCTGCGGCACTGGATGCCGTGTGCTGTTCGGTCATCGGCCTCGACCCGTCTGTGGTGCCCCTGTGGGGCGAGATGCGCCGCAGAGGGTTTCCCGGTACAGACCCCGCCGACATGGACTATCCGCTTGAGGGGCCTTCTGCGTTCGACGGGAGGGGCTTCGTGGTGCCCGGTGTGCTCAAGGATGTGAGCTTCGCCCCCGGCGTGCTGCTGCGCAGCCTGTGCCGCCGTGTCCTGTCGTCGTTGCGCGGGTGACGGCATCGGCGCGGGGTGCGTGTCCCGTCCCTCCCTCGTTCCCCTGACACGAGAAGGCGGCGAAGGTGTCGCCACCCTCGCCGCCTGTTCTTCATCATTCCGGAGTGTGGGCATGGCGTGCGCCTCACCCCGTCCCCCATGCTGGCGTACGGCCACCCCCCGGCAAGCCGTGCGCCGTTCCGTCATGCGTCGTTCTTGAGTGCGTTGATGAGCTGATGCAACTCTTCGGCCTGTTCCGCAAGGTCGCGGATGTCGTTGTTGGCGGCGCGTATGAGTTCGCCGCTGTCACGGGCGATGCGGTTGATGTCCTCCACGCTGCGGGTGATTTCCTCGCTGGCGGCGGACTGCTCTTCAGCGGCGGCGACGATGGCCTGTACCTGCCCTGCGGCGTCATGGGCCGTGCGGACGATTTCCTTCAGCAGGTCGCCGGAGGAGGAAGACAGGCGCGCTGCCCCGTCGATGGCGGAGACGGCTTCGTCCATGGAGTCGACGTTGGTGCGGGCCAGTCCCTGTATGGCGCGGATGGAGTCGCCCACCTCCTTGGTCGCACCCATGGTCTTTTCGGCAAGCTTGCGGACTTCATCGGCCACGACGGCGAAGCCGCGTCCCGCTTCACCCGCACGGGCCGCTTCGATGGCGGCGTTGAGGGCCAGCAGGTTGGTCTGGTCGGCGATGTCGTTGATGACGTTCATGACATGCCCGATGGCCTCCGACTGCTGCCCGAGGCGGTGCATGTTGTCCTTCAGCCCCGTGGCAAGCTGCTTCAGGTCCTCCATGGCCTTCACGGTGCGGCTCACCATCTCGGCGCCGTTCTCGGCCTGTGCACGCGAAGAGTCGGTCTGTTCGGCGGCGCGGCCTGCGTTGCGGGCCACTTCAAGCACGGTGGCGTTCATCTCTTCCATGGCGGTGGCCGTCTCGCCGATGCGGGCAAGCTGGTTGTCCGTGCCGCGGTCGATGTCTCCGGCCCTGCGTTCGAGGTCGCTGGTTGCACCGTTGATGCGCTTCACAACACCTTCGAGACGTGACGCCGCTGTCAGCATGCCCTCTCTGGTGGCTGCTGCGGCCTTCATGCGCGCCTCGTCGGCCTGACGGGCCGCGTCACGGGCGACATCGGCCTGCCTGTTGGCTTCGGCCTCCTTGGCCTTGATGTCGTCCATGTTGGTGCGCAGTGTGGCGACCATGCTGTTGAGGGCCTTCTGAAGTTGGGCCACTTCGTCGCGACCCTGTTCCACGATGCGGATGTCGAGGTTGCCGGCGGCGACCCCCTGCGCCGCGCCCGTGGCCTCGCGCAACGGGCGCACGATACCAGTGATGATGAGCACACACAGCGGAATGACGCCAAGCACGAGGACGGCTGCGATGATGAGGAACAGGCGCGTGACTTCGTCTGCGACCACGTCGCCCATGTCCTTGCTGATGGCGGTCTTGGTGGCGTCGATGTTGTCGATGTAGACGCCCGTGCCTATCCAGTAGTCGGTGCCGGGAATGGCTTCGGCGTAGGCAAGCTTGGGCTGGTCGCCCTTGCCGGGCTTGTCGAAGACGTACTCGACGAATCCGCCGCCCTGTGCGGCGCGCTGGGAAAGTTCGCGGACGTAGAACACGTTGTTCTTGTCCTTGGCACCGCCAAGGTCCTTGCCCTGCACTTCCTTCTTGGTCGGTAGCGCGACGTTGACCGTGCCCCTGTAGACGAAGAAGTAGCCCGACTTGTCCTTCTCGAAGCGGATGCCGTCGATGGCCTTGCGGATGGCCGCCACCTTCGCCTCGTCATCGGTGAGGTGCGCCGTGAGTTCGCCAAGGGCGAGGCTGGCGGAATGCGTGGCCACCTGGAGTTTCATCTTCTCCTGTTCGAGCATGACCTTCTGCGTCTCTTCGACGCCCAGGCCCGAGACCTTGTCGATGGTGTGATGGTAGGCGGCCATGACGCCGCCGACGAACAGGACCATGAATACCAGTAGCGCAATGACGCGCGTGGCGATGGAATAGTTACGCAGCATGGGTACCCCGGGGTGGTATGCATGTTGATAGTGCAGGACATGATGCCCTCATGACCAGCCTGACACAACGGCGTATGGATGCAAGGCCGTTAGTCTGTCATTCGTCACATAGGCGATGAAGTTGAGGGCTGCTGGCGCATGACGAAAAAAAAGGGGGCCGTCGCGACGGCCCCCCGTTGGTCGATGTCGTGCTATTTCAGGTTCTCGGCCAGCAGTTCGGCAACGTGGCCGACCTTGACCTTGCCGCCGCGCTTCTCCATGCCGCCGCGAAGCTGCATGATGCACCCGGGGCAGTCGGCCACGAGGCGACCTGCGCCTGTGGCTTCGACGTTGTCGAGTTTCTTGCGCAGGAGTTCCGCCGAGAGTTCGGGGAACTTGGCGGAGAACGTCCCGCCGAAGCCGCAGCACACGTCCTCTTCTTCGGCCTTGCAGTAGGTCGCGCCGGAGGCGGCGATGAGGTTGCGGGGCTGTTCCACCACACCAAGACCACGGCACAGGTGGCACGAGCTGTGGTAGGCGACCTTCTCGTTGGAGCCGCCCTTGAAGGCATCGGACTTCATGCCGAGCACGTCATGGACGAACGAGCTGAAGTCGATGATCTTGTTGGAGAACTGGCGCACGCGGGTGGTCATCTCGGGATGCCCTGTGAGCAGCTTGGGGTAGGTCTCCTTCAGGTGCGAGGCACACGAGGCGCACAGGGTGACGATGTAGTCGTACCGTGCCGCGTCGAAGGCCATGACGTTCTGGCGGGCCACTTCGATGGTGGCTTCGCGCTCGCCCATCATCTGCACGGGCAGGCCGCAGCAGCTCTGGTCCATGGGGAAGTCGATGTCCACGTTCTGGCTGGCGATGACCTTCACGGCGGCCTTCATCTGCTCGGGGTAGACGAAGTCCTGCACGCAACCCGAGAACAGCGCGATGCGCAGCTTGGGCTTGGCGATGCGCGGGCGCACGGTCTCCCATTCGTCACGGAAGGGCTTGTCGGCGATGGCGGGCAGCGCCTTGAAGCCATGGTCCTTGGCGAATATCTGCGGCAGGTGGCGGATGTAGGGGGTACCGCCCGTGACGGGCTTCTGCGCCCACTTGGCGAAGCGCAGCAAGGTGTGGAACAGCTTGCGGTTCTTCAGCATCTTGCCCATCAACGTGGTCTCGACGGGCATGCCCTCCTCTTCGTTCAGGCGGGCGCGGATTTCCTTGATCAGGCGCGGCAGGTCGATGCCACCGGCGCAGATGTGCTTGCACGACTCGCAGTTGATGCAGTTCTGCACCAGGTTGCGGGCCTTGTCGCGACCATGGAAGAAGTAGGTGAGGATGAGGCCGATGGCGCCGATGTAGATGTGGCCCATCTTGTGGCCGCCAACCAGACGGTAGACCGGGCACACGTTGGCGCATGCGCCGCAGCGCACGCAGCGCAGTACCTGCGAGAACAACGGGTCTTCGGCGAGGGCACGGCGACCGTTGTCGAGGAACACGATGTGCATCTCCTTGCGACCGTCGACACAGGCTTCGCACTCGTTGGCGCCGCCGATCCACGTCACATAGGAGGTGATGGCCTGACCGGTGGCGTTGCGGGGCAGCACCTTCAGCGAGCGCAGGGCGTCGTGCAGGGTGGGCACCAGCTTGTCGAGACCGGCAAGGGCCACGTGCACGCGGGGCAGGGTGGTGACGAGACGGGCGTTGCCTTCGTTGGTGACGAGGCCGATGGTGCCGGTCTCTGCCACGGCGAAATTGGCGCCGGAGATGCCCATGTCGGCGGTGGCGAAGTGGGTGCGCAGTTCACGGCGTGCCACCTTCACCAGACGCTGGATGTCGACTTCCTGCTTCTGCTTGGTCACTTCGCTGAACAGGTCGGCCACCTGATAACGCGACAGGTGGATGGCGGGCATGACCATGTGCGAGGGGCCTTCATGGCGCATCTGGATGATCCATTCGCCAAGGTCGGTCTCGATGACTTCGACGTTGTCCTCTTCGAGGCGGTGGTTGAGGTGGGTCTCTTCCGCCGTCATCGACTTGGACTTGATGGCCTTCTTGCAGTTGTTGTCACGCGCGATGCGGGCGATGATCTCGTTGGCTTCGGCGGCGGTGCGTGCAAGGTGCACCTTCACGCCGCGCTTCTCGGCCTCGGCCTTGAACTGGGCGTAGAGGGTGTCCATGTTCTTGGCGGCGTGGTCCTTCGCGTCGGCCACTTCGGCGATGATGGCCTTCTCGTCGATGTCCTTGAAGGCGTTGGCGCGGCTGGCGCGGTAGGCCACGGCGAACTTGTCCATGGCGTTGCGCAGGAATTCGTTGTCCAGCGACTCCTGCAGTTCCTTGCGGTATTCCTTCAGCGTCTTGCTGTTCTGCATGGTTTAGCCCTCCACCAGGATGAGATGCAGTTCGAGGGGCCCGTGTACGCCGAGTGAGAGCACGCGCTCGATGTCGGCGGTACGGCTGGGGCCGGAGATGAAGGCGGTGTAGTGGGGCTTGCCGGTGCCCATCAACTCGTTGAGGGTCGCCTCGGCATCGTACGAGGTGGCGACGATCTTCGACTTGGGCAGCACGGCCACATGGAACTCGCTGATCATGGAGGCAAGGCGCAGTTCTTCGCTGTTGGAGCTGACCACGCAGGTGCCGGTCTCGGCGATGCCCATGGTCACATGGGTGAAGCCGATGTCGATGCCCGCAAGGTGCTTGCGCAGACCTTCGCGCACGCAGGCGATGCCACGCTCTTCGCAGAGCTTCGCGAAGGCATCGTATTCCTTGTCGCTGAGGTTGGGCGCGGCGATGATCTTCTTCTGCTTCATCTCGCAGAGGGCTTCGGCGTTGTCCGAAAGCTTCTCTTCACAGCCGGAGATGAGCAACTGGCAGGCTTCCTTCTTCTCACAGATGTCCAGGGCGTAGGCGAAGGCTTCGTTGATGTCCTTCAGTTCTACGACGGTCGCGGCGATCGCCTCGGCTTTCTCACGCATGAGCCGGGCGAGGTCCTGGTTACCACTCATCGGTTCTCTCCCTTGGGGATGCCAGTTTGCGCCAGCAGTGCCGCACGATCGAGCGCACCCGCGACGATGTCCGCGCCGCGACGTATGGTGACAAGGTCGCGCAGCTTCTGGCTGTTGAGGATTTCTTCCATCTTGCGGGCGACGGTGTACGTGTCTTCGCGGACCACGATCACCGGAGCCCCGTGTTGTTCCGATCGCTGTCGTATGAGTTCATCGGGCGGCATGTTCCCGGTGAGGACGAGACACGGGCACTGTCCTTCCAGGGCCACGAGTTGCAGGTCCGTGCGGTCGCCGCCGACGATGGTGGCGGTGTTTGCGTGACGGCGGAAGTGGCTCATGAAGTTCTCGACCTGCATGGTGCCGATGAGAAAGCCTTCCACGAGGCGTTGCGAGCCCTTGCCGCCGCACACGAGCCTGCCCCCGAGCCTCACGGCGAGGTCGGAGGCACGAATGGCGTGCAGCAACGGGTCGTGCGGCACAAGGCCGAGTACGCGGACGCCGTGTTCCGCGAGATAGGGCACGAGCACCTCTTCGGCGTCGCGCTGGTACGATTCGGGAAGGTCGTTCAGCAGCACGCCCGCCAGCCTGTCACCGAGCACGTCGGCGGCGTAGAGGATGGCGTCGTGGTCGATGCCTCCGCCTTCGGGGTGCGGGTGGTAACGTTCGACGAGCACCACCCGCAGGTCGAGACGGCGCACCAGTGCGAGGCCGTCAAGCCCGCGGGCGCGTCCGGTGTGGAACAGCGAACCTGTACCGCCGACGAGCATGACGTCGCGCCCTCGGGCGAGTGCGGTGTAGGCTGCGCCCACACGTTCGAGCGCGTTGCCGCCGCGTAGCGACATGGCGCGGATGTTGGCGGGTTCGACGACGGGGGTGACCACTTCGGGGTCGGCGTTCTGGCCCAGCACCTCCTGGACGAGCATGGCGTCGATGTCGCCCGTGCGGTCGTCGACCATGCGGGGGCGCTGACCGTAGGGCTTCATGTAGCCCACGGAACGTCCGTCGCGCCCGAGTACGAGCCCGAGGGCCATGCAGGCGAGGTTCTTGCCTGCTGCCGCTGCCGTGGAGCCTATGTAGATGCCGACCATGCCGTCTCCCGTTGCCGGACGCGTCGCGCCCGGAAAGCACGGTGCGGGGCGCGGCGTTGCCGCGCCCCGTCCGTGGCTGATGCGTTAGCCTGTGTGAACCTAGCCCTTGAGCACGTCGAGGGTCGCCTGTGCGATTTCCAGTTCTTCGTTGGTGGGGACCACGAGAACGGCGACGCGGCTGCCGTCGGGGCTGATGTGGCGGGGCTGACCGTTGCGCACGGCGTTGCGTGCGGGGTCGACGGCGATGCCCAGCGAGTCGAGACCGGCGCACACTTCGGCGCGCACGAAGTCGTCGTTCTCGCCGATGCCGGCGGTGAAGACCACGGCGTCGACACGACCGAGAACGGCGTAGTAGGCACCGATGTACTTCTTGATGCGGTAGGTGAACATCTCGAAGGCAAGCTGCGCGCGTTCGTTGCCGTTCTCACGGGCGGCGTGCAGGTCGCGCATGTCGTTCATGCCGCACATGCCCTTGAGACCCGACTGCTTGTTCATCAGCGTGTCGGCTTCGGCGGGCGAGAGGTTCTTCTTCTCCATGAGGAAGGGCACGATGGCGGGGTCGATGTCGCCGCAACGGGTACCCATCATCAGGCCTTCGAGAGGCGTGATGCCCATGGTGGTGTCCACGCACTTGCCGTTCTTGACGGCGGCCATGGAACAGCCGTTGCCAAGGTGACAGGTGATGATGTTCAGCTCGTCGAGGGGCTTGCCGAGGTACTGCGCCGTACGCTTGGTGATGTAGCGGTGCGAGGTGCCGTGGAAGCCGTAGCGACGGATCTTCAGCTCTTCGTACAGCTCGATGGGCAGCGGGTACAGGTATGCCTTGGCGGGCATGGACTGGTGGAACTCGGTGTCGAACACGCCCACGTTGGGCAGACCGGGGAAGAGTTCTTCAGCCACTTCGATGCCGGCGAGGTTGGCGGGGTTGTGCAGCGGACCCAGCGGAATGTAGTCGCGGATGACGCCCTTGGCCCAGTCGTCGATGCGCACCGACTGCTTGATCTCCTCGCCGCCGAGCAGCACGCGGTGTCCGATGGCACCGATCTCGGACTTGTCCTTGATCACGCCCTTGTCGGCGTCGGTGATCAGTTCCACGACGCGCTTCATGCCTTCCACATGGTTGGTGAAGGGCTGCTCGAAGGTCAGCTTCTCCTCACCTTCGGCATCGGGGCGTATCTTGTGGGTGAGCTTGCCCATGGGCTCGCCGATGCGCTCGACGAGACCGGAGCACAGAGGTACCTCGCGCTCCATGTCGATGAGCTGGTACTTGATGGACGAGCTGCCGGAATTGATGACCAGTACGTTCATGGTAGTCCTTGTCCTTGCGAAGGCTTTAGATCAGGCCCTTTTCGGCCTGGGCCTGTATGGCCGTGATCGCGACGGTGTTCACGATGTCAGCCACCGTGCAGCCGCGGGAGAGGTCGTTGACGGGCTTGTTGAGGCCCTGGAGCACCGGGCCGATGGCCACGGCACCGGCGGCGCGCTGCACCGCCTTGTAGGTGTTGTTGCCGGTGTTCAGGTCGGGGAAGATGAACACGGTGGCCTGACCGGCGACAGTGCTGCCGGGCAGCTTGGTGCGTGCCACATCCATGTCGATGGCGGCGTCGTACTGCAGCGGGCCTTCCAGCAGCAGTTCGGGGGCGCGCTCCTTGGCGATGCGGGTGGCCTCGATGACCTTCTCCACGTCGGCACCCTTGCCGGAACTGCCGGTGGAGTACGAGAGCATGGCCACGCGCGGGTCGACGCCGAAGATACGGGCGGTGTGCGAGGCGCTGATGGCGATTTCGGCCAGCTGTTCGGCAGTGGGGTTGGGGTTCACTGCGCAGTCGCCGAAGACCAGCACGCGGTCCTTGAGGCACATCAGGAACACGCTCGACACGATGGACACGCCGGGCTTGGTCTTGATGAACTCGAAGGCCGGGCGGATGGTGTGTGCGGTGGTGTTGATGGCGCCGGAGACCATGCCGTCGGCATCGCCCTTGTGCACCATCATAGTGCCGAAGTAGGTGGGGTCGTTCATCATGTCGCGCGCCTGCTCCATGCTGATGCCCTTCTTCTTGCGGCACTCGTGGTAGGCTGCGACGTACTCGTCGAACTTGGGCGAGAGGTTCGGCTGGACAATCTGCACGCCGTCCATGTCGAGGCCGAGGTCGCCGATGCGCGAGCCTACGGTGTTGGCATCGCCCAGCAGGATGATGTCGGCCACTTCGCGGCGCACGAGGATGTCGGCGGCACGCAGGATGCGCTCTTCGGCCCCTTCGGGAAGGACGATGCGCATACGGTTGCGCTTGGCCTTCTCGATGAGGTTGAATTCGAACATCTTGGGCGTGATGCGGCTGGACTTGCGGTTGATCAGGCGCGAGCCGAGTTCGCTGCTGTCGATATGACGCTCGAACAGGGCGAGGGCCGTGTTGATCTTGCGGTCGTTGTCCGGCTCGATCTTGCCGTACAGTTCGTTCAGCGTCTGGATGGTCTTGTAGGTGTGGTCCTTCACCGACAGGATGGGGATGGGCACGCCCGTCCAGCCTTCGATGAGGCGATGGACGTTGGCTGCGGGCTCGAGGCCGCCGGTGAGCAGCAGGCCCGAGATGTCGGGATAGGCCGTGGAAAGACGCGAGGCGAGGCTCGAGAGGATGATGTCGGAACGGTCGCCGGGAGTGATGACGAGGCAGCCCTGCGAGACGTAGTCGAGGAAGTTGCCGATCTGCATGGCGGCGATGATGTAGTCGTCCACCAGCGTGTCGAGGCGACCGTGCCCGTAGAGCACCTGTGCGCCGAGCCACTTCTTGACGTCGTTCATGGTGGGCTTGCCGAGGGTGGACTCTTCGGGGAGCACGTACACGGCGAGCGGGTTCGAGCAGTTGACCTTGCACTCGAGGCTCTTGATGATCTCTTCGCGCTCGGCTTCGGTGACGGTGGCGCGGTTGATGACCGCCGTGACCACGTCGAGGCCCTTCTCGTCGAGAAGGTCGATGGTCAGCTGCGTCGAGGCGATGAGCTCACGGGCGGCCTTCTGCTGGCCGTTGGCCACCACCATGACGGGGCAGCCGAGGTTGGCGGCGATGTCGGCGTTGAGTTCGAACTCGAACGCGGCATCCTTGCCGAGAAAGTCGGTGCCCTCGCAGAGCACGAAATCGTAGGCGTCTTCGAGCTTCTTGTACTTCTTGAGGATGTTGTCCAGAAGGGTGGCGTGCTGACCGTTGTTGATCAGTTCGCGGGCGTCCTGCAGCGAGTACGCGTAGGTGTCCTCGTAGGCGATGTCGAGCCCGAAGTGACGCAGGATGAGATTGATGTCGTGGTCGCGGACGTCGGTGGACGCCTGATTGATGATGGGCCTGAAGAAGGCCACCTTGCGGACGTCGCGCAGCAGCAGTTGCATCATGCCTAGCACCACCGCGGACTTGCCGCTCTTCGACTCTGTCGCGGTGATGTACAGATTGTTGGACATACCTGTCTCCTTTTCCCTTGGGTACCGGTGACACCGGTCTCTATGGACTGCCGCCGGACCGTCTCCGGCGGCAGTCTTCACGTCCCTCGCGGGACGATGGATGCTACGTGTGCTGCGCTAATCCTAACCGAGCGAATCGGCGTATATCTCGATGCAGTGCTTCACCGCCACGCGGTCGCCGTGCTGCGAGAGCATGTCGGTCATCTGGAGCATGCAGGCGGGGCAACCGGTGGATACCACCTGTGCGCCCGAGTCCACGATGTTCTGACGCTTGCGCTCGCCAATCTGCTTCGACAGGTCGTAGTGGTACAGGTTGAAGCTGCCACCCGAACCGCAGCAGCGGTCGCATTCCGCCATCTCCACAAGGTCGTACTTGGGGTTCATGCGGATGAGGTTGCGCGGCTGGGCCGTGACGCCGAGCGACTTCTTCATGTGGCACGAGTCGTGGAACGTGACCTTGACGTTGCCCTTCGGCGCGTCGGCGGCCGGGGTCACACCCAGCACATCCACCACGAAGGCGTTCACGTCCATGGTCTTCTTCTCCAGTTCCTCGATCTGCTTGCGCATCTCGAAGGGGTAGTCGCCCATCATCTTGGGCCAGATCTCCTTGATGGTGGCGGTGCAGGTCGCGCACGGCGTCACCAGGTAGTCGAACTTGCCCTTGGCGAAGAGGTCGAGGTTCAGCTTCACCAGCTTATCATACGAGACCCTGTCGCCGGAAGCCAGCGAAGGAATGCCGCAGCAGGCCATTCCCTCGGGCATGTAGACGCCCACGCCGTGGTGGCTGAACACCTTGAGGCAGGCGTCGGCCACGCTGGTGAACATCTTGTCGCCGAGGCAGCCGGGGAAGAAGGCCACCTTCACGCCGCTCTTGCCAGCCGGGGTGTCCAGCGACTTGATGCGGCTGTGCAGCGACTTGGAGGCCAGACCCACGAAGTGACGGTCGCCGATGATGGGCGAGAGTATCTTCGAGCAGGACGAGCCGAGCAGGTCGTTCACCTTGGTGGTGAACAGCCCCTGGAACACCGAGCCCATGTCGAGCAGGGCGTTGAACAGCTTGGGGTTGGTCAGCATCCCGCGCAGGATGGCCTTCTTCACGGGCGAAAGGCCCATGTAGGAGTTCACGATGCAGCGTGCGCGCAGGAAGATGTCCATGATCTTGACGCCGGAGGGACAGTTGGCGCCGCACGAACCGCACAGGAGGCACTTGTTCAGCTTCTCCTGAACGCCTTCGGGGTCGGAGACCATCTCCTTGGCGAGGTTCTCGAGCAGGGCGATCTTGCCGCGGGTGACGTCCGCTTCCTTCATGGTCTCGGCGAACACCGGGCAGACTGCCTGACACATGCCGCACTTCATGCAGGCGACCATGTGGTCGTCCAGCTCCTGAAGCATCTTTGCGAGCTTGGTAAGGTCGGCCATGTCTCTAGGCTCCGATGATCTTGCCGGGGTTGAGGATGTACTTCGGGTCGATGGCGCGCTTCATGTTGCGCGAGTACTCGATGGTGGCCTTCGAGGTCTCCTTCTCCATCCACTTGGACTTGGCGAGGCCGATGCCGTGCTCGCCGGAGAGGGTGCCGTGCAGCGAAAGGGCCACGTCGAAGATCTCGTCGACGGCGCTCTCGACGCGCTCGAACTCGTGCTTGTCGCGGCGGTCGCACAGGATGGTCGGGTGCAGGTTGCCGTCGCCCGCGTGACCGAAGGTGCCGATGGCGATGTTGTGCTTCTTGGCGATGTCGTTGATGGCCTTGACCATGGCAGGAATCTGCGAGCGCGGCACGGTGGCGTCTTCAAGCACGGTGGTGGCGCGGGCGCGGGCAAGGGCGGGCAGGGCGTTGCGGCGGGCTTCCCACAGCTTGAACTTCTCTGCGGCGTCCTTGGCCACGTGCACTTCGGTGGCGCCGGAGGCGTTGAGGGCCTTCACCACGGTGGCGGCGTCGTCTTCGACCTGTGCCGGGTGGCCGTCCACTTCGATGAGCAGGATGGCGGCGGCTTCACGCGGCAGGCCTGCCTTGGTGAAGTCTTCCACGTAGTTGATGGACGACTTGTCCATGAATTCGAGGGTGCAGGGAACCACGTGGGCGGCGATGATGGCGGCAACGGCCTCGGACGCCTTGTTGACGTCGTCGAACACGGCCATCATGGCCTTGGAGGCCTTGGGCGGCGGCACGAGCTTGAGGGTGATCTGGCTGAACACGCCGAGCGTGCCTTCGGAGGCGGCCATGAGACCGGCGAGGTTGTAGCCGGTGACGCACTTGACGGTGCGCGAACCGGTCTTCACCAGACCGCCGTTCACATCGAAGAACTCGATGCCCATGACGTAGTCCTTGGTCACCCCGTACTTCAGACCGCGAAGGCCACCGGCGTTCTCGGCAACGTTGCCGCCGAGGGTGGAGACGGCCTGTGAACCCGGGTCGGGGGGGTAGAAGAGGCCGCGCTTGGCGACTTCGGCGGCGAACTTGGCGGTGACCACACCGGGTTCGACAACGGCGTACAGGTCCTGCTCGTTGATCTCGATGATCTTGTTCAGGCTGTTGGTGAGGATGACGATACCTTCGCGCTTGTCGGGGATGGTGCCGCCGGAAAGATTGGTGCCAGCACCGCGCACGGTGATGGGGTGGTCGTTCTCGTAGCAGAGCTTCACGAGCTTGCCGAGCTGTTCGGTCTCGGTGGGACGCAGCACGAGTGCGGGCACGACCTGATCGAGCACGGCCGAGTCGTAGGCGTAGCTCTGGCGGTCGGGTTCGCTGGTGAAGACGTTCTCTTTGCCGATGATGGCTTCGAATTCCTTGATGAGCGATGCGCTGGGCATGGTTCGTTCCTCGCGTCTCGGGTTGCTCCGCCCCGGAGCCGTCAAGGGGCGCAGTGGCGGAGGTATGTTCCGGAGCCGTGCTCCGTGTCTTGCTGGCTGGTTACACAGCCATACAGCAATATGCAAATGGGGGGCGGCCGCGGCTGCCGCCCCCCATGTCAGGCGATGTGTGTACTAGAACAGGTTGGGCAGGAACACGAAGCACATGAGCGACGCGATGATGCCCACAACCAGACCGTACAGCATGAAGGGCCAGAAGGTGCGCTTGAGGATCATGCCCTCGCGGCCGGCAAGGCCGACCACGGCGCACACTGCCACGATGTTGTGGATGCACACCATGTTGCCCATGGCGCCACCCACGACCTGCGCAGCGACGATGATCTGGCGGGGCAACTCGAGCTGAGCCGCAACACCCCACTGGAATTCGGCGAAGAGCAGGTCGGAGACGGTGTTGGAACCGGTGATGAACGCACCGAGACCGCCCACGTACGAGGCCAGCATGGGCCACGCGTTGCCGGCGAGCGCGGCGACGGCCTTGGCCATGGCCAGCGGCATGGACGGGTAGTTGTTGGGGTTGAGGGCCACGTCGGCGACGCCCGAACCGCGGAAGATGGAGACCAGCGCCACGGCGAAGAAGAGCGCGATGGTGGGGGCCTTCATCTTGGCGAACGATTCGCTCCACGCACGCTTCACCGCGTCACCGCTCATGCCGTGCAGCAGGATGGTGAGCAGCGCCACGAGGGTGAAGGGAATGGTGCCGGGCAGGTACAGGTAGTCGATGGAGGCGGAGACGCCCTTGAAGCCGAGGATGTTGTCGAAGGGAATCTTCTGGGCGGACAGGAAGCCCTTGAGGCCGAGGCTGGGCACGCGGGTGACCACGAGGATGGCACCGATGAGGATGTAGGGCAGCCATGCCTTGAACTGGCTCATGTGAGCCTTGAACTCGGTCTTGGCAGCGGTCTTGATGGTGCCGGTCCATTCGGGGTCCCAGGTCGACTGGGGGCCGAAGTCCCAGGTCTCTTCAGGCACGCAGAAGCCGCGCTTGGCACCGGCGACGATGATGCCGAGACCCACCAGACCACCGATCAGAGAGGGGAACTCGGGGCCGACGAACCATGCGAAGATGAAGTAGGGCACCGCAAAGGAGACGGCGGCGAACACGCAGAACTTCCACGCCTTGAAGCCTTCGCTCCACGACTTGTTCTGGCCGTAGAAGCGGGTGAGGAAGCCGAGCATGAAGATGGGCAGGATGACGATCATGAAACCGTGCATGATGGTCGCCCACTGGCCGATGACCTTGGCGAAGGAGCCGAAGTCGGTGAAGTTGAGGCCGGGGGTACCAGCGGTCACGGCGTCCTTCACCAGCGGGGCGAGGAACTTGAGGCCGATGAGAATGGGGGTGCCCACCGCGCCGAAGGAGACGCAGAACGAGTTGAAGACAAGGCAGATGACGGCTGCGGCGAGCGGGGGGAAGCCCAGCGAGAGCAGCAGCGGCGCAGCGAGGGCTGCTGGCGTACCGAAGCCCGCGGCACCTTCGATGAAGGCGGCGAACATGTAGCCGATGATGATGGCCTGGATGCGCTTGTCACGGCTGACGTTCTGCATCCCGTACTGGATGGTCTCCATGCCGCCGCTGTATTGCAGCGTGTACAGGATGATGATGGCGCCGAAGACGATGATCAGAACGCCGATGGCGGTGACGATGCCCTGCAGGGTAAGGGCGGTCACATAGCCGGCGGGCAGGTTCCAGACGCCGATGGCGCCGAGAACGCAGACGAGCCATGACAGGGGCATGGCTTTGGTGGCGGGCCAGCGCATGCCGACCATGAGCACCAGTGCCACCAGGATGGGCAGCAGGGCTACGAGAGCTAGAAGTTCGAGAGACATGGACACTCCTCGGAGTAGTGGTTGGCGGGCGGTCCCGATCCGCCCGCTTGTGGTAGGGAGACCGGAGAGGCGGCCGCAACGCCTCTCCGGTTCCGCATAAGCCGTTTACTTCCCGGAACGACCGTCGTCGCAGGCGGAACCGCCGTTGGTGCGAGCGTGTTCGGGGGTTTCAGAGACGGTGCAGTTCTCACCGGCTTCGCCAGCGGCGGCCACGGGGGCGCCGGGGGCGGCGGTGACGGCGGGCGCTTCAGCCATCTGCTTCAGCATGGAGTAGCGCTCGACGTATTCCTTCTCGATCTGGGCGCGCAGGCGCTTGGACTCTTCGGGCGCGATCTTCTCGAGCAGCGCGTAACGGTTCTCACCGGCAAGGAAGTCCTGCATGGTGCCGTCGGGTGCCTTGGATTCGAGCACGAAGGGGTTCTTGCCCTGGTCGGCCAGTTCGGGGTTGAAGCGGTAGAGGGGCCAGTAGCCGGATTCCACGGCCAGCTTGCCTTCTTCCATCGACTTGCCCATGCCCTTGCGGATGCCCTGGTTGATGCAGGGAGCGTAGGCGATGATGAGCGAGGGACCCTTGTAGGCTTCGGCTTCCTTGAAGGCCTTGAGAACCTGCTGCTTGTTCGCGCCCATGGAGATGGAGGCGACGTACACGTAGCCGTAGGTCATGGCCATGCGGCCGAGGTCCTTCTTGCCGGTCTTCTTGCCCGAGGCGGCGAACTTGGCGATGGAGCCGAGCGGGGTCGCCTTGGAGGACTGGCCACCGGTGTTGGAGTACACTTCGGTGTCCATGACGAGGATGTTGATGTCCTCGCCGGAGGCGAGCACGTGGTCGACGCCGCCGTAGCCGATGTCGTAGGCCCAGCCGTCACCGCCGAAGATCCAGACGGACTTCTTGGTGAACAGGTCGCTCATGTGCCACATCTCGTGCAGCACCGGATGGTCGTCGGCGGTGCCGAGCAGGGCGAGGATCTCGTCGCCGTACTTGCGCGAGGCTTCGGCGTCGTCCTTGCCGGCGAGCCAGCCTTCGAAGGCGGCGCGCAGTTCGGCGGGGATGTCGAGTTCGAGGGCTTCCTTCACGAGGTCGGCGAGCTTGGCGCGGCGCTGGTTGAAGGCCATGCCCATGCCGTAGCCGAATTCGGCGGCGTCTTCGAACAGCGAGTTACCCCATGCGGGGCCGTGGCCGTCCTTGTTGGTGCAGTAAGGCGTGGTCGGTGCAGAGGCACCCCAGATGGAGGAGCAGCCCGTGGCGTTGGCCACGATCATGCGCTCGCCGAACATCTGGGTGAGCAGCTTGACGTAGGGGGTTTCGCCGCAGCCTGCGCAGGCGCCGGAGAACTCCATCAGGGGCTGCTGGAACTGCGAACCCTTGAGGGAATCGCGGCCCATCAGGTCGTCCTTGATGGCGATGTTCTCTTCGGCGAAGGCGAGGTTGGGCACCTGTGCGTCGAGCTGGGTCTCGATGGGCTTCATGACCAGTGCCTTGTTCTTGGCGGGGCACACTTCGGCGCACGAACCGCAGCCGAGGCAGTCCTGAGCGAAGACCTGAATGCGGTACTTGAGACCGTTCAGTTCCTTGCCCTTGGCGTCGATGGTCACGAAAGAGGCCGGAGCGCCTTCCAGTTCCTCGGTGGTGGCGAGCACGGGGCGGATGGCGGCGTGCGGGCACACGAACGAGCACTGGTTGCACTGGATGCAGTTCTCGGACAGCCATTCGGGCACGTTGATGGCAACACCGCGCTTCTCGAAGGCGGCGGTGCCAACGGGGAAGAGGCCGTCAGGCTCGAACGAGGAGACGGGCAGCTTGTCGCCCTGCTGGGCGAGGATGGGACGCACCACGTCGGTGATGAAGCCGGGTTCTTCGGCACAGGCCACCGGCACGTCGACGGCATCGGCCCACGAAGCGGGGTACTTCACTTCCTGCAGGGCGTCGATGGCCTTGTCGACCGCGGCGATGTTCATGTTGACGATCTTGTCGCCCTTCTTGCCGTAGGCCTTCTTGATGGAGTCCTTCAGCAGTTCGACGGCCTGTTCGAAGGGAATCACGCTGGCCAGCTTGAAGAAGGCCGTCTGCATGATCATGTTGATGCGGCCGCCGAGACCCACTTCGGTGGCCACCTTCACGGCGTCCACGTTGTAGAACTTCAGCTGCTTGCGGGCGATGGTGCGACGCATGGATGCGGGCAGTTCGCGTTCCATGTCCTCCACGCTGGTCCAGTGGGAGTTCAGCACGAAGGTGCCGCCTTCCTTGATGCCTTCCAGCACGTCGTACTGGTTCACGTAGGCCGACTTGTGGCAGGCCACGTAGTCGGCGCGGTTGACAAGGTAGGTCGACTGGATGGGGCTCTTGCCGAAGCGCAGGTGCGACACGGTGAAGCCGCCCGACTTCTTGGAGTCGTAGGCAAAGTAGCCCTGGGCGTACATGTCGGTGTTGTCACCGATGATCTTGATGGCCTGCTTGTTCGCACCCACGGTGCCGTCGGCGCCAAGGCCGAAGAACTTGCACTGCACGGTGCCGGTGGGCACGGTGTCGAGGTCGGCTTCGACTTCGAGCGAGGTGTCGGTCACGTCGTCGATGATGCCCACGTTGAAGTGGTTCTTGGGGCCGTTGACCTTCATGTTGTCGTACACGGCCTTGACCATGGCGGGCGTGAACTCCTTCGAGCCGAGGCCGTAGCGACCGGCGATGAGCTTCGGCATTTCGCCGCGCTCCATGAAGGCGGTACACACGTCAAGGTACAGGGGTTCGCCGAGGGCGCCCGGTTCCTTGGTGCGGTCGAGGACGGTGATGGTGTCGGCGCTGGCGGGCAGCACGGCCATCAGGTGTTCGACGGAGAACGGACGGTACAGGCGAACCTTCACGAGGCCCACGCGCTGACCGGCGGCGTTCAGGTAGTTGACCACCTCTTCGATGGTCTCACAGCCGGAACCCATGGCGATGATGACGCGGTCGGCTTCGGGGTGACCCACGTAGTCGAAGGGCTTGTACTTGCGACCGGTGATCTCGCCCACCTTCTTCATGTACGAGGCGACGATGCCGGGCACGGCGGCGTAGAAGGGGTTGGCCGCTTCACGAGCCTGATAGTAGATGTCGGGGTTCTGGGCGGTGCCGCGGATGTGCGGATGCTCAGGGTTCATGGCGTTCTGGCGGAAGTTCTCGACCTTCTCCCAGTTCACCAGCTTCTTCATGTCGTCGTAGTCGATGACTTCGATCTTCTGCAGTTCGTGCGAGGTGCGGAAGCCGTCGAAGAAGTGGCAGAAGGGCACGCTCGATTCGATGGCGGAGAGGTGCGACACCAGCGCAAGGTCCATGCACTCCTGCACCGAGGTGGAGGCGAGCATGGCGAAACCGGTCTGGCGTGCGGCCATCACGTCCTGATGGTCGCCGAAGATCGAGAGGGCGTGGGCGGCGATGGCGCGCGCGGAGACGTGGAATACGCCGGGCAGCAGCTCGCCGGAGATCTTGTACATGTTGGGGATCATCAGCAGCAGGCCCTGCGACGCGGTGTACGTCGAGGTGAGGGCGCCTGCGGCGAGGCAGCCGTGCACGGCACCTGCGGCACCGGCTTCGGACTGGAGCTGACGCACTGCCACGGTCTGACCGAAGATGTTCTTCTTGCCCTGAGCGGCCCACTCGTCGGCCGCCTCACCCATGTTCGAGGACGGGGTGATGGGGTAGATGGCGGCGGTGTCGCTCAGCGCGTACGCAACGTACGCGGTGGCGGTGTTGCCATCCATCGTCTTCATTTTCTTGGCCATTTACGATCTCCTTTTTCTGCCCTGTGGTGGGCGCGTGGTGAAAATGGCATGCCGCCGGGGGCCGGAGGCTGGAGTTCACGGTGCTTGCGGGCGAGCCCGAGACCGTTGCGCGGAGAGCGCGAACTCCGCAAGTTTAACAAGAAATGTGCCAATGGTGTGTTATCTGTAACTATGCTGTAACCTTGGTTTTTCCTCCGGCTGTCGTTTCTCGTGGATGGGGTTGCGTGGTAGCGTGTCTTGAAAAGCGGACTTCGTGTGGCGTTACCCTACTGACAATGCGCCGAAGATGGCGATGATGCCATGATTGTGCGGGTAAACGGCCTACCGGGTGGCTGTCTGAAAAAGTGGACGTAGGGGCGCGGTGTCGGGTCGTGTCTGAAAAAGCGGATGGGGTGTGTGCGACCACGGTTCAGAGTGTCATATTATTCTTTTTTAGCAGCGCATAAAAGTGGGAACGTGAAAGCCCGGAAATATCGAGCATCTCCTGCAGGCTGCCTTCGGTCTGGGCGATGAGCAGTTCCAGATAGCGCTTTTCCATCAGGCGTTTGAAGCTCTTGAGGGGCGGAAGCGACACACTGGTGCCTTCCGTGACGTCATGAAGCTTCACCGACGCCTCTTCGTGGTCTGCTGTCTGGGGCGACCGTGCAAGGCTTGCGCGTGTGATCTTGATGCGCACGTCCTGCGGCAGGTGCATGGCGTAGAGCACCCCTTCAAGGCCGGAGATGACGAACGAGCGCTCAAGCACGTTGAAGAACTCGCGCACGTTGCCCGGCCAGTCGTACTGGGCGAGTTGCTGGAAGAAGTCGGTGGCGAAGCCCTTGGCGGGCACGCCGTATTGTTCGGCCAGCCTGTTCATGTGGAAGATGGCGAGCGGCTTCAGGTCTTCAGGGCGCGTTCGCAGCGGCGGCAACTCCACGTGCACGGTGTTGAGGCGAAAGAGCAGGTCCTTGCGGAATTCTCCCCTCTCGACCATGGCATCGAGGTCGCGGTTGGTGGCGGAGATGAGGCGGAAGTCGCTGCGAATCTCCTGCGTGCCGCCTACGGGCCTGAACGACCGTTCCTGCAGGATGCGCAGGAAGGCGCGCTGGATGGCGAGAGGCATCTCGCCCACTTCGTCGAGGAACAGCGTACCGCCGTCGGCGAGTTTCACAAGACCGTCGCGGTCCTGCTGTGCGCCGGTGAAGGCCCCGCGCTTGTGCCCGAAGAGGGTGCTTTCCACGAGCGATTCGGTCAGTGCCGCACAGTCCACCACCACGAAGGGGCCGTTCCTGCGAGGGCTGTTGCGGTGGATGGTGCGGGCCAGCAGTTCCTTGCCCGTGCCCGTTTCGCCGGTGACGAGGACGTTGGCTTCCGTGGTGGCGGCATTGGCCACGAGGTCGAAACACTGGCGCATGGAGGGACTGATGCCCACCACGCCGTCAAGGTCCAGTGCCACCGTGCCCCCGCCGCCCTTGGAGAGCTTCTCGGCCCGGTACTGGAGGGCCCGTGCGAGGGTCAGCGTGGTCTGTTTGATGGGCGTCGGCTTGACGAGGTAGTCCCACACCCCGCCCTGAATGGCCAACTCGGCATCGTCGGGGTCGCCTTCGCCGGTGAGGATGATGACCTCGGGGTGCGACGGGGCCTGCCTGATGCGTGGCAGGGCGTCTATGCCATTGCCGTCCGGGAGGCGCACGTCGAGAAAGACCACGTCGACGGGTGCGGTCTCGAGGATGGCAAGCCCCTGCTCAAGGCTGTGGGCCGTTTCACACGCGTAGCGAAGCCGCGCCAGAAGGCTGGCGATGGTTTCGCAGACCTGAACGTCGTCGTCTATGACGAGGATGGTGGGCACTGTCATGCGCTCCCGCTACGGCTGAGGACACGTGCAAGCGCGTCCGCAATGATGTTCCGGTTGTAGGGCTTGTGGATCATGGTGCGGATGTTGCCCGCACGGGCCGCGCCTTCGGCGGCCACTTCGCGCCCTGAAACAAGAATCACGGGAACTTGCGGGGCAATATCGCCTATTTTGGCCGCAAGCTCAAGTCCATTGGCCTCGGGCATGTCGAAGTCGGTGAGCACGAGGTCGAACATGGCGGGATGTTCGCGCAGGGCTTCGAGAGCGCGAAGGGGGTTCTTGAAGGCGCGCACGCTGTAGCCGAGGCTTTCGAGCACACGCGGGATGGTGTGCAACTGGTCGTCATCGTCCTCCACGAAGAGGATGCGCCCGTGCCCTTCGTGCGGTGCAGGGGCGTCTGCGGGTGACAGGGGGCATTCGGTCTGTTCCTGCATGGGAAGCAGGATCTCGAAGGCGGTTCGCCTGTGGGCGAGGCTGGACACCCGTATGGCACCCCTGTGGCCCTTGATGATGCCGTGCACCACCGCAAGGCCGAGCCCCGTACCTTCGGTCTTGCCCTTGGTGGTGAAGAAGGGGTCGAATATCTTGTCCAGTATCTCCTGCGGGATGCCCGGCCCGTTGTCCGACACAGTGAGACGCAGCCAGCACCCCGGTTCGACGCCGAAGGCATGGGCCTCTTCGGGGCCGATGGGTTCCTGTTCGAGGTTGATGTCGAGCACCCCGCCCGATTCGCGCAGGGCATGGAACGAGTTGGTGCACAGGTTCATGATGACCTGATGCAACTGGGTGGGGTCTGCCCGCGTGATCGAGGGGTCGGGCGGCACGGCGGTGCGCACCTGAATGTTGCGCGGCATCGATGCCTTGATGAGCACCAGTGCCTCGGTGACCACCTCGTTGAGGTCGACGGTGGTGAAGCCCTCCACCGAAGGACGGCTGAAGGTGAGAATCTGCTTGACCAGACGGCTGCCGCGTTGCGCCGCCTTGAGGGCGCGCATGAGGTCGGTGAAGGTCAGCGAGTCGGCCGCCACGTCGTTGATGGCAAGTTCGATGGAGTTGATGATGGAGGTGAGGATGTTGTTGAAATCGTGCGAGATGCCGCCGGCCAGCGTGCCGATGGCCTCCATCTTCTGCGACTGGAGGAGCTGTCGTTCGAGGTGGATGCGCTGGGTCACGTCTTCGGCGGTGGTGAGCAAACCCACCACATCGCCCCGTTCGCCCATGAGGGGCACGCGACTCGTCTCGAGCCACACCTTCTCCCCTGCGGGCGAGGTGATGGTCAGCTTGGACTGGTAGCGGGGGTTGCCCGTCTCGATGACGGCATGGTTGGCCTCCTGCACGATCCAGTGCACTGCCGTCGTGAGGATGTCGTTCATGGTCAGGCCGCTGATATCATGCGATTCGGCGAAGCCGAAGAAGGTGAGGAACGAGCGGTTGGCCCCGATGAAGCGCAGGTCGCGGTCGGTCCAGTAGACGAACTGGGGGATGTTGTCGAGAACCAGCCGCAACATGCGTTGCGAGGCGGAGAGGGCGCGTTCGGTCTCCTTGCGTTTGGTGATGTCCTCGGCATAGCCCTCCACGAGGCGGAGTGCGCCCAGCGCGTCGCGCCGGATGAGCAGCGTGAGGTGCATGGTGCAGCGGTTGCCGTCGGGGCGCTGCACATCGGCGACCCACGTGAGGATGCCCTCATGCCCCACCCGTGCGAGGTCGAGGCCGGAAAGCAGGGCGTCCATGGCGGGGCGGCCCTGTTTCATGATGGCGGGTGACGAGTCGTAGCCCGCCATGCGTGCGAACGCGGGGTTGGCGTCGGAGAGGCTGCCCTCCGGGGAGAGACGGAAGATGCCGAGGGGCGAGCTTTCGAAGATGGAGCGGTACTTCTCTTCGGCGGCACGCAGGCTGTCTTCGGCCCTTTTGCGGTCGGTGTAGTCGACGACGACCCCCACAAGCCCCGCGATGGCCCCGCGCGCGTTGCTGTAGGTCGCCTTGTGCACGATGACGTTGCGCGCCTCCCCATCGGGCCCCGGCAGGGTGTCGTCATAGGCGGCCTGCCCCGGTTCACGCATGAGGTCGGTGTCCACGGCATTGCGCAGCAGCGCCAGACGTTCACCCGCCTGCCATTCGTATCGGCCCAGCACGGACTCGCGTTCCACGGAGAAGAACTGCAGGAAGGCGAGGTTGCACTCGCGGATGCGTCCGTCGGCGTCCTTGCTGTAGACCGGCAGTGGAATGGTGTCGGTGAGCTGCCGCAGGTACGAAAGCTGGTCCTTGATCTTGCCCTCGACCCGGCGTTTGTCGAGGATGTTCATGACCAGCAGCACCAGTGTCAGCGAGAGGATGACGAGACTGATGATGATGGTCCAGAAGACCTGCTTGTTGAGCTCGTAGAACCTGCTCGGTTCGTTGATGACCACGCTGCCGGGGGGCAGCATGGAACGGCTGATGAACAGGCGTGTCAGTTCCTTGTTGTCGAACATGTACTCTTCGTCGGCACGTTCGATGATGGGGATGGCGTCGGCCTTTTCGCCGTCGAGCACGCGCAACGCCAGTTCCGCCGCCATCTCGCCATGTCGCACGCCGGAGATGAGCTTGCCGCCCACGATGCCGTGGTCGAGCAGGAACTCCCAGTTGCTGTACAGCGGGGCGCGCGAGTTGGCGCGCACCTTCTGCAGCAGTTCCTCGGCGGTATAGAAGAGGCCGCCGATGTCCCGGTAGATGGGCACGAAGTAGAAGAAGGTGTCGGCGGGCTGTTCGCGCACCCATGCGAGCATCTGGTCTAGGCGGTAGTCCGTCCACTCCTCGACCTCGATGCGGTCGCGCAACGGTGCCACCTGCGCCATGACCTGGTTGCGGATGGCGGCACCCGTCACCGAGTCGTCACCGATGATGACCATGCGCCGTAGCTGGGGGTTGAAACGCAGGGCGAGTTCGATGTTGGCGGCGACATCGTAGTCCTCGATGACCCCCGTCATGTTGCGACCGCGAAGGCTCTCGGGCTTCACGTCGTTGAGGCCGCAGAAGACCACGGGCACACCGGGGAAAAGCTCGTCGCGGAAGCGTGTCAGAAAGTCCATCGCCGCATTGTCGGAGGCGATGATGAGGTCGAAGCGCGTGTCGCGGAACTTGTCGCGGTAGAGGCGGTAGAGGGTCTGTTCGGTCTCCTTGTACAGGAACTTCTTGGAGTCCATGTATTCGACCTGAAAGACGAGGGCGCGCCCCGAAGCCTCCAGTACCTTGCGGATGCCGGCGAGGATGTCGTCGGACCACGAATAGCCGTTGTGGTACGAGTTGAGATAGAGCACGGCCTTGCGGCTCGCATCGGCATGTGCCGGGGCGGGCGGGGCGCACAGGACGCAGCACAGGCACAGGACGATGGCGCACAGTGCGCGTTGGAGAAGGGCTTTGATGGCGGGCTGTGTGTGCATGGCGGCTCCGTGACATGGACTGACTGCGCGCACATTCGGGTGCGGTGCGTCCCGTCAGGGAATGGTATTGCCGGGGTTCTTCGTCCCGGTCAAGGGATGGTGCCCGCTTCCCGGCGTCGTCATCTTCACGGATGTGCCCGCTGTGGTGCCCGCTACCGTGTCCGCGCATGAAGCGGCATGTCCTGCGGGGTCGCCGGTGCTGCCTCGTGTGTCGGGCCTTCCGCCTCTGCGAGATGGTTCCCGGGGGCGCGACTGTCCGATGGGCGCGTCGCATGTGTGGGACCTTCCGTTTTCCCCGCCTGCGGGGGCGGCGCTGCCGTGTCGCAGAAGTCGCTCTCACGGTCTTGCCCCTGCCCCGCGGGTGTATGGTATGCTCCTCGTACGGGCATGGAGGTGCAGCATGGACAGGGACACGGTAGCGGGCCTGATGGCCGACGCACTGCTTGAGCGGCGGTTCAGGCACAACGACGGCGCGCATCCAGCGCTGGCAGCCTTGCGTGAACTGGCCGTGAACCAAGGGACCGACGCAGGAAGGCGCATGGTCGCGGACGACCCGCACGAGGTAGGCAGTCCGCCGCTGTCCCCCATCGACCCGGTGGAGTTGTTGCAGCATGACGGTGCATTGCCATCCCTGCCCACGGTGTACGTCGAGTTGCGTCAACGTCTTGCAGACCCCGATTGCTCGGTGCGCGAGGCGGCGGAGGTCATCACCCGCGACGCGGGGTTGACGGCGTGGCTGCTGCGCGTGGTCAACAGCGCCTCGTACGGACTTTCGGGCCGGGTGGACACGGTGACGCAGGCTGTGGCGGTGGTGGGCATGCGCCAGTTGGAGACCATGGTGGCGAGCGGCATGTTGCAGTCACTCATGCGGTCCGTGCCGCGAGGGCTGGTGGACATGGAACGGCTATGGCGGCACAGCCTCGCCGTGGGCGGGGCGGCACGCGAGATATGGCGGCTCATGGGGCGGCCCGACCCTGAAAGGCTCTTCGTGGCGGGGGTGCTGCACGACGTGGGGTATCTTGCCTTCGTGATGATGGCACCACAGAAGGCTGCCCAGCTTGTGCCCCGGTTGCGTGCCTCGCATCTGCCGGGGCATCTCGCCGAGCGTGAACTTCTCGGTTTCGACCACGCCAAGCTGGGGGGCATGTTGCTGCACAAGTGGAACATGCCCGTGCCGCTCGTCATGTCCGTGCTGCGTCATCATGAGCCGGAATCCGTGCCCTCCATGCCCGAACCTTCGGTCATCCATCTTGCCGATATCGTGGCCCGCGCCATGGGGTACGGGCCCGACGCAGAGAGTGCGGTGCCTCCGCTGTCCGCCTCCGCGTGGGAGGCGTCGGGGCTCACCCCGCAGCATCTGGAGGCCGTAGCCAACGCCATGACCGCCATGGTGGACGACCTCGGCACCGCCGTCATGTGCACCACCGTGTAGTGTCGGCTTCCCGTCGCACGGGGATGCAGCCGCATCCCGCAGGGTGTCAGGTATGTGCCCGTGGCCTCTGCGAAGCCTGCCTTTTCTCCCGCCGTACATGGATTCGTCGCGCATGGCATGTGCCTTGCTTCCGAACCTCCAGACACTGAAGTCAGGAGGATGCACACATGCTGTTTCTGCTGGGCGGTAACGACAAGAAGAAGGCCAAGGCCGAGAACACCCCGCGCACCGAGAACATGGAGAGGGTTCGCGAACTCTTTCTCAACGGTCGTTTTCCCGTGGTGACCACCGACCGGGTCGAAGGGCGTGCCATTTCGCGCGTACTCGGGCTGGTGTGCTGCCGCGGCTACGATTCGGACGAGACCTTCTTCGGCATGGCGGCGCGCGCGGTGAACAAGGGCGCACAGGCCATCATCGGCTACAGCGAGAACGTGGCCTTCCACCCCGACGGCAGCAAGTACTTCTCGTGCTACGGCACGGCGGTGCAGTTCGAGCGTGACGACAAGGAACGCGACAGGCTTGCCCTCGAAGTGTAGGGTGGCGTACATCCTGCCGAAAAAGGACTCGGGGCATGAAGGTTCTGTGCATCAATCCGCCTGACGACCTTGCGGCGCTGCTGGGCGACGGCGCATCGTTCGTCTCCACGATGGAGCCCTTGGGACTGCTGTACGTGGCGGCGGCGTGCCGCGAGGCGGGGCACGAGGTGGCGTTCATCGACGCCTATGCCGAGAACCTCGATGAGGAGACGCTCATGCGGCGCATCCGCGATGCGGCCCCGCAGGTGGTGTCCTTCACCTCGTTCACGTCCAACGGCGGTTTCCTGTACACCTTCGGGCGCAGACTGCGGCAGGAGATGCCGGGGGTGCACGTCCTTCTCGGCAACGTCCACGCCACCATCTATGCACGGCAGTACCTCGCCAGCGGTTGCTGCGACGTGGTGGTGCGGGGTGAGGGCGAAGAGGTCATGCCTGCGTTGTTGCGCGTACTCGAGGAAGGCGGAGACCTCGCCACCGTGCCCTCCATCGCCTATGTGCGTGACGGCGTGGTCGCCGAGACGGGCGGGCACGCCTTCGTGCGCGACCTCTCCACCCTGCCGTTGCCAGCCCGCGACCTCACGCGCAAGGAACTCTACAGCTTCGCCAGAACGCCCAACTTCAGTCTGTACCGTACCCCGGAGGGCAAGACGGAGAAGCATCTCTTCTCGTCCCGGGGGTGCGTCAACCGCTGCACTTTCTGCGTGGCGCACAAGAACATCGGCATCCGCGTGCGGCCCATCGATTCCGTCATCGGCGAGGTCGACCTGCTGCTGCGCGAGTACGACGCCGGCTACATCTTCTTCTGCGACTCGCTGTTCACCAGCCGCAAGAAGCGCATCATCGAACTCTCGGACGCCCTGCGGCATCATTTTCCCGGTCTGCGCTGGGGGTGCGAGGCGCACGTCAACACCATCGACGAGGACAGCGTCCGTGCCATGGCTGCGGGCGGCTGCGTGGACATGAACTTCGGCATCGAATCCGGCGTGGACAGGCTGCTTACGGCGGTCAACAAACGGCAGACCACGGCCCAGATAGCCGACGCCATCCGCATGGTGAAGCGGGTGAGTCGCATCAACGCCATCGGTCTCTTCATCCTCGGGTTGCCGGGTGAACGCCCGGAGGACAGTGACGCCACCATCGACTTCGCATGCAGCCTGCCGCTGGACATGGCACAATTCTCCATCCTGACGCCATATCCGGGGTCGCCCATCTTCGAGCAACTCCGGGCCGAGGGCATCATCGACGACGGTGTGCGCCCCGGCGACACTCTCGACCCCGAAGTCTGGCGTCGGTATTCGTCGTACGCCTCTTTTTCGGACAACAAGCCCATATGGGTGACGCCCGAACATTCGGTCGAAGGACTGCTTGCGGCGCAGAAGCGCGCCCTGCGGCGGTTCTACCTGCGCCCGCGTCCGTTCCTCATCCAGTTGCGCAGGCTGCGCCCCGCCGACCTGCTGGACACGGCCCGTACGTTCTTCAAGACGTTCTTCTAGACCGCGCACGCGCGCGGCGTCACGCAAGGCAGTGCCGACGCACGATGTCGGCCCGGCGGGACACCGCCGACGGGAGGCAACATGCAAGAGACGAAGACCACGGTGCGTGCCAGCACCCTTTCCAACGGCAGAAGCCTTGCCGCGTACCATGAGGACTTCGACCGCAAGTGGGCCTCTGCGTGGGGGCGTACCCTCACCTACGCGCAGATGCACGCCAACCGTGTGGTGCAGAGCGCGCGCATCGTGCTCTCGCATCCCGATATCTGGGGCAAGGTCGCGTCGGGGTTCGTCAACGCGGCGAGGGGGCGCAAGCGTTTGCTGCGTTCGCTCGAGATCGCCGTCACCTATCGCTGCAATGCCCGCTGCGAGCAGTGCTCGTGCAGACGTGACCATGACCCCGTGCGTGAGAAGACCGAACTGCTCACCCTGCCCGAATTGCAGCGTGTCATCGACGAGGCTGTCGACATGGGAGCCTTCCAGTTCTGCATCAACGGTGGAGAACCGATGCTGGAGGAGGAGAAGGTCTTCGCGCTTCTCGACTACATCAAGACGCGGCATAAGGGCTACGTGCACCTGTGCACCAACGGTACGCTGCTCGACGACGACAAGGTCGCCCGCCTTGCGGAACACCATCTCGATTCCGTGGAGATGGGCTTCGACTCCGCCTTCGAGGACGTGCACGACGCCAACCGCGTGCGCGGCGGCTACCGCAAGGTGTTCCACAACATCGAGGCGTTCCGTAAACGTGGCGTGGGTGTGGTGCTCAACACCATTCTCACCAACCAGAAGGTGCGCTCTGACGACATGCTCTTCACCATGGACCTTGCGAAGAAGCACGGCTGCATGTTGCAGGTGACCCCTTGCTGCCTCACCGGGGCGTTGCGGGGGCGCATGGACATGATGCTCACCGAGAAGGCGCGGTTCTATTTCTACTGGTTCCTCGCGCAGTCGACCAACAACCGTTCCGACCTCTATTCGAGCCTCACGCGCATCAAGTGCCCCGCCGGGCGTGAGAAGCTGGGCCTGCAACCCTACGGCGACGTGGTCTCGTGTCCGCTCATCCAGATACGGTACGGCAATGTGCGCGAGAAGGGTCTGGCAGCCATCCAGCAGGACATCCTCGCCGACCCGTACTATGGTCTCGACGGCAGCCACGGCTGCCTGCCCGCCATGAGCGAGACCTTCATCCGCGAACGCCTCTCGGGGGATAGATGAAAGACGCGACGAACGACCGCATGCACGGGAGTGCAGATGCCGCCGGAAGGCCTACGGAAGGGCCTGCGGAAAGGCCCACGGAAAGGCCCACGGAAAGGGTTGAAGAGAACGCAGGCGGCGTGCAGCACGGGCATTGTCCGCTGTGCGCGGTGCGGCTTGCACCGGCATTCGCGCATGTGCCCGACTACGAATACGGCGCGGAGGGCGATTTCGGCTTCGGACATTGCGCCGAGTGCGGCCTTTTGGTGCTGACGCCGCAACCCGGTATCGAACAGCTCAAAGCCGCCTATCCGCCGCACTATCACGGCTTCCATACCGGGGCGAAGGGGCTGGTGGGTCTTCTCTACAGGCTGGTGTACGGTCTGCGGGTACGGGCCTACGGGCGTCTGTTGCCGCGAGGGGGAAGACTCCTCGACGTGGGGTGTGCGGATGCCGCCTATTTCGACGCACTGGTGAAGGCGCGGCCCGATGTGGTGCCGGAAGGGGTGGAGTTCATCGACGACATCGCGCAACGTGCCCGCGACCGGGGCTTCCGCGTCGTGACCGGAACGCTTGCCGACATGAAGGACGCCGAACCCTACGACGTCATCATCATGAACAACCTCATCGAGCATGTCACCGACCCCGTAGCCGAACTGGAACAGGCCGTGCGGCTGCTGCGTCCCGGCGGGCACATCGTGGTGGAGACCCCCAACACCGACTCGTGGGACTATGCCGTCGCCGGGCGCTGGTGGGGCGGGCTGCATGTGCCGCGGCATACCTACCTCTTCGGGCCGGTGTCGCTGGACAGGCTTGCTGCGCTGTGCGGGCTGCGCCTCGCCTCGCGTAGCTTCCAGCCCAACACCGACCACTGGGCACTCTCGGTACAGAACCGCCTTCAGGCAACACCGTCGACGCGGCGACCGCTCACCCGCGGTCGGGCATGGTACTACAAGTGGCTGCTGCTGGCGTTTCTGCCCCTCAACATCGTGCAGGCATGGCTTCGCAAGTCGGGGTCGTTCGTGTCGGTCTACCGGCGGACGAGTTAGGCTAGACTCAGGTCAATCCAGGGAGACGGCAATGCGCTTCATGTTCCTGCATCCGCGATTAAGCCTTGAGGGTGATCCTCTCGGGCTTATGCAGCTTTCCGCAAGCTTGAAGCAGAGAGGGCATATCGTTGGCCTGACACTTCTGACTGAAGACTATATTGAAGCCATCAGGTCTTTTCAGCCCGATATGCTTGGCGTAAGCCTCATGAGTTCGGATGCAGTGATGATGCATCAAGTCCTGAATAAGGTTCGAATGGTCTTCCCTGACCTTTTCATCATCGTAGGTGGACCGCATCCAACATTCGATCCTTCGTGTCTTATGGTGCTCCCTGTAAACGCTATATGCGTTGGCGAAGGCGATGAGGCACTTGTAGAAGCTCTTGAACAGTATGGAAGGGAGGGGCATGTCGAGGGGATACGCAATGTCGGAACGGTCACAACGCCTGTCACCCTGAGGCCGCTTGTCTCAGACCTTGACGACCTGCCTTTTATAGATCGCGATATAGTCTACGCTAAGAACCATATCGTAAGAGATTTTCCACTGAAGACCTTCGCCGCGTCACGAGGTTGCCATTTCAAGTGCACCTATTGTTTCAACCATGCCTACAATGCCATGTATGCAGGTCTTGGGCATGTCGTAAGAAGACGCTCAGTTGACCACCTCATTGCCGAGATGCGTGACGTCATCGCACGTTATCCGACATCATACATCAAGATTTCTGATGATTCGTTTACGTATCGCGTTGATTCGTGGCTTGAAGAATTTGCTGAAAAGTATCCGAGGTTGATCGGGCTGCCGTTCTATTGCCTGCTGCGGGCTGACGTGGTCACGCGTGACATGGTCCGCCTGTTGCGCGAAGCTGGCTGTCGTTCGGTGTGCATGTCCATAGAGGCAGGGGCCGAGACAGTGCGCCGTGATGTACTCAACCGTAGGGTTTCAAACGAGAAGATCATCGAATCGTTCGACCTGTTCAACGAGGCTGGCATCGCCATCTACACCAATAGCATGCTCGCCATGCCCCGTGCCACGCTCGCTGACGACATCGCCACACTGGACTTGAATATCAGGTGCCGGCCTACATTGGGTCACTTCACAATCATGGCACCCTTCCCCGGAACACGGATTCACGACATGTGTGAAAAGGACGGCATCCTGCCCGAAAGATGTGGCGGCGATGGCGACATACCCACGTCGACCGGCGAACTTTCGAAGCTGACGACCTACACGGATGAAGAGAAGAACATCCAGAAGAACATCGTTCTGCTGGGGCCTCTGGTCATCCGCTTTCCGGTCTTGCGTGGAGTGTTCCTGCGTTGTCTGGCGAAGCTGCCCAGTAATAACATTCTTTTTAAATGCATCTATACCGTGACCAAGAATCTGCTGTTCAAGCGAATTGTGCCTGTTCGCATGTCTCCTTTGCTCATGTTGCGTATCGCCATTGCACAGGTCAAGGCCGCGCGAACTCAGGTAGGATGAAATAGAGACCTGGCACGCAAATACGACACGCCATGACGGACGAGAAACCGTCATGGCGTGTCGTATTCTGGTCGAGGCGTGAGCCGGTTGCCGGGTACGTGAGCCGTTCAAGGGTCAGGTGTTCGTCGGCCTGCGCAACTCGAAGGTTATCTCCTCGTAGCCGCCCACCCAGAAGCAGAAAAGCCTGCTCGTCGCCAGCGGCGCGATGTTGCCCAGCGCGTCGAAGACCATCCCCAGCATCTTGCCCACATTGAAGGCGAAGTTGCCGAGCACCTGCCGCTTGAGCCAAGGCTGCGCGAACCACACAAGGCGCGTCTGCACATGCTCGAAGGGGATGCCCGTGTAGCCGCCGGGGAACGTGGGGTCGAAATAGAGAGGAAAGGTCACGTCGAAGCCGCATTTGTGGTCGTAGTGGCTGAACCCGCGCGAGAAGTGGGGTACCCGTAACCGTAGCGTGCCGCCCGGTTTCAGGATGCGCCATATCTCGCGCATGGCGTCGCGCGGCGAGGGCAGGTGTTCGAGCACATGGTCCATCTCCACGAGGTCGAACCGCGCATCCTCGAACGGATAGGGGAAGGACGACAGGTCGTGGAACACGTCCGCCTTGGCAAGCGGGTCCACGTCCACGTTGAGGAACCCCGCTTTGGGGTACTGGCCGCAGCCTAGATTGAGTCGTTGCATCTGTGCCTCGAAGGGGACGCGGCCCATGACGGGCTGTCGTTCGTGGAGTCGTTGATGGCAGCCGAAGACCGTGCAGGGACGGCTTGCGCTGTGATGAGGTGCCCGTCTCCGTGGGGCGTCGTGCCGAATTCTATCGTGTCGGATGCCGTGGCGCGGCTGTGATGCAGGTAGCGTTCGCGCCATGCCTCGACGCACAGGGCCGACCAGATCTCCTTGCGGTGGTCGCGGCGTCCCGAAAGGTGGTCGCGTACCATGCGTTCCACGGTCACGGGGTCGAGGAGGCCGCCCTGCGCCACGCGACCGGGGTCGAGCATGGCGGTCACGAGGGGCCGCAGTTCATGGCGGAACCACCGGGCCAGCGGCAGGCCGAAGCCCTTCTTCGGACGTTTGAGTAGCGCATCGGGCATGCGCGAACGCATGAGCCTGCGCAGCAGCACCTTGCGGGTGAGACCGCGCAACTTGTGCTCACGCGGAAGCCTGTTGACGTAGTCCGCAAGGTCCTGGTCGAGGAAGGGCGAGCGCACCTCCAGCGAGACCGCCATGCTCGCGCTGTCCACCTTGGTGAGAATGGAACCGCACATGTAGAAGCGCTGGTAGAAGTGGAGCATGGCGTCGAACCGTGAGGCGTCGCGGCACTCCTCGCGCAGCATGTCCAGCGCGTCGAGGGGCGAGACGTCGCGTGTGGCGGCGCGCAGGTCGGGGTGCAGCATGGCACGTGCCCCCTCGTCGTCGAACGCCCCCAGCCATGTCTGGTGGCGTGCAGCCACCTCGCGTGCCCCGAGACCGGAGAGGAAACGCTGAACCTTGAAGCCGAGGCTCATGTTGGCGTCCCCCGTGGGCAGCCGCAGCGCGATGCCCTGTAGCAGCCGCAGGGCCGCCGGGGGCAGCCAGTCGAGGCAGCGGGCGGGCAGGTCGGCAAGCACGGGGTCGTAGCCCGCGAAGAGTTCGTCGCCGCCGTCGCCCCCCAGCGCCACGGTGATGTGTTCGCGCGCGAAACGGCACAGCAGCAGGGTGGGGATGATGGAGGCGTCGGCCATGGGTTCGTCCTGCGTGGTCCACACCATGTCCAGCAGGTCGAGCATCCGCGCGGCGGGCAGGCGCATCATGGTGTGGTGCGACCCGGCATGGCGCGCCATGGCCTCGGCATGGGCCGATTCGTCGTAGCTTGCTTCGTCGAAGCCGATGGCGAAGGTGCGGATGTCGTGGGCGGGGATGTGCCGCGTCATGTAGGCAAGCACCGTTGACGAGTCGAGACCGCCGGAGAGGAAGACGCCGAGGGGCACGTCGCTGGCGAGGCGTCTTTGTACGGCAGCGTCGAGAAGCGCGTCCACGGCGGCTTCGGCCTCGCGCAGCGGAACCCCGCGGTCCCCGGTCGCGCCGGAGAAGGCGAGGCTGGCGTAACGCCGCACTTCAAGACGTCCGTCGCGCCACACCATGAGATGCGAAGGCGGCAACTTGGCGGCCCCGGCGTAGATGGAACGCGGTGCGGGCACATAGTCGTAGCGCAGGAAATGGAGAAGCGATGCGGCGTCGGGTTCGGGCCGGAATTCGGGGTGCGCGAGAAGTGCCTTGGGTTCGGAGGCGAAGAGCAGCGTGCCCTGCCGGGTGACGGCGTAGTGCAGGGGCTTCTTGCCGAAGCGGTCGCGGGCCAGCAGCAGGCTGCGCTTTCGTTCGTCCCACAGGGCGAAGGCGAACATGCCCTTGAGACGTGCGACGACACCTTCGCCCCACGCCATGTAGCCGCGCAGGATGGCTTCGGTGTCGGACGTCGAACGGAAGATGTGCCCGGCGGCTTCAAGGTCGCGTCGCAGGTCGGGGTAGTTGTATATCTCGCCGTTGAAGACCAGCGTGAACGCCCCGTCCTCACTCTGCATGGGCTGTGCGCCCGCGTCGGAGAGGTCGAGGATGGACAGGCGGCGGTGCCCGAGTCCCACATGGGGGCTACCCGCCCCGGAAGGCCGGATGAAGAGGCCGCAGGCGTCGGGCCCGCGATGGGCGAGACTCTCCGTCATGGCGGCGAGCGTGGCGGAGGCCACGGGTGCGCCGGGAGAGACGATGCCTGCTATTCCGCACATGTGTCGCCGTTCCGTATGATGCGTTCGATGACGAACTGCCGCTTGCCCTGCGCCTCGAAGTAGGTGCGGATGAGCACCTCGCCGATGAGTCCCTGACACAGGATGAGCAGACCGCCGATGAGCAGCACCTCCACCATGAGGCAGAAGGTGAGCGTCTCACCCGGCATGCCGAAGAGTTTCGCCAGCAGGGTGGTCAGGGCGATGCCGCCCAGCCCGAGGGCCACCATGTAGTTGGCTATCTTGCCGAAGAAATGGATGGGCCGCGTCATGTAGTCCGAGAAGAAGCGCAGCGGCAGCAGGTCGAAGATGACGCGCCATACCCGCGAGAGATTGTACTTGGTGACGCCGTGGGTGCGGGGGCGGTGGTTGACCTCCACCTCGGCGATGCGGACGCCAAGCCATGCCGCGAACACCGGGATGAAGCGGTGCATCTCTCCGTACAGGTTGATGTTCTTGACGATGTTGAGCTTGTACGCCTTGAGCGAACAGCCGAAGTCGTGCAACTGCACACCCGTGCCCGCGATGAGCTTGTTGATGATCCAGTTGGCGGCCATGGAGGGGATGCGCCGGGTGACCATCTTGTCCTTGCGGTCGCGGCGCCAGCCGCACACCATGTCGTTGCCCTCGGCCATGACCTCCAGCAGCATGGGGATGTCGGCGGGGTCGTTCTGCAGGTCGCCGTCCAGCGTCACCACCACTTCGCCACGCGCCAGCTTGAAGCCCGCGCTGAGGGCCGCCGTCTGTCCGTAGTTGCGGCGGAAGACGATGATGGTCACGCGCGGGTCGGCGGCGGCGATGCCCTCCATCACTTCGATGCTGCCGTCGGTGCTGCCGTCATCCACGAGGATGAGTTCCCACGGCTGCTTGAGGTCGTGCAGTGCCTGCGCTACCTCGCGGTGCAGGATGGGCAGGTTCTCCACCTCGTTCTTGATGGGGACGATGACGGAAAGGGCCACCGGGCCGTCGTCGCGTCCATGCTCGCACGGCAGCATCCTGAAGGGCGAGATGTCGAAGCTGCGCGAGGCGAAGGCAAGGTGCAGGGCCTCGTCGCCCGGCAGTGGCGAACCGGGCGGGATGTCCTGTTCCATGCGCGCCAGCACGGTGTCGAGGTCTTGGGCCTCGGCCTCGTGCCCCGCTTCGTGCAGACGCCGGCGTATATCCGTGGCCTCTGCCTTCTCGCCGAGTCCGGCGAGGGCGACACCGAGGTTGCGCAACGCCAGCGGGTGGCCGGGAGATGCCGAGAGAATGCGGCGACTCATGTCGCGGGCGGTGTGGTACTCGCCGCACATGATGGCCGCACCGGCGCATTCGAGGCCGATGGCCAGCGATTGCGGCGCAAGTTCAGCCGCCATGCGCAGCAGGCGCAGGCCACGTACCGTGGCGTCCTGCCCCAGCAGGAAGAGACCGTAGGCGCGCAGGGCCTCGGGCTGGTCTGGTTCGGCGGCGAGGGCCTTGCGGAACCATGTGTCGGCACCTTCGCCGTCGCCCGAGGCGGCAAGGTGCAGGGCCATGACCAGCGGTATGGCCCCGTTGCGCGGCGATTTGGCTGTGGCCTCTTCAAGCAGCCTGCGCGCCTGTTCCGTCTCACCGAGGCGCAGATGCAGGACGGCAGCCCGCAGGGTGGGGTTCTGCTGTTCTCGTGCGATGTCCTCTGCCAGCGAGAGGGGGGTATGGTGTTCGTCGGTGGGCGGCATACGGTGCTTCCTTGCGTGCTTGGTGTCGTTCCTGACGTGCCTTCCCGTACCGTCAGCGGGTGGCGTTGACGGCGGCCTTCCCTTTTTTATGCAAATAGCAGTCCGCCGCGAGGATACTGGGAAGCAGTGCCCGGTGCAGGCGGGCTATCGACCCTTGCGGCACGACTGCGGGAACCAGCCTTTCAAGGTGGGGGGCCGCCCCTCCTTCGGGGTGCAGCAGCAGGTCGTCGCGCAGCACCTGCACCGCGCCACCGGCATCGCCTGCCGCTTCCAGTGCGAGGGCGTAGGCAACCCCCGTCCCCGGCAGGTGCCCCGCACTCTCCCATACGTCGCGCAGCATCTCCGCGGCGACCTCCGTCCGGCCTTCCGCGAGGCGTTGCTGCGCCCGTGCGGTCAGGAACGCGGCCCTCTTCTCCAGGGCGTCGATGTCCGACGCATGACGTGCGCCGGGGCCGGAGTAGAGGGTGCGCGGGTCGAAGTCCTCGGCCGCCTCGGGGGGCACGGTCTCGGCAAGCCTGTAGATGCGGGTGAATCGTGCGGACTCGAGGCGGTAGCGCAGGCCGTAGGCCCTCTCCAGCGCGTCGAGGTTCAGCTGGTCGGCGAAGAGCACCAGCCAGCGGGGGCGTGTCTCGCGGAAGAAGGCGTTGAAGGCCCTGCGGTGGCCTTCATCCCACAGGGCGTTGTTGCGGGCATGGACGGCCCACACGAGTTCAGGGATGGGGCCGGGCGCCCCCGTCTCCACATACAGGGCGGTGAAATGCCCGTCCTGGAAGATGTGGTCGCCCGGTTCGAGGCGCGGTTTCAGGTAGTCGATGATGAAGCGTCGCACGAAGAACGTGGCAGTACGCCATTCGCCGAGGTGATTCTGGGCGTTGTCGCGGTATCCATGGACGGAAAACCATAGCCCGGTGAGGAGGATGGCGGCGGTGGCGAAGGGGTGGGACAGCATGTCGCCGCCATGCGGGACAAGGCAGGCGGCGGTGGCGAAGGCCAGCGGAAAGTGCGTGAGTACGCCGTACTGGATGGCGAAGACGCCCCGCACCAGCATGTGGAGTGCCGACAGGGTGAAAAGGGCGAGCATCAGCCACGGCAGGCGTGCGTCCGGCCCGTGCGCCATGAAGTACAGCGGCAGGAAGGGGGTGAAGGGAAGCACCACCCGCAGATGCTCGAACAGGTAGAAGGCGAAGTCGCGTAGCATGGTGCGATAGGCGAACCCGTCGTTGCGCTGGGCCGCGTTGCGGCGATGCAGCCCCAGCAGGGCGCGCAGGCGGTGGAAGACCCCCCGGCCCGATGCCACGATGACGAGGATGCCGTACAGGGCATGTCCTGCCGCCGTGCCCGCCAGTGCCATCCATGCGTGTTGCGCGGGCACGGGCAGGACGAGTGCGCAGGCGAGGGGCCACAGGTGGTCGAAGGTGCATGCCTTGGCCTGAAAGCCCAGCGTGGCGATGAACGCCCCGACGAGGGAAATGGCCGGCATGTCTGCCTGCATCCCGCACAGTGTCACCAGCGTGCCCAGCGCTGTCATGAAGTTGACGACGGTCTCGGCGTTGCAGAACGACAGGGTGGCGAGGGGCGCGAGGTTCAGCAGGTGGTAGACGGTGAGGGTCGCCGCGGCGATGCGGGCGTCGCCCGTGAGGGCCAGCGTGATGCCGAAGAGGCAGACGCCTGTCAACACTAGCGTGATGTCGTAGGCGCGGTTGCCCCTGTCCCTCCCGTGTGCGTAGGCGGTGGAGAAGAAGAGGTTGGCAAGGGCGTTGGGCGCACTGCCGCCATCAAGCGCATAGTAGCGGAGAGGGTGCCGACCGAAGGGGAAACGGAAATAGGCGTGGTACCCCTCATGCGGGTACATGCTCTCGCCCCACGCGCTGCGTTTGGCGAGATAGTAGAGGGCGGAGACGAGGACGGCGACGAGATAGGGCATGGTTCGACTTCCTGTCGATGCTGTGTGGTCAGGCGACCTCGCGGTTGCCGGAACGCAGGATGTCCAGCGCTTGCGGCCCGGTGCGGAAGAGCAGGTCGAGTACGGAAAGGTAGGGCGTGAAGGGACGTGCGCCGCCTGTGCCCGTCGTGTCCGGCGTGCCCTGTACGTCCGGCGCGGCAGCGCTTCCAGCCTTCGCAAGGGCCGCATGCTCACGCAGGCTGTCACCCTGTTCGTAGACGGGGTGCTCATAGGCATGGAAGCGCAATGCCAGCCCCGCGGCGGCGAACCGTTCGGGTGCGTAGAGTTCCACGCCGCTGGCACCGTCGTAATAGCAGTCTGCCCCTGCCGCGCGCATGAGGGCGATGACCTTCTCTTCGCCCCGGCACGGCCCGACATCGAAGGTCGAAGCGCAGGCTACGGGCGTTGCGATGCCAAGCAGCCGCGCACACAGCAGCACGCTGCCGGTGGAGAAGTCCACAAGCCTGTCCGAGTCCTGCGCCAGCAGCGTCTCCACCTCCGGGTACACGAGGTCGAAGTGGGGGGTCTTGCGGTATGCCTCGCGCAGCTGGTTGAGGTGCTTCGTCCGCCAGCCTTCACGGTCGTTGACGCGCATGTCGCGGATGGCGGTGCCCACATGTCCCGACCTGTCGATGGCCACGGAAAGCCACTTCACCCCCTGCGGCGAGAGGATGCGGTTGCGACTCTGCCAGCTGCCCCGGACGAATTGCGCGTCATCGTAGAACACGAAGAGGTCGCAGCGCGACATCATGTCGAACATGCCCGCCCACGGAAAGTAGAAGGGCTGAAGCAACATGGCGCGCACGGTGCTACCTCGCGCCTTCGGTGACGACGTGCGCCACGGTCTCGGCCACCTTGCGGATGCGCTCTTCACCGAGGGCGGGCGACATGGGCAGACATACCACGCGCGAGAAGAGGTCTTCGGCCACGGGGAAGTCGCCTTCGTTGAACCCCATCTCGCGCTGGAAGTACGAGAAGAGGTGCAACGGCGTGAACATGACGCTCGTTCCCACGTTGCATTCCTTGAGGCGCAGGATGACCTCGTCGCGTGAGAGGCTGATGCGGTCAAGGTCGAGCCGCAGCGGGTAGAGGTGCCATGCGTGCCCCGCGTAGGGGGCGACATGGGGCGTCGTCACGGGCAGGTCGGCGAACGCCTCGTCGTAGATGGCGGCGTAGCTGCGGCGGGCGGCGGCGATGGCGTCCATGCGGCGCAGCTGCACCAGCCCCAGCGCGGCACACAGGTCGGTCATGTTGCACTTGTAGCCGAGCTCCTGCACGTCATAGTGGATGTTGCCCGCGCGGGTGTAGCGCTTCTGCCATATCTCGCGTGCGTCGCTGATGCCGTACATGGAGAGCACCCGCATACGCTGTGCGAGGTCGGCATCGCTGGTGACGGCCATGCCGCCTTCGGCCGTGGTGATGTTCTTGGTGGCGTAGAAGCTGAAGCACGCCACGTCGCCCAGTGTGCCCACGGGGTGCCCGTTGTGGGTGGCGCCGAAGGCGTGGGCGGCATCCTCGATGACGAAGAGACCGTGCCTGCGGGCGATGGCGAGGATGGCGTCCATGTCGCACACCTGCCCCGCGAAGTGCACGGGCATGATGCCCCTCGTGCGCGGGGTGATGGCGGCCTCGATGCGGGCGGGGTCGATGTTGAAGGTGCGCGGGTCCACATCCACGAACACGGGGCGCGCCCCGCGATGCAGGATGACCTGCGCCGTGGAGATGAAGGTGTACGGGGTGGTTATCACCTCGTCGCCGGGGCCGACCCCGAAGGCGGCCAAAGCCACAAGCATGGCGTCGGTGCACGAGAACGTGGCCACGCCGTGGGTCGCGCCCGCCACGGCTGCTGTGGCGGCTTCGAAGGCGCGCACGCGGGGGCCGGTGGTTATCCAGCCGCTGCGCAGGGCCTCGAGAAGTTCGTGCTCCTCTTCCGGGCCTATCTGCGGCGGAGAGAAGGGGATGAATGCGGATGCGGGAGTGAAGCTCATGGTGCCACCTCAGAGGCCGAAGGCCCGCCTGTGGTCGGGGCGCAGGGTCCAGCGGCCTTCGTGCGTGCGTTCGAAGTTGTTGGGGGTGAGTGCCCATATGTTGCAGGCCGCACATTCGGGAAAGGGCAGCGCGTCGGCCTCGGCCCTTGCGCGTGCCGCGGCGAGTGCTGCGCCGTTGAAGAGCGCGCCGACCGGGGTCTCGTCCACATTGCCGATGTGCAGCCCGCTGCCCGCCCTGTGGCAGTCGTTGCCGATGGTGCAGGGATACAGGTTGCCGTCGATGTCGATGTAGACCTTGCTGTACAACTCGTAACAGGGATAGCGGGCTTCGGTCACGTCGAAGGGGCGCACGTCGGGGGTGTCGCTGTGCGCCACATGGTCGACCAGCGCGGGCTTGCTGTAGAGTCTGCGCACGAAGAACGAGACGCCCTCGCACAGGTCGGCGGGGATGCGCGCTGTGAGTTTCTGCACCTCGCCGCCCTGCTGTTCCATGATTTGCACACCCACCGGGAAGTCGGGGCGCAGCCGCCGGCGCACTTCGAGAAAGCCCGTGAGGTTGGCGAGCACCCGTTCGAAGAGGTCGCGTCCCATGATGCGCCGGTAGTGTTCGCGGTCGGGGGCGTTCACCGAGAAGGTGCATGCCGTGGCGACGGAACCCAGCATGAGGCGGGCCTTGGCGTCGTCGAGATGCACGAGGTTGGAGTTGAAGGTCACCCTGTCGCAGTGCGGGGCGATGCGGGCGAGGCTTGCAAGGTGCGTCTCGAGGTGGCGGTTCAGCATGGGTTCGCCGAGGCCCACCATGCCTATCTCGGGCAATCTGCGGCCCGCGAGGGCGTCGAGAAGCTGGTCGACGATGGCGTCGAGTCTCTCCGGCGGCATGTCGCCCATGCGCATGGTGCCGCGCATGGCGGCATGGTCGCAGAAGACGCAGCCCATGTCGCAACGGTTGGTCAGTTCGAGGTTGACCACGCGGGGAAGAGGTTGCGGCGTCATGCGGCACCTTCCTTGTCGTCTGTTACGGCTTCTTCGTGGCTGGGCAGCATGGACGCGGGAATGGGTGCCAGCGGGGCAAGGTCGCAGGGGCAGGGCCTGCCCAGCACGGCGTCCAGCGCCGATGCGGGCAATGCCGCCACGGGGCGCAGGGCCGTCACGTCCTCGGCACGCAGGATATGCCCTGCGGCGAGGCGGGTGCGGGCGTAGAGACCCCGGCGCGATGCCGTGCGTCCTGCGCTCTCTTGCGGGGCGAGCACGCGTTCGGCCCCGCCGAGGGCGAGGGCGGTGCGTTCCGCGGCGAGGCGCAGTTCACGCAACTGTGCCGGGGTGATCGAAATGTCGTGGTCGGCATCGGGGATGCGTTCCATCAGTGCCGGGTCGGTGGTGAAGTGGCGTTCGATGACCCTCGCCCCCAGTGCCAGCGCCATGCGCGAGGCTTCGAGGCCGAGGCTGTGGTCGGACAGGCCCACGGGCACGCCGAAGCGGGCCGCCAGTCGCGGCATCTCGGCAAGCTGCATGTCCTCGAGCCTTGCGGGATAGTCGGAGATGCAGTGCAGCAGCGTGACGTCGGTCGCGCCGGACTCGCGCAATGTGGCGAGGGCCTTGCCGATATCGGCGTGGTCGCCCATGCCGCACGAGAGGATGACCGGCAGGCCCGTGCGCGCCACGGCACGCAGGTGCGCCGTGTTGTCGAGGTCCATGGAAGCCACCTTGACGGCGGCGATGCGGAAGCGGGTGCAAAGGTCGAGCGTGGGCGCGTCGAAGGGGGTGGTGATGAGGGCGATGCCCTGACGCCGCGCCCGTTCGAAGAGGGCCTCGTGCTGCCGCAGCGAGAGCATCATGCCCTCCATGCTTGCGGCGTAGGGCAGCGAGGGGTGCAGCAGCCCGCCGGGGGCGAACGACTGGAGTTTGACGAGGTCGGCCCCGTGTTCCCACGCGCTTTCGATCATCTCCCATGCGAGGTCGGCGTCGCCACCGTGGTTGAGTCCCACTTCGGCGATGATGGCGGCACGCCCTCCTGCGGGGGCAAGCGGCGAAGGCGTATCGGACATGCAATCTGGTGTCGCGGTCATGGTGCTACCGTCGAGGCACCCGTGCGGGTGGCTATGCGTTGCAGAAGCCCCGCGAGGCGGGCATCGTCCGGTGCGCTACGGGCGAGGCGTCGGGCCGCGTCGAGGGCGCGTTCCGTGGCCCCGAGGGCGAGGTGGGCCTCTGCCAGTGTGGCGAGGGCGCGTGCCGGCGGCGTCTCACGGTGCAGTACGCCCTCGAGCAACAGCAGCGCGTCGTCGGGGCGTTCTTCGACCATGCACAGGGCGGCCATGTCGGCGGCGATGCAGTCGCTGGCGGCGACGGATGCCCCCGAGGTGCGCATGGCCGCGCACAGGTCGAGGATGCGCCGCAGGGTCGCCGCATCACGGACATGCGCGCTGCCCCACATGGTATCGACCAGTTGCCGCTGGTGCGGGGTGATGGTGATGGGGGCACCCTTGAAGGCCTCCGCGATGTCTGCCTCCCACGACCCGGACGAAGTGCTGAAGATGTGCTCGCGATGCGTCTGCATGGCGGCGTCGGGGGTGACGAACTCCATGTCCTGCATGGCGATGCGGAACGGCCTGCCAAGGTGGACGCAGTACCCGAGGGCCGAGGAGAAGAAGTTGGCGATGCCCGCGTCGGCGACCTCGATGATGGCCCGCAGCCTGTTGAGGAAATAGGGGCTGTACATGTGCCCTGCCGTCACGCAGCGGAAGCCGCGTTCCATGAAGGCGCGGGCCGTGCCCTGCAATACGTCCTTCCAGTAGAGGCACACCAGCACGGTGTCGAAGTCGCGCCCTGTGCGGCGCAACGTGTGGCAGAAGGCGTCGATGTCGTAGATGGCCTGCGTCCAGTGGCACGAATGCTTGGGAAAGGCCAGCAGCACACTGCCGAGACGCGCCTTCTCCGCCGCGAGTTCTTCGGGACCGAGGGAGGGCGGCGCGTAGTGCACCATGGGCCCGATGGCGAACGTGGCCTTGGGCGTGTGCCGCGCCAGCGTGTCGAGGCGTGCGGGCGATGGCGCGATGACGGCGGGCAGGGGGGCGTCCATGTCCACTTCCCACACATAGTCGCCGTAGAAGACCCCGTGTTCCACCGTGGCGGCAAGACTGGCGGTGCGGGGCAGCCCCGCGTACCGTTTCAGGACGGAGGCGTTGCCGTAGAAATCGTTGGAGGCGTGCTCCTCGTGCGTGCGCAGCGGCGTGTCGTCGCTGCCCGCGCTGCGCAGCAGTTCGTCATGTCCGGCGTCGAACAGGCCCATGGTCAACCCCTCCGGCGCCCCAGCCAGTAGATGATGGGGCCGCCGCCCATCTCGCCGCGGGTGACGCGCACGTCGGCCACGGTGTCGAAGGCATGGCTGAAATGCCCGATGAGCGCATCGGGCGTGGGGATGACGTCCTTGCCCGCGAAGGGGCCGTCCAGAGGCTGGAAGCACTCGCCGAGAAAGAGGTATCCGCCCGGTCGTACCGTGGCGGTGACGTTGCGGACCACGTCGTCCATGTGCGGGAAGATGCACCAGCACACCGCCTGCATGAGGCAAAGGTCGTAGGGGCCGCGTCGCCCCTCGAAGCGGATGTCGTCCACCTCGAACGAGATGCCGGGAAACAGGGCGCGTGCCTTCTCCACGGCGGTGGCGGAGACGTCGGTGCCCGTCAGGGTGCGGCCTTCGCCCGCGAATTGGGAAAGGAAGTAGCCGAGGCCGCTGCCGACCTCGAACACCGTGCGTACGGACGGGTCGTCAAGCGCGTGTCCCACCAGTGCGGCAGAGACCTTGTTGAACCACTTGTCGCAGGCCTCGTCCTGATGCCACGGGGCATGGCGCGACTTGCGGTACATCTGTTCGAACTCGCCGATGAGTTTCCCGTCCCTGATGAAGAAGTCGTGGTAGTCGTCGGAGGCGATGTCCATGGAGGTTCCTTGTGGCGGCGTATGCAGCCCCCGTGCGAGGGGGGCGATGGCGTCCGCACTCCAGAAGGGGCCTTCGGAGGGCGGCAGGGCCATGATGAAACGGCGCAGCGCGTCGAGGTCGTCTTGCGTATCCACGTCGAGGGATACGCCGGGGGCGCGCAGGGCTGCGTCTGCGGCAAGTGTCGCCTGTCTGAAACGTTCCGGTCGATGGCGGATGAAGAGCGAAACGTGTTCGCGGTCTTCGGGGGCGGTGGCTTCGGCGTGCGCCTGCGCAAGGGCGGCGGCGGTGAACACCTCGCACCCGAGGCCGTCGGGCAGCCCCGTGCCGTCCATGGCGTGGGCGGCGTAGTCGAGTCCTTCATCACGGAAGAAGGCGACCAGCGCGTCGATGCCTTCGGGGCACACGAGGGGGCTGTCGGCGCAGATGCGTACCACGGCATCGGGTTCGAATCGTTCCGTCGCCAGTGCATAGCGTGTCAGCACGTCGTCTTCCGGCCCTCTGAAGGCCTGAACGCCAAGGCCGCTAGCCAGCGTCTCCAGCGCGTCGCAGGCGGGGTCGGTGCTGGTGCACAGCACGACCCCCGAAAGGGTGCGGGCGCGCAGGGCGCGGCGCAACGTCATCTCCAGCACGCCCATGCCGTTCCATACGGGCATGAGCGATTTGCCGGGAAGGCGCGTCGAACCCATCCGCGCCTGAACGAAGGCCATGACGCGCATCGCCTGCCCCCTACCCCAGAAGCCGGGCACGCAGCCCCGGCACGTCGAGGTCGAAGCCGTCCCAACCGTACCAGATGGGCGGGCACTGGTGGTGTTCGACCACCCATGCCGTACCGGGCAGGTTCCAGTCCTTGTCTTCGATGACGGGGCCGAGGTCGGTGCGGGCGAAGACCTTGCCCGTGGCCTCGCGCAGTGCGGGGGCGTCGAAGACGATGTACTTGTAGTAGCCCGATTCCATGCCTTCGGGGAAACGCACGCGATTCTCGAAGATGGCGTCGTAGCGGGCCGCGAGTTCACGCTTCCATGCAAGAATGCGGGGCATCCGTTCCAGTTGCACCATGCCCAGTGCCGCCTGCATCTCGCTCATGCGGAAGTTGAAGGCGTCCTTCATGGGGTAGGTGACCACGCCGTCCACGACCTGCTTGCCGTAGTTGCGGAAGCGTTCGACGAATTCCAGTACGGCGGGGTCGGCACTGACAACCATGCCGCCTTCGCCTAGGGGCATGGTCTTGGTGGCGTAGAAGGAATAGCTGCCGCCGATGCCGTAATGCCCGCCGGTCTTGCCGTTCCATGTGCCGCCGTGGACATGGGCGCAGTCTTCGATGAGGGCGATGCCGCGTTCGCGGCAGAAGGAGGCAATCTCCTCGGCGCGGAAGGCGATGTGCCCGCCGATGTGGACGAGGACGACGGCGCGTGTGGCAGGAGTCACCTTGCGGCGCACGTCTTCGAGGTCGAGGCACAGGTCGTCGCGGCAGCAGTCGGCGTAGACGGGGGTGGCGCCCGCGCGTCTGGCGGCGAGGGCCGTGGCCCAGAAGGTGTTGGCGGGCACGATGACCTCGCCACCGCGTACCCCGGCGTATTCGAGCAACGCCCAGAGTCCTGCGCCGCCGTTGGAGACGGCCTTCGCCCCCAGCCCGGTGAACGTGCCGAAGGCCTCCTCGAAGCGGCGGGTCATGGGGCCGTCGGAGAGGAAGCCGGAGTCGAACACCTCCTCAAGGCGTTCGTGAAGCCGTTGGCGATAGGCTTCTTCGATGATGACGCGCATCGCTGTCGTCCTATATGAAGTTGCGGGTTCGTGATTGCGAGAGACGCCACAGAAGCTGGTTGAATTTGGTGATGCGGCATTCGGGGCACCACTGCCCGCAGAAGCCGGGGTCGGCAAGGGCCTTTGCGGCACTCTTGCGCTTCGCGCCACGCCAGATGTCGCCGAACGACTGCTCGTTGATGTTGCCGATGGGTTCGAACCAGTCGAAGATGTTCAGCCTGCCGCACAGGTGCACCGACCCGTCGGCCCCGATGACCGAGGTGAGCGGATGCGCGCGGCAGGGCAGGTTGCTGTTGCCCCGTACCTGATTGTCGCGCATGGCGTCGGTGTTGACGCAGAAGCCGTCGGTCTCGAAGAGCTTGAGGTAGTCGAGGTTGAAGTCTTCGGGGGCGATGTCGGGGGCGTCGATGACGGGGCGAAACTGGATGTAGCTCGCCTTGGCCTGTCGCGCCCGCAGCACGAGACTCTCAAGGTGTTCGGTGTTGTGCCGCGTCACCACGTAGCCGATGCCCACGGTGGGGCAGTGCCGGGCGAAGTGGGCGATGTTGCCCATGACGGTCTCGAAGGCGTCGCGCCCCTTGGCGTTCTGGAACTCGGCGCGGGTCGAACTGTCGAGACTCACGCGCACCCAGTCGAGGCGTCGCAGCACGTCGGGAGGGAGGGTCACCACGCCGTTGGTGATGAGTCCCGCACCCATGCCCGCATCGGTGATGCACGCGACGATGGCGGCGAAGTCGGGGTGCAGCGTCGGTTCGCCGCCACCCTCGATGACGATGCCCTTGGTGCCGCCCTCGCGCAGTTCATGGGTGAGACGGCGCACGGTGTCGAGCGACAGGGTTGCCTTCACGCCCTGCCGTCCGCGCAGGTCCTTGTCGGAGCACCACACGCAGGCGAGGTTGCAGCGGTTGGTGAGCGACAGTTCCACGCTGACGGGGAACGAGGCGTCGGGCAGTCCGTTCTGGCTGGTGAGGGCCAGTATCTTCTCGGGGTGGAGGAACAGCTTCTCAAGCCCCACCTCCTTGGGCGGAAAGGCCCGCGAGAGGGTGTGCAGGGCGGGGTGCTGCGCCGCATAGTCGATGATGGCCTCGATGGTCACATCGGGCACGTTGACGGCGATTTCGCGCAGCAGGGAGAGGTCCTTGGTCGTCTCAAGGTGGAAGTCGAGGGCGAGGCGGGGCAGGTCGCTGTCCTGCCGGTGCACGGCAAAATGTTCCGCGTTCTGGAGAACGGAATAGGCGAATTCCTGACGCACTTCGGCGGAGATGTCGGCGGCGTCGAGTCGCTTCAGCATGTCGACAGAAACCACCTGCCCGCCGAGGCCTCGCGGGACGCCCATGCGGTGTTCGTTGTAGCTGAACTCCACGCCGCGTTCGGCGTGTTCCGCTGCGAGGTCGGCAAGACGGGGGATGCACACGAAGGGGGCGGCACCCATGACGCGCACGAAATGGTCGCAGTGCATGGCCTCTGCCGCGAGGATGAGCCGCTTCACGAGGTCGCGGTGCGGCCCGCGCACCACCTGCGCCCCCAGTGCGGCCACATGCGCGCACAGGGCGTCGTCATCGGGCAGGTCGGAGGTCGCCACGCAGATGTCGTCGTGCCAGATGCCGCGCAGCCTGCCGATGAGCACCTCGATGACCGTGCGGCCTTCCACCAGTGGCAACAGGTGTTTGCCGCGCAACGGCGCGATGTTGGTCGCCTGTATGATGACGGGTGGAAGACTGCGTGATGCGTTCATGGCACGACTCGCGGGTTTGCGGGGTTCGACTGATGAAGTATGACTGCCGCCCTGCCTCAAGCAATAAGCGGGCCAGCGGGGTCGTCCCCATACGCGACGGGTGGGCATGTTGGCACGGATAGTGCTTCTGCTCAAGGAGTTTGCCCGCACACGCTGGCTACGGCCCCGTCGAAGCGTTGAACCGCTTCGTCTGCGGGGCGTTCGGCACCGTGCCGCCGCAAGGGCGGGGGTGTCGACTCTCCGGCGCAGGCGGGCGGGCCTTGTGGAACCGTGGTGATGCGGGCAGGATGCCGGCAGTAACGGAACGTGCAGTGGAGTTGCATACGCTATGGAATACATCTCGCTCAATCGACTGGGTGGCGCGGCCGGATGCCCCGCCGATGCAGAGGCCGCAGCGCGTTTTCGCGCGGCATTGCCCGAAGGCTGCAAGGGCACGTTCGCCGTGGCACGGCGCATCGCGCCTGTGATCATCGACTTCGACCTCGTGATGCAGGAAGGCGCGGCGTCGGTCTCGCTGGCGAAGGGGCTGGGCCTGCCCGTGGTGCCCTGCATCCGTCGGCAGGTGGAACGCGCACGCACCGACTTCCCCCAGCGGTTGCAACTCGAACTCACCAACTGCTGCAACAACGACTGCGTCATGTGCCCCCGGCACGGCGGGCATTTCACCCGCAAGCCCAAGCACATGGACCTCGACCTCGTGCGACGCGCACTGGATGAGATAGCACAGCACTACAACTACCAGTTGCAGCTCTTCCACATCGGCGAACCGCTGTTGCATCCGCGTATCTTCGAGATACTCGACATGCTCGAAGACTACCCCACGCTGGGCCGCAAGTGGATAAGCTCGAAGGGGCAGGAACTCACCCCAGACATCATGCGCCGTGTGCTCACCTCGAAGGTGGACTATTTCAACTATTCGCTGCTCGCCATGACGCCCGCCACCTATGCCCGCATCGTCCCCAACGGCGACTACGCCACGGTGCGCGGCAACCTCGAACGACTGGCGGACCTCAAGCGCGACCTCGGCGTACAGCGACCCTACCTGCGGGCGCAGATGATCGAGATGGACGAAGCCCTGCACGAGATAGACGCCTTTCTCGACACATGGGCCGACAGGGTCGACCTGCTTTCCGTCAACCGTCTCGAGACCTTCAGCAACCGCATCGACGCCAAGGTGACGAGCGCCATCAAGCCGCGCGAATCCATAGGCCCGCGCGCCTGCAAACGGCTTGAGCGTGGCGACCTCTACATCCTCTCCAACGGCGAGGTCACCGTGTGCGACACCGACTTCAACGGTGAACTCAGCCTGGGCAACCTCAATGAGACGACGCTTGCGGAGATGGCGCGGGGCGCGCGGTATCGTCAGATTATCGACAGCCACGAGCGCGGCGACTATTCGCAGATAGAGCTTTGCCGTCATTGCGAAGACTGGAACCTGTAGGCGCACGGCCCGTGCCGTACCCTTGCGCACAGCGCGGGGGCTGCGGGGCTGCGCGGTGGAGATACGCGACATGAGCACCAACGACGACATCAGACTTCTGCTGTGCGACCCCGCGACCCTGGGCGAGATGACCGCCGACGGCGTGCATGGACGCTTCGCCCTTGCGGGGTGTGTGCACAATCCCGACATGTTCGGTGCGGTGGAGGCGGCACCGGGCCTGTACCTGCTGCCCGAGACGGGCTGGCGAGAGGGCGCGGCGCTGTGCGTCGGCGAGGCGCGCCCCGTGGGTGACGACGCCGGACTCGGCACCACGGTGTCCGCAACGCAGAAGGGTGCCCTGCGGCACCGTCTCGAGGGCGCACCCTGCTGGAAGGGCAAGGGCTATCTGCTCTTCTTCGATACGGCCAACGACTACCGCATCATCTTCCCGCGGCCTACGCGCGAGAAGCTGGCGGAACACTACCGCGCCTTCGAGAGTTCGCCCTCATTGCGCAACTTCAATTTCGAATACCACGCCTTCGTGCTGTGCCGCGCCATCGGGCGCGAGACGCTGGACGGGCTGGACGTGCTTGACGTGGCGTCGGGCAACGGCAGCTTCCTCTCTGTGCTGCGCGGCAAGGGGGCCCATGTCACCGGCTTCGAACCTTCCGAATCGGAGTGCCGCGAGGCGGCCAAGTCGGGGCTGGAACTCATCAACGCACCGTTCACGCCCGCCATGCTGCCCGAAGGCAGGCAATACGACGTGGTCATCGCGGGCAACATCTTCGAACATGTGCCCGACCCCGTGCCCTTCATGGAGCGCATCCGTGCGCGGCTGAAACCGGGGGGGTGGCTCTTCTTCCAGATTCCCAACGACTTCAACGCCATCCAGATGAAGTATCTGGAGCGTTCCGGTTCCGACGCATGGTTCGTGGCCCCGCCCGACCACCTCAACTACTGGGACGTGCCGCAGGCAAGGCGCTTCGTCGATGCGCAGGGCTTCGACGTGGTACACGAGGAGGCGCAGTTCCCCATCGAGATGTTCCTGCTCATGGGCATGGACTACCGCAAGCAGCCTGAGCTCGGGCGGCAGGCGCACCTCATGCGCTGCGCCTTCGAAGACAGCTTCGCCGACGACATGGGTACGCTCTCGCGGTTCTATGCGAGCCTCATAGGGGGCGGGTTCGGTCGCGACTATGTGGCCGTGCTCCGTAAACGGCCATGAGCGGCGTGCGGCTGTGCGTGCCCGTGACGGACTGCTACGCCGGGGCGCGTCATGACATCGACCCGTATCTCGGCGGGGTGGAGTTCAAGGGCGGCACACCGCCGTGCCCCGTGCCCGATGGCGTCGACGTGCTGATGGAGTCGCCCCACGGCATCATCAGCGACGACCTGTGGGTATGGCTGGAACGCCAGCGGGTGTTCGACTTCATGGCGGCGCGGGGCATACGCTCGTTCGCGTGCGACCTCGGCCCCGCCTGCCGCCGTTACGAGAATCGTCCCACCGCAGGCCGCTTCGTGCGCTCGTACCCTGCCAGCGAGGTCCTCGGGCAGGATGCGCTCATCGAGGTGGCGCAGGAGGGCGTCGCGCGTATCCGTGAGCACTTCGACGGCACACTCAAGTTCGAGATTCTCAACTACTATCCCACGGGCGTGTACGACCACGTGTGCGACCCGGCCTTCATCCACCGCTTCCTCGACGCGCTGGATGCCCAGTTGCTGCTCGACATCGGCCACGCCCGCATCAGCGCGGCGCATCTCGGCTATGATTTCGCGGCGTACCTCGACGCCCTGCCCCTGCATCGCGTCACCGAGGTGCACTACAGCAGGCCGGGGCTTGAGCTTGGCGTGTGGGAAGACACCCACGAGAGACCCGGCGCGGATGAGGCGCTGGCCCTGCGGCACATCCTCGCCCGCGCCCCCGTGCGGCATGTGGTGATCGAGTACTACGCCTCGCCCGCCGACCTTCTGTCCACGGTGCGCGACCTGCACACTCTGCTGGTGGAGGTGGCTGCATGAGGCTCTTCGCGGCGTCGGGTGCGCCGGGCACCCTCGTGTGCCTTGCGCGGATGCTCCTTGACGGGGCGTTCTCCGACGTCGAGTGGCGTCTTGGCTGCCCTCCGGCCTTGCGGGGGTGGCTGTCGCGTGCGTTGGGGGCGGAGGCCGGGCCGAATGGCCTCTCGTCGGAGGGACATCTGCCGGAGGGCTGGCTTGTCGACCTGCCCGACGTGGATGCCTCACATCGCGATGCGACCCTCGGGCGTCTTCTGGAAGGGGTGGACACCGTACTCGTCGGAACCGACCTCGGCCTGTGCATCGACGAACGCCTTGCTACCGTCGCACGTGGCGCGGGGTTGCCTGTGCATTACTACATCGACTTCGCCACCTGCATCCCCGAACGTGTGGTGCAGATGCACCCCGGCCCCGGTACGGTGCTGGCCCCCGGTGTGAAGGTGGCGGAAGACCTCGTGCGGGCCGGATGCCCCATGCCTGTGACGGACTGCGGGCATCCCGAATTCGAGCGATTGCTCGCGGTTGACGCCGCTGCCTCGCGCGTTGCGGCTGAACGAGTGCGCCGTGCCGCCGGGTTGCCTGACGATGCGTTGCTCGTGGCCTATTTCTCGCAGCCCTTCAGCGACCACCGCGCCGTCTACCATGACGCCCACCTCGATTTTCTCGATAGCGGACGCCTCGGCTACGACGAACTCTCCATCTTTGATGCCGTCGCTGCCGCGCTTTCGCGCCGGTCGCGTCCTGCCGCGCTTTTCGTGCAGCCCCACCCGCGCGAGACTCCCGGCAAGTACGCCTCACGCATGGAGGCAAGGGCGGATGGCGTCCTGCATCGCGCCATGTGGGGCGGCACCAAGGACGAACTTCTGCTTGCCGCAGACGTGGTGCTGGGGATGCAGAGTACCGTGCTGGTGGAGGCCGTGTATCTTGGCAGGCCCGTGGCAAGCCTCGATATCGGGGCCGCCTACGGCGGTGCGGGCAAAGAAGCCTCGCCTTTCGACGCAGCCTCGTGGGGTGTCGCGTGCATCGGTGACATGACGACCCTGCAGGCGGGGCTGGACGATGTGCGGCGGCTGCTGCCCGTCTCGCGCAATCCGCTGGGCATACGCCCCGGTTGTGCGGCGCGGCTGGCACAGGTGCTTTGTGGCGGGGCCACGACGCCGCGCGGCGTTGCAGCCGCAAAGGGGGCTGCATGAGCAAGCCTTCGTCGCATCCGCACCCTGACTTGGTCAGCCATCGACCCGTCGGGCACCGACCTTCTGGTCAACGAGTTCTTGGGCAACGACGTCTTGCGCAGCGGCAGTCCGGGCACCAAGCCACAAGACATCGTCAAGGATTTCGCGATCTTGCAGGTGGCCCCGTGCGTGTGGCCTTCTTCGGCAGCTACGCATGGAGTGTCGACTATCTTGCCGCACTGCACGCGAGTCCACGCACCGACGTGGTGCTGGTCGTCACCCGGCACGACGACCTCGGCAGCGGGGGCGAACGCACCTTCGCCACACCGGTGACGGAGTGGTGCGAGGCGCAGGTATCCGGCATCGCCGTCTTCAAGCCTCGCAGCCTCAAGGGTGACGACGCGCTGGCGGTCATCGGTGCGGCGCGGCCCGACGTGGTGGTCAGCGCCGGGTACTCCCTGCTGTTGCCGGAAGACCTCTACGGGGGCGTGGCACAGGCAGGCATCAACGTCCACCCCTCGTTGCTGCCGCAGTACAGGGGGGCCGACCCGGTGCGCCGTGCCATCCTCGACGGTGTGGCGGAGACGGGGGTGAGTCTGCATCTGCTCACGCAGGCATTCGACGAAGGGCCGTTGCTGTGGCAGCACCGCATCGGCATCGACCCCGCATGGAACGCGGGGGATGTGCTTCGCGAGGCCGGACGCATTGCGGCCCCGGCGCTGCCCGACGTGGTGCACGGATTCGTCTCCGGACGTCTTGAACCTTTCGACCAGCAGGGCGAGGCGACCCTCGCACCCGCACTGGAAGGGGCCGAGGTGGAGGTGGGGCGCACGCATCCCGTGGAGACGGCGCGCCGCCTGTACCGGGCACTGGCCCCCTACAGGTTTCCGTTGTGGGTGGACGGCGGACGCAGGGCCGCGATAGTGGAGATGGACAGTGTCGCAGATGCCCGGTGCGAGACGCTCACCTTCGCCGATGGCGAGGTGCGGTGCAGGCTGGAGGATGTGCGGTGAACGGCCCTACAGTGCGGAGGACGGCGTGATACGACTTTCAAGGGACGACGTGCAGTGGTCGGGAATCCGTTTTCTCGACCCTCTGTGCAGGGCGTGTTCGCACGACGGCGTGTGGTACAAGGCCATTCTGCCGGGCGCAGAGGAGGCCGTGCGTGCGCTCATGGCCACGGGGCTGTACGACCGCCTCGCCGGGGAAGGGCTTCTCGCCCCTGTGCAGGAGGCCGAAGTCCGTATCGAGGGCTTCGCCCTCGTGCTGCGCCAGCATTCAGAAGCCTACGACGTCCCGGCACGGTGCTGGCCCACGTTGCAGTTGCGCGATGCCTGCCTCGCCTACCTGCGCCTCAACGAGGTGCTTGCAGAATACGGGCTGGGCTGCATCGACGGGCATACGGGCAACTTCGTGGTGCAGGGGGCCGACAGGCCCGTGTGGTGCGACATCGGTTCCTTCGTCCCCGTGGGCGCGCGTGACGTGGCGGGGCTTGAGGAGTTCGTCACATCCATGCTCTATCCGCTGCTGCTGCGGGTACAGGGCCCGGAGTGGGAGACGGTGATGCGGCAGGGCGTGTCGGTGGGCTTTCCCCGCACCGTCCTTGAGCGCATGACGGGCGTCTCACTCACGCTGGGGGGCACGCGGCGTGACATGCTGCGCCAGCTTGCCGACTACGTGCAGGGGGTGCGCTTCGCATGGCCCGACGGCGTGTGGGGCGAATACCATACCGACGACGACCTCGCGGCACAGCCGCCGCAGGCCCACGAAGACCCGCTGCGCGCCTTCGCGCAGTCGTCGCGCCTCGAGATGGTGAACCGCCTTGTGCGCCTCGTCGGGCCCCGTACCGTGGTCGACCTCGGGGCCAACGCCGGTTTCTTCTCCAACCTCGCGGCATCCGCCGGGGCGGAGGTGCTGGCTGTGGAACCCGACGACCAGGCCGCCTCGCGTTACCATGCCGCGCTGGCCCGACGGGGGGGAGGCGTGCGGGTGAAGGTGCGGGTGGAGGGTGTGGGCGATGCCCCCGGCAAACGTGGTGAACTTGTGATGGCGCTGGCACTCACGCATCACCTCTATTTCACGCATCGCTACCGTCTGCCCATCGCGGCGAGGGCACTGGCTGAACACAGCGAAGGGGCACTGCTCACCGAGTTCATGCCCAACGGCATGGGGGGCACCGTGCCCAACCCCGACCCGCTGCCGGCGGACTACAGGCTTGAGACGTTCACGGATGAACTCGCCCGCTATTTCAGCAGGGTCGAGGTCATCGACTACCCCATGCCCGCCGGGCACGCCAAGCGCGTCATGGTGCTGTGCACCGGGCGGCTGCCCCGCGCTATCACCGATACCCTCACGCCCGACCTCGGTGCGTGATGCGACAGGATGTCGAAGGAGACGTGACCATGATGCCCATCGCCGACTGGTGCACCGACAGGGTGCGCTCCAATACCCTCATGCACGAAGAGGGCACGCAGTGGTATGCCCCCGCCATCGCCGGGGCCTCTTCCGTGGCAGCGGCCCTGTACGACGTGAACACCTACGCCGCTGTGCTGGATGTGCTCGAACGCCTTGAGGATGACGACTATGCCGTCTACCTGCGCCGCTTCATGCGGCAGGGCATGGCCCGGTATGGCGCGCACTGGCGGTATGCCGACATCTGCACGGTGCTGCACACCCTTTCGCGCTTCCTGCGGGTGGAGAACTATCTTGAAATCGGCGTGCGGCGCGGGCGCAGCCTCGCCATGGTGCTCGATGCCAGCCCCGCCGCCTCTGCGGTGGGCTTCGACCTGTGGATGCAGGACTATGCGGGCATGGCGAACCCCGGCCCCGACCACGTGGCCCGCGAGATGGCGCGTCTCGGGCACACGGGCGGTCTCGCCTTCGTCAGCGGCGATTCGGCGCAGACCGTGCCTGCCTACTTTGCACAGAATCCTGCTGCCACCTTCGACCTCATCACCGTGGACGGCGACCACAGCCCCGAGGGGGCCATGCGCGACCTCGTGACCGTGCTGCCGCGTCTGCGTGTGGGCGGGGCACTGGTCTTCGACGACATCGCCCACCCTGAACTCGGCTACCTGTACGACATCTGGCGGCGCGTGGTGCAGGCGCAGCCCAACATGAGTGGCTACGCGTTCACCGAAGTGGGCTATGGCGTGGCCTTCGCCGTGAGGATGCGCTGACATGGCGACGGTGCTTGTCACCGGTGCGACAGGCTTCATCGGCAGCCATGTGGTGGAGGCGCTGGCACCCCGGCACGACGTGGTGGGACTCGCCTCGTCGGTCTACCCGTCGCCGCGTGACGCCGTGCGGCACGTGCGCATGACGTTGCCGCACCCCGACCTTGAAGAACTTGTGGCCACCCTGCGCCCCGACGTGGTGGTGCACTGCGCCGGTGTGGCCTCGGTGGGCCTTTCGATGCATAGCCCCGGCGTGGACTTCCAGTCCGGCCCGCCCGTGGTGTTCCAGCTTTTCGACGCCATCCGCAAGGCGGGTCTTGCGTCGAAGGTCGTGCTGCTGTCCAGTGCGGCGGTCTACGGCAATCCGCAGAGTCTGCCCGTGGGTGAAGACGCCCCGCGCGCCCCCATCTCCCCCTATGGCTGGCACAAGGGCATGTGCGAGGACATCGCGCAGGAGTTTCACGGCACCTACGGTATCCGCAGCGCGGTCTTGCGCATCTTTTCATGTTACGGGGCCGGGCTGCGGAAGCAGCTTCTCTGGGACGCCGCGCACAAGTTGCTGGAGGGGGCGTTCGTCTTCGATGGCACGGGCGACGAGACGCGTGACTTCATCCACGTGCGTGATGTGGCGGCGTTCGTGACCCGTCTCGTCGAAGGCTGGCCCGATGGCGGTTGCGTGGTGTGCAACGTCGCCAGCGGCGAGGCGACTCGCATCGCAGACCTGCTGGCGCTGCTGCCGGAGGCTTTCGGGCTTTCCGGGGTCGTTCCGGTGTTCACAGGGCGGGTACGCGGCGGTGACCCGCACCACTGGCGGGCCGACATCTCCCGTGCGCGGCAGATGGGCCTTGCCCCGGCGGTGTCGCTGGAGGAGGGCGTGCGCGAGTACGCAACGTGGTTTTTTGCCGTCACCGGCGGAGAGAGGGCATGATGCGCAGTAAGGGTGACAGCATGAGACCGGAGAGTCGTGCTGCCGAAGGGCGTCACGGCGACCGCATGAGTGCGGATTGCGCGCCACGGGTGTGTGGGGGCCGTCAGACCGTCTTCGAATCCGTATCCATGCCTGCTGTGGCGGGAGGTCGTCCATGCGCATAGGCATCTGCATCCAGTGGGGCGTGGAGGGGTGGACGGGCGGCATCAACTACCTGCGCCACCTCGTACTGGGGGCGGCATCGCTGCCGCCGCGCCTGCGGCCGCGCATCGTACTGCTCTTCGAGGCGGCACAGGCTGCGGCCCTGCCCCTGTACGAGAGCATCGTGCCGCTGGCGGACGAGGTTCGCGTCATGCACGGCACCCGCGACGCCGCCGGAGTCTACCATGTCCATGACCCGGAGACGGTCTTCGCGGGGCTGGACATCGCCTATCCGCTGCCCCACGGCTTCGCTGACGTCCCTTCCGGGCTTCCGCGTCTTTTCTGGATTCCCGATTTCCAGCATCGCCATCTGCCGCGCTTCTTCCCCGAACGTGAACTTGCCGAACGCGACGCCCTGTTCTCCGCCATAGGCCGCAGTGCCGACGTGGTGGTGCTCAGCAGCGAGGCGGCGCGGCGTGACGTCATGGCGTTCTACGGTGTACCGCGAGAACGTACCTTCGTGCTGCCGTTCTGCACCGTGGGCGAGGAAGACTGGTACGCGGGCGATGTGGCGGCGGTGCAGGCTCGTCATGGTATCGCCCCCGGCTACCTCATGTGCTGCAACCAATTCTGGGCGCACAAGGACCACCTGACGTTGTTCAGGGCACTGGCGCGTTTGCGTGCGGAAGGGGGCGTGCCGCAGCTGGTATGCACCGGCGGTACCGACGACTACCGCGACCCGAAGCACTTTCCCATGCTGCTGCGTGCCCTCGACCGTCTGGGCATCGCGGAACAGGTGCGCATTCTCGGCCTCATCGACCGGCGCGACCAGATTCAGCTCTTGCGGGGTGCCGATGCGGTGGTGCAGCCTTCGCTGTTCGAGGGGTGGAGTACCGTGGTCGAGGACGCGCGCGCCCTTGGCAAGACCATCGTGCTGTCAGACATCGACGTGCATCTGGAACAGGACCCGCCGCACGGCCACACCTTCCGTGCGGGCGACCCCGCAGACCTTGCCCGTGCACTGCAAGAGGCGCAGGGCGACTTCACCCCCACGGCGGGTACGGAACGCGAGACAGAGGCGCGTGCCGACAACGCCGAACGTCTGCTGCGCTTCGGCATGGGGCTGGTGCATCTCGCCCGTGCCGCGCAGGAGGCGCGCCCCGATTGCGTTGGTTGAGCTAGTTGCGCCAGTTGAGCCGATTGAGCTAGGCGAGCGAGCTTGAACCAGTCGCGCCAGTTTGAGCTAGGCGAGAGGTAGAGGCGATTGAGGCGGACGAGGCGCATCATGGCGAAGGGCTGATGCCAGCACCTTCCGTCCACATGTGGGTACCGTCCGAAGAACGACACGCGAATGGTGCGGGGGTCGCACCGTGCATCATCGAAGTCCCCTTGCGGGGACTTTTTCATTGCAAGGCGCGGGCGATGCGGGATGGGGCGGCAAGTCGTGTCATGGCGCCGCGACCCCGGCAAGGGTCGCCTGCGAGGGCAGCCCCAGCGGTGAAGGCAGGTCGTCAAGCGCGGTGAGGACGGCGTCCGGCAGGGCGAGAAGTTCCTTGGCAGGGGCGAGGGCGGGCGCAAGGCGCAGGGCGTGGCGCAGGCAACGCCTTGCGAAGCCGGGATTGTGCGCCGGGGCACCGTAGCACCACGGCGGATAGAAGCGCAGGGCCCGCAGCGCCATGTCGAAGTGGACGAGGGCACGCTCCTCTGCCGTATGGCAGGGCACGCCCGCAGCGCGGTAGCGTTCTTCCACGGCTTCGGGGTGCTGCCACTGGCGTTGCACCCTGTCGTTCTCACGCGTCATGGTGTCGTCGCGAAAGGTGATGGCGGCCTCATGTTCGAGGTACAGCCCCAGCGCGTCGGGCACGTGGATGCCCCGGAAGGCGGCAGCGAGGCGGATGTCGAAATCCCAGTCGGCACAGGCGCGGTAGCTTTCATCGAAGAAGCCGACGACGTCGTGCACACTTCTGCGCCATAGCGGTTGCGGTCCCAACTGGCAGTAGAGAAGCGTGGCGGGCGCGAAGAAGTCGGGAAAGCGCATGACACGCTGCCCGGCGTTGTCGGCGTAGCGTTCGTTCTCTGTCTGTCCCACGCGGCAGTCGCCATAGGCGAAGCCCGCTTCGGGGGCCTCGTCGAGGGCTGCGGCAAGGCGTTCAAGCGCATCCTCGCGGTGCCTGTCGTCGGCGTTGGCGTTGGTCACGTACGGGGCGCGGGCAAGGCGCACCCCGCGATTCCAGCTGGCGTAGACGCCTTCGCGTTCATCGGTGCGAACGTACACGATGTTCGGGTGGTCGCGCATGTAGTCCTGCACGATGGCACCTTCGCCCTGCGGTGAACAGGCGTCGATGACGATGATTTCAAGCGAATCCGCAAGTGTCTGCCCCAGCAGGTCGTCGAGGCAGCCGCGCACGAATCGTTCGGCATTGTACAGCGAGACGATGGCTGAGACTCTTGGCGCAGGGGTGGCGTGCGGGGTCATGCGATGCCGTCCGGTGTGGCGTGCGGGGCGTGTCGTCCGCACAGGTTTCGGGCGAGTTCGTCGTTCAGGGCGCGCAGGCTTGCGGGCATGTGCAGCCCGGAGGCGGCGGTGCGGCCCTCGATGGCGTCCACGAAGAGGGGCAGGGTCTTTGCCCATGTGAAAGAGGTGCGCCAGTGCTCACGGCCCGCGGCGGCGAGGGCACGGGCCTTCTCCGGCGCGGCGATGATGCTGCGCACGGCGTCCGGGAACGCCTCGACAGGGGCGATGATGCCGCCCGCCTCGTCGTGCACGGCGTTGCATCCGGGCGTGGCGACCCACGGTGTGCCGTGGGCCATGGCCTGCAGCACCACAAGCGGCCCGGCACTCTCTCCCACCGAGGGAACGAGCAGGGCGTCGGCGTCGCGGATGAGGGCCGAAGCCTCGTCCGGGGGCAGTGGCCCGATGATGCGTACACGCGGGTCGCGTGCGGCGGTGCGCCAGCAGTCCATGAAGAAGGCGCGTTCGCCGGGCCACGGCAGGGCAGCACCTGCAAGGACGAGTTGCCAGCGTCCCTCTGCGCCGGTCATCACCCGAAGCATCTCAAGCTGGTTCTTGACGGGCCAGAAGTTGCCCACGCAGACGACAAGGGGCCTGTCCTCGGCAAGGCCGAAGCGGAAACGGCTGTCGCCCGGTGCGGCGTGGTCGTCCACGGCGTGGGGGATGAAGAGGTGCGGTACGTCGATGCCCGCATGCGGCGCGGCAAGGGTGGCGGCATCGCAGCCGCGTTCCGAGACGGTGATGTGCAGGTCGGCACCACGCAGCACGGAGCGCACCTCGTCCATGACGCCGCGCTCATCCCAGAGGGCGAGGTTGGCGGCGTTGATGCTGGGCATCATCACGATGCGGGGGCGGCGGTCTGCGGGCAGGTCGCGCAGGGCATGGCAGACCCATGTGTCGGGGTGGGCGAGGCACAGGACGGCACGGTAACCGCCGCGCAGCACATGGGCGCGATAGGCGGCAAGCCCGCGGCCCATGTCGCCGTCGTGGAAGCGGTTGTAGCAGTCGAATTCGTGGATGGTCATGCCGTCGTGGCGGAGGGCGGGACGTTCGGCAAGCCTGCGGCAGGCCACGTCCACCGTGTAGCCCTGCGTGATGAGTTGACGCCCCAGTTCTTCCACGAACAGTTCAGTGCCGCCCACCGAAGGCCAGAAGAAGTCGCATGCCAGAAGGATGCGGCCCTGTGCGGAGACGGTCGGCGTATGGGGTGCCGCGCCGGGTGATGCATGGGGTGTCGCGGTATCCACGTCATGCGCGGGTCTGGCGAAGGCCGGAAGGGGCATGGTGGCGGCTGCGGCGCAACGGTCGTCGTCAGGTACGCGGTGGATATGCTCCGAGGCACAGATGCCTACAGTATCATAGTACCAGCGCAGGAACAGCGCGGCGAAGTACAACGGGCGCGCGACGGATTGCAGGGTCTGGGCACTCTCGCGGCATCGTTCGAGCACATGGTCGAGGCCCTGGCACAACGGGTCGATGAGTCCCAGCAGCGCGTTGCTGCGCATACGCCACAGGCCGAAGTACAGGTCGACGAGGCGCGGAAACTGTTCGCCCGTGAAGCGGTGCGGCACGTCGTCACCGGGAGGCAGGGGCAGGGCGTCGATGGCGCGCAGCCTGTCTCGCAGGGCGTCGACCCTGTGGGTGATGCGACGGGGGAGGTTGCGCCAGTAGGCCACGTCTTCGGCGGCTATCTCGCGGTAGTGGCAGGGCTGGTCGTGGTTGCGGGCGAAGATGCGCACCGCGCCGCCCCCGCGCACACGGAACATGCGCGACATGTCATCCAGCGAAAGGTCGTGCTGATGGATGGCCGTGCAGTCCTCGCGGTAGACCACGGGCACGTCGATGCGTTCCAGCCGCAGGCCGATGTCGATGTCCTCCGCACCCCACAGCGGGCCTGTGAACGAGGCGTCGAACCCCCCGGCGGCGATGAGGGCCACACGTGGCGTGCTCACGTTGCAGGTGTAGTAGTGCAGGAAGTCGTAGACGCCGCCGTGTCGCATCCCCGCGTAATTGAAGATGAGGTCGGAGTGGGCGATGACATGGCCCCAGGGCGATGCGGAGAAGTCGGTGGGCGGGTCGAATCGTCCCAGTACCGAGAAGGTGGCGTCGGGCACGGCGCGGTGCGTGGTGAGATGTATCTCGAGTCCTTGCGGGCAGAGGAGCGCATCGTCGTTGAGAAAGACCACGATGTCGCCTCGCGCGGCGGCGATACCCCTGTTGCGTGCCCTCGCAGGCCCTCCTCTGCGTGGCTGCCGCAGATGCCTGAAGGCGAAGGGGGCGGTGTAGCCTTCAAGAAAGGTGGGGGTGTCGTCGCTGGAGGCATCGTCCACCACCACGACCTCGAAGTCGCCGGCTGCGAGGGTCTGCGCTTCGAGATGCGCGAGGCACAGGCGCAGCACATCCACCCTGTTGCAGGTGGGGATGACCACCGAGAGTGCGGGACGCGGCATGGCGTGGAGCGCATCCACGAAGCCTCCGGCCTCTTCATGGGCGGCATCGAGGGAGAGGATGCGTTCCGCCACGGAAAGCGCAGCCCGTGTGTCGCCTTCGGCGAGGCGTGCGCGGGCCTCATGGAGGAGGGCCTTCGCCATGGAGGGCGAGGCCCCGTTGCTGTCATGAACCATGCCGTGCGTCACCTTCTGTGTCCTAGGCAGGGGGCATGTCGGGCATGAACCCCAGATTGTTGAGACGACCCAGTGCGTCAAGCCGGTCGGCGAAGCGGTAGTAGAACTTCACGTCATTGCCAGCGACGTTGCCGAAACGCTTCCAGTCCGTGGCATTGGCCCTGCCGAGGCCGGACATCTGGTGATGTACGCAGACCACGTCGCCTGTGTAGAGCACATCGAACCCGGCAAGGGCAAGGTCGATGTCGTGGGCGATGTCGTCCATCTGCGACGGCGAGAAACGCAGGTCGAAGGCGGGCACCTCGTCGAGGGCGCGGCGCGTGAACACGTGGCAGCAGCCCATGACGCTGGTGGTGCTGCGGGTGAAGTCGTAGAAGCCGGTATCGTGGTGCAGGGTGGGCGTGTCGAGGCTGAGGCGGATGAGGCCGGGGCGCGCTACCGAGATGTTCCGGTAGAGGTACTGCAGACGGGGGACGTCACCGGGGTTGCGCACGCGCGTCCCCGCCACCCCTGCGCCGGGATGTTCTTCGAGATTGCCCACCAGACGGGGCAGCCACGCGGCGGGCACGTCCACGTCGTCGTCGAGGAATGCCACGAAATCGGCTTCACGTACGGTCTGCTTGGCAAGCAGCCAGTTGCGGGCCGCAGGTGCGCCGATGTTGATGGGCATGTCGATGACTTCAAGTCGCCCGTTGAACAGCCGTTCGTTCACCGCAGCCACGCGCGTTGCGGAATCGTCGGTGCAGCCGTTCAGCAGGACGAGGATGTGCGCCTCGCCCGTTTGCGATGCCGCCAGCGAGGAGAGGGTGCGTTCGAGCAGTTCAGCCTTGTTGAAGCTGTACAGGCAGATGGCGATGCGGTGGTGCAGGGCGTCGGCATGCGCGCGCGGAGGCTTGGCGAGGGCTTCCATGCGCAGCCTTACCGGGTGCTGGAGGGGGTCGGCTTCGAGTGAGGCCCCGTACAGGTTCAGGGCCTGTTGCGTATCACCGAGGCGGGCATGCAGTTCGGCGAGATGGTTGAGCAGATGCGGTGACGGGTTGTCGGGAACGCAGGCTGCGGCGTGTTGCAGGGCGCGTTCGGTGTCTCCCTGCATCATGGCATGGATGAAGAGCCGCTCGTGCAGGGGGCGCAGCAGCCCCGCCGGAGGTCTGACCGACGGTAGCCACTCGCCCCCCACCGGGATGTCCAGCGCGAGTTCCACGGTCATGAGCCGTTCCATGATGGCGGGCGAATAGGGGTATTCATGCAGCAGCGCCAGCAGCATGGCACGGTTGCGTTCGGAATCTTCACCTGCGCCGAGGCGTTCGAGTTTGCGTTCGATGGGGTCGGGGATGGCGCAGCGTTCAAGGTCGCGCAGGTGCGGCGCGGCATTGCCCGTCACCTGTGCCAGAATACGTTGTGCAGCGAGGTCGAGCGGCAGCAGGTCGCAGTAGCGCACAAGCAGATAGGTGAGCCATGCCCGCGTGGAAGGGGTGGTCTCTTCGGGGGTGAGCACTCCAAGCCGGTTGATGTAAGCCGCGGTGACAGCCGGGTCTAGAAGCAGGTTGCCCAGATGGTTGCGCAGGTGTGCCACTGCCTCGTCGGGCGTGATGGCTGCAAGTTCGGCATGAAGGCCCGGTTCGAGATAACTGTAGTGCATGGTGTTTCCTGTCGGGGGATTCAGGCTGCGCCCACGGGGTGGGTCGTGGCGACCGGGGGATGACGGTAGGGCGATGTGCGGCGGGTGTCCATGCCAAAGGCGAGGGCGACGCGCTGCGTCCCTATCATGCTGTCCATCTGGGCCTGTTGTGGCCCGAAGCTGTAGTGGTGTGCCACGGCTTCGGTGGTCATCAGGCCGAAGAGTCCATTCTGGACGAGGGCGTCGTTGATGGCCTGTTCATCGCCCGAGGTGAAGGGAAGTACGCGTTCGGTGATGCGGCTGTCGAAGAGGATGCAGTTGATGTTGAGCGCACCGTCGAAGCGTTGCGGGATGCCACTACGGATGATGGGGCACCGTGTGTCACGCAGGTCGCCGCGCAGGACCCTGTGCCATATCCATGTGGCGTAGTCCGGGTTCTGGTGGACGGGGTCGCGACGTACAGTGGTGGAAAAGCCTTGCGGAAAGTGGCGCTGCAGGGCCTCTGCAAGGCATATCTTGCCTATCTGGTTGTTGGGCACCAGCGCGGACACGAGGGCGACGTTATCTGCTGCGTTGTTCTTGTAGGCGCGTAGCATGCCTTCCAGCCACCCCGGGGTCACGAATACGTCTTCATCCAGTTTCACGACAAGGGAGTGACGGTGCAGGGCAAGGACGAGGCCTTCGGTACGGACGGTGTGTTCGAGTCCGCGCGGGCCGAAATGGATGCTCTCCACATTGCGATGCCGTCTCTCGAATGAGCTGATGATGACCTTGTGTTCGGTGTCGACCGCGTTGGCGAGCACATACACCCTGCTGAAGCGGTCTAGGTCGGTATACTTTTCGAGATTGTACAGGCAGATGGAGAAGCAGTCCTTCCTGTGTGAGGTGAGGATGATGAGAATCATGTCCTTCATGCCAAATCCCCGGATGCCTCGCGGCTGGCGAGGTGCTGTCGTCGGAACGCATCGGGTCCCCGTCGCGTGCGTTGCCGGATAGCGAGTGTGCAGGGTGCTGGATGCACGATGTGTGCCGCATGTCTCTGGCAGCCATGCGTGCACAGGAGGCAGGGGTTTCAGGCGCGCCGAAGAAGCCTGCCTTTGTGTGGCCGGGGCAGGAGGGGGCTGTACATGCAAGGCGTGTCAGCCTTCTGACGTGGGCGCGAGGCCGTCATGGATGCCGGAGATGTGGCGGTAGCGCATGCTTCTCGCAGGGCGATCCTGCCGCCTGACAGAAGAAGGACACGGGCAACCGTGCTGGCTGCCCGTGTCCGAAGGGGTGTTGTCGATTTTCTGCTAGCCCATGTCACCCAGCCCGTCGCCGGGGTGCATCACCCGGCCCATCAGCGTGGTCTCGTAACCACCGAGGTTGCCGATGCGTTCGGCGAAGGCGGGGGTGTGCAGCAGGTCGAGCACCGCACGCACGCGCGGTTCTTCGAGGAAGGCGTTTGGAATGAGCAGGTCGTAGCGTTCACGGGCAAGCGGCACGAAGTCCAGCCCGAGGGCCTTTGCCGCAGCGTGGATGCCGAGGCCGCAATCCGCCGCGCCCGTGAGCACGTTGGCGGCAACGGCCATGTGGGTGTACTCCTCTTTGTCGTAGCCTGCGACCTCGGCGGGGGAGATGCCCGCTTCGCGCACATGCCAGTCGAGAAGGATGCGGGTGCCAGCACCGCGTTGCCTGTTGATGAAGCGCACCCCTTTTCGGGCGAGGTCTTGTACTCCCTGTATGCCCATCGGGTTGCCGGGTGCCACGATGAGCCCCTGATGGCGGATGGCGAGGTTGACCACGGTGACGGGTACGCCCTCCAGGAAGCGGGCGATGAAGGGAAAGTTGTAGTCGCCCGTCTCGGGGTCGAAGAGGTGCGCCCCGGCGAAGTGGCACGAACCGTTACGCAGGGCGTTGATGCCCCCCATGCTGCCCACATGGGTGGAGGCGAGGCGGAAGGGATCGTCGCGTCCCATCAGCTCATCGGCAAGCAGGTCGAGGGTGTTGTCGTGGCTGCCCACGCAGACGACGATGCGGTCGAGGAGTGCCGGGGGCACGGTGAGTTCGGCGGTGAGGCGTTCATGCCCCTCTGCTCCTTCGGCGGCGGCGGGAATGCGCGCCACGGCCTGTGCCCGTGAAAGGGTGGTGATGTTGCCGGCTCCGCGTGCCAGCGGCGTCCCTACCAGTTTGTCGCCAACGCGGCCTACCGAAAGGCGCAGGAATTCGTCGATGCCGAGACGCGAAGGCACCTTGCGCGTCAGTTCCACCTCCACCACGGGGCGGGCTTGAGACTGGCGGCGGGAGAGCCATGTCAGAAGCGGAGTGAGCAGTTCCTCGAAGCAGACCACCGAACTGACGGGATAGCCGGGGGCACCCGCCACCAGCCTGCCCCGGCATACGCCCAGCAGTGAGGGTTTGCCGGGCATGGCGGCGATGCCGTGCACGAGCACCTCGCCCTCGCGCTCGATCGTCGCACGGGTGAAGTCCTTGCTGCCAGCCGAAGAACCCGCACAGAAGATGGTGAGATGCGTGCCCGCGTCGAGGCTGTCGCGCAGTGCCGCGTGCAGTGCCTCGGGGTCGTCGCGCACGGGGGCGATGCGTTCGACGCTGCATCCGAGCCCGCGTGCCATGGTGGCGAGCACCTGCGAGTTCGACTCCACCACCTGCCCCGCACCGGGTTCGGGGCGCAGGGTGAAGTCGAGCACCTCGTCCCCTGTGGGGATGATGCGTACCCGTACCTTCTCCCATACCTCGACCTCCCATATGCCCCCGGAGAGGAGCGTGCCCACGTCGTAGGCGTTCAGGGGATGGTTGCGGGGAAAGAGCAGTTCCGTCGCCACGATGTCTTCGCCAAGGCGGCGCACATGCTGCCACGGGAAGGCGGGGCTCTCTATCTGCACATGCGTGTCATCCACGGGCACGACCTGTTCGATCATGATGACGGCGTCGCAGCCCTCGGGCATGGGATGTCCCGTGTTCACGGGGCGGTAGTCCGCGTCGAGCGCAAGTGTGAGGGGCGAACCTTCGCGCGCGGTGTAGGTCTTCGCCGCGGAGACGGCGATGCCGTCCATGGCCGCGCTGTGGAATGTGGGCGACGAGAAGCGGGCGTACACAGGGGCCGCCAGCACCCGACCCGCCGCTTCGTGCGCGGGCACGGTCTCGGTGTGCATGAGCGCATCGCGGTCAAGGGCTGTGCGGGCGCGGGTGACGGCATCCTCTATGGGCAGGGTTCGCAGGTAGATATTGCGGCGAGGCTCTGACATGGCGTTCTCCGTGAGGGCTGCGTGATGGTTCAGGTCTTCTCTATAGCGTCCCTGTGGCGGCGGTACAACCCGCGAAACTGATCGTAGGTCAGTCCGAGCAATTCCGCGGCGGCGCGGCGGTTGTGCCGGGTGCGGGCGAGGGCCCCGCGAAGGGCATCCTCCTCGAGGTGTCGCACGGCGTCGGGCAGCGTGGTTCCCTGTGTCCATGCCTGTGGGTTGGGAGATGAGGCGGTGGGCGTTGTCGTCGCGGTGCCGGAATCACCATGCTGCATGGCTGTGTCCGCCGGGTCGATATCCGGCGCAGAGGCGGGGCCCGGGGTGGCCCCACCTCCGGCTGGCGTGGAGACCGCCGTGGCATCTGCGTGGACTGCCGGCCCGTGCTGCCACGGCGAGGCGAAAGGTGTGGTGTCCAGTGCCGTGATGATGCCGCCTTCGGCCTTGAGGACACAGCGTTCGATGGTGTTGCGAAGTTCCCGGATGTTGCCGGGCCACGCATAGGTCAGAAGGGCGCGTCGGGCCTGGGTCGAGAACTCCGGTTCAGGGAGTCCCGCCTCCATGGCGAAGCGTGTCGCGAAATGTTCGGCCAGCAGCAGCACGTCATCGCCGCGTGCGCGTAGCGGCGGCAGGTGCAGCACGCAGAAGGCGAGGCGGTCGAGCAGGTCGGCCCTGAAGCGGCCCTGCCGGACAAGCCCCGGCAGGTCGGCGTTGGTGGCGGCGACGATGCGCACGTCAGCCTCCAGCCGTTGTGTCCCCCCCACCCGCTCGTATTGCCCGTACTCCACCACCCGTAGCAACTTGTCCTGTACGCTGAGAGGCAGGTTGCCCGCCTCGTCGAGGAAGAGCGTGCCCCCGTCGGCCCTCTCGAACCGCCCGGGGCGGCGCATGGCTGCCCCCGTGAAGGCGCCTGCCTCATGCCCGAAGAGTTCGGCCTCGGCGAGTGAAGGCGAGAGGGATGCGCCATCGAGAATGACGAAAGGCCCCTGCCAGCGGCGTGAGAGAAAGTGCAGGCGTGCGGCGGCCAGTTCCTTGCCTGTGCCGCGCTCGCCCACAAGCAGCACTGGCCTGTCCACCTTGGCCACGCGCGAAAGCTCCTCCTGAAAGGCGAGAAAGGCCTCGGACTGGCCGAGTGCTTCGGCAAGTCCGGGATGAGTGGGGATGAGGGCATCGCTGCGCATGTGGGCTTTAGACCATGTTTTGGTGGATTTTACCAGTAAATGGTGACATAACCAAAGCGTATGGTGTGGCTCTGCCACAAGGGTGTGAAGGATTTCCACATGTTGTCTCGCTGCGGCTCCCCGGCACGCTTCGTGCTGTGCCGGGGTAAACCGCAGGAGGCCGACATGGGCATCTTTTCCCGATTCAAGGACATCGTCTCTTCCAATATCAACGCCATGCTCGACCGGGCCGAAGACCCGGAGAAGCTCATCCGTCTCATGATTCGCGAGATGGAGGAGACACTGGTGGAACTCAAGGCCGCATGCGCCCGCACCATGGCGGAGTGCCGCAGGCTGGGCCGTGAGGGTGAAGAGGCTGAACGTCAGGTGTCTCTGTGGGACAGGCGTGCCGAACTCGCGCTCGATTCCGGACGCGAAGACCTTGCGCGCGAGGCATTGCTCGAACGCCGTCGTGCCACGGAACATGTCGAAGCCCTCACCCGCGAGACGGAAGAGTGCGAGGCGCTGGTCGCCCGCACGCAAGAGGACATGGACGTGCTGGAACAGAAGCTTGTCACGGCACGCGAGAAGCAGCGCCTGCTCGCCCAGAGGCATGTCCATGCCCGTGCGCGGCGTCAGGCACGCGAAGAATCACGCCGCGCCGCGTCGTTCGACGTCATGGAGCGTTTCGAGACCATGGAACGCCGGGTCGAGCACATGGAAGCCGAGGCCGACGCCGTGCGTGTTCCGCGTTCGGGCGGGGCTGGCGGGGTGTTCGCCGACCTTGAGACACGCGACGCCATCGAACGCGACCTCGCAGCCCTGCGTCAGAGGATGGGGCGGGATGGCTGACGGCCTTGCGACGCCACGTCGCGCAGACTATGGTAGTGAGAGCGTGCGCCCGCGCGGGTGCGCGACGGAGGCCGCAGGATGTTTCACGGACAGTTGATGGTCGATGGTCTTGAACCGGTGGTGCACGGCATGGGATCGTTCATGATGCTCTGGTTTGTGGTGTTGCCCGCGCTCGTGGCGGTTCTTCTGCTGGTGCTCATTGCCCGTATGTTCCGTTCGCGTGGCAGTGAAAGTGCCGCCACCGACGATGTGCGCCTGTTGCAGGAGTTGCACAGCACCATGGACAGGCTTGAACGCCGGGTCGAGGCGCTGGAGACCCTTCTCGCAGACGATGCGCGCCGCGATGACAACGGCTGGCGCGGAGGAGGCAGACCATGAGCCGCTATCACGGACGACGCGGTCAATGCCGCGACGGTTTCGGTTCCTATGGTGCTTCGCGACTGTACCGCGCCCGCGACGGAAAGTTCATGGGCGTGTGTCAGGGGCTTGCCGACCATTTCTGCCTGTCGGTATTCTGGGTGCGGGTGCTGGTGGTCTTCGCCGCCCTCTTTTCCGGATTCTGGCCTGTTCTCGGCATCTATGTTCTGATGGGGCTGATACTCAAGCCGCGCCCGGTACTGCCTTTCGAGACGGACAGCGATCGCAGGTTCTATGATGACTGCGTCCGTTCGCGCACGTCGGCCCTTGCGAGGCTCAAGGAACGTTGCGAGAGGCTCGACAACAGGTTGCGCCGGATGGAGGACGTGGTGACGCGCCGCGACTTCGACTGGGAACGGCGCTTCAGGACGGGCACGTAGCCCGGAGTTTTTTGCAGGAGAGGCGTCTCCGTGCAGGGGGTGCGGGCCGTTGGTCTGCGCCCCTTTTTTGTTTGAGGCCGGGTCGTCGCCTTTGGCGACAACAAAGGCGACGGTGATGCCGTCGTCCGGCATGGATTCCAATCCCCTGTCGTATTCACGGCGGCCATCCGTTGGCGTAGGGCGATTCATGCCGGGGCATGGGCTTGGCGAAGGCACGGCATCAGGTCGCTGACGGCAGGGGTGAACCCTGCCTGCTTCCTTCGCCGGGTCGTCGCCTCTGGCGACAACAAAGGCGACGGTGGTGCCGTCGTTCTACATGATTCCAATCCCCTGTCGTGTTCACGGGGTTCATCCGCCAGCGTAGGGCGATTCATTGCCGCGAGCATGGACTTGGCGGAGGCACGGCATCAGGTCGCTGACGGCAGGGGTGAACCCTGCCTGCTTCCTTCGCCGGGTCGTCGCCTCTGGCGACAACAAAGGCGACGGTGGTGCCGTCGCCTTTTGCATGCACGCATGGTTGCGTTCATTGTGCCGGTCGGGTGGGTGTGCCCTTGCAGCGCGCGCGCCGTGGTCGGCAACGCATGATGTCATATCGACGAAGTGGTGTGTCAGATGCGTTCGGCGATGAGGTTGCCCATGCTCACGGTACCCACGAGGGTGCGACCGTTCTCCATGATGTCGCCGGTGCGGTAGCCTTCCGCGAGAACACGGCGTACCGCCGCGTCGATGGCGTCTGCTTCTGCGGCCAGCCCGAAGCCGAGGCGCAGCATCATGCCCACCGACAGGATGGTGGCGATGGGGTTGGCCTTGTCCTGTCCGGCGATGTCGGGTGCCGAACCGTGGATGGGCTCGAACAGGGCAGGGCCGCCAGACCCCATGGAGGCCGAGGGCAACATGCCGATGGAACCCGTGATGACGGCCGCCTCGTCGGAGAGGATGTCGCCGAAGAGGTTGCCGGTGACGATGACGTCGAACTGTGCGGGCCAGCGCACAAGCTGCATGGCGGCGTTGTCGACGTACATGTGCGAGAGTTCCACATCGGGGTAGTCGCGGGCCACCTCTTCGACGACCTCGCGCCACAGGCGCGACGTGGCGAGCACGTTGGCCTTGTCCACGGAGCAGACCCGCCGCTTGCGTGCCCGTGCGGTGTCGAACGCAACGCGGGCGATGCGGCGCACCTCATCCTCGTCATAGATCATGGTGTTGAAGCCGGTACGCAGGCCGTCGCGCGTCTCGATTCCGGCAGGCTGCCCGAAATAGACGTCGCCCGTGAGTTCGCGCACCACCACGAGGTCGAGCCCCGCAGCGGCGATGTCTGCACGCAGCAGGCACGCCCCTGCCAGTTCGGGGAAAAGGGCGGCGGGACGGAGGTTCGCGAACAGTCCAAGGGCCTTGCGTATGCCGAGCAGTCCCTTCTCCGGGCGTTTCTCGCTGGGCAGGTCGTCCCATTTCGGGCCGCCCACGGCGCCCAGCAGTACGGCGTCACTGGTGCGGCACGCTTCCACGGTGGCGTCGGGCAGCGGCGACCCGGTGGCGTCGATGGCAGCGCCGCCGATGAGGGCGGAGGAGGTGCTCACCGTGTGACCGAAGCGGCGTGCCACGGCGTCCAGCACCTTGGTGCCCTGCGCCACGATTTCCGGGCCGATGCCGTCACCTGGCAGAAGGCATATGTTCATGTGCATCGTCGTATCTCCACGCGCCGTGCGGCGCATCATGCGTTGCGGAACATGGTCGTGCCCTGCGGAACAGAGAGTTCGCGGGCGATGACCGGGCATTTGGCCTTGAACGCGTAGAAGGCGTCGGGGTGTGTGGTGTTCATGCCCTCGTAATTGCCCTGTCCCTTGGCGAGAATCACGTCGGCCCTTGCCAGCAGCGTGAGAAAGGCTGGCGAACAGCGGTCGGCGACAGTGCCGGGGGCGTCGCACCCTGAAGAGACCACGCGGCACAGGGCTGTCATGCCCACCGCGTCGGCATCCTCAAGCGTGGCGTCGTTGAGTACGGGCACGTCGCGTACGGCGTAGGTCACGTTGCAGCCCTTCCGCAGAAGTTCAGAGACCAGCAGCGTGTCGAGCGCGATTTCGCCGCAGTTGTCGCCGACAACGACGACACCGGCACCCTGCCGCACTTTCTGGCTGAAGCGGGCGTATGTGCCGCCCGCTGCAAGGTCCCGGGACTGTTCGCGTTCAAGCGCACCTTCCCAGTCGAACTCGATACCCGTTCCGGCATCGAGGTAGTTGCCGATGACCGAGAGATGCAGTGCCGTGAGAAGCGGGTCTTCCGCCTTACGCACCCGTTCACGCAGCCCTGGAAGAAGTTCCAGTGCCCGTGCATTGGCCGCAGCTTTCTCGACGGCGTAGGGGTCGGCCACGCCGGTCTCCTCGCGCACCATGCCGTAGAGATGGCGCAGCACTCCGGGGGGCGATTCGGCGAAGTCGAGACGCGACACCCGTTCCATGAAGCGCTTGGCGATGGCCTCGCGCCGCGCGTGTGCGGCGCGTGCCGTGCTTGTTGTACAGGGGGATGCTGCCGCAGCGCCTGTTCCGGTGCGTTCCGCTTCAGTGCAGGGGGTACACGGCCCCTCGGCCCGCAGGGGCGCGGCGGGCTGCCCGGACGTGTCCGGTGCCTCCGCATCGGCGGGCATGGTGTCGGGCACGGCAAGGTGCAACACGCGCAGCGCCTGCCGCATCATGCAGGGAAGGCATTCGAGGCTGGTACGCATCGCTAGCCGTTCTCCCTTTCGAGGCGTGCGCGGACGTAAGGCACGAGCCCGCCCGTATCCAGCAATTCGCGCATGGATTGCGGCACGGGTGCGCAGGTGATGGTGGCACCCGTGGTGCGATTGGTGATGACGCCCGATGCGGCATCGACCTCGATGTCGTCACCGTCCGCTATCTTGTCGACATCGTCGCCCACCTCAAGCAGCAGCAGGCCCATGTTGAAGCCGTTGCGGTAGAAGATGCGTGCGAAGCTGTGCGCCACCACTACGGGCATTCCCGCACCGAGGATGGCGATGGGGGCGTGTTCGCGCGACGAACCGCACCCGAAGTTGCGGCCGCCCACCATGATGTCGCCGGATTTCACGCGCGCCACCCAGCCGTGTTCGAGCCCCTCCATGCAGTTCTCGCCGAGCTTCTGCGCATCGGTGGTGACGAGGAAGCGCGCCGGGATGATGGCGTCGGTATCGATATGGTCGCCCACCTTGTGGGCCGTTCCTGCGTAACGCATGGTCGTTCCTTCGTCGGCTAGAGGGTTGAGGGGTCGGTGATGACGCCGGTGACGGCGGAGGCGGCAGCCGTGGCAGGCCCGGAGAGGTAGACCTCCGACTCGAGACTGCCCATGCGCCCCTTGAAGTTGCGGTTGGTGGTGGCGATGGCGCGCTCGCCGTCGGCGAGGATGCCCATGTGTCCGCCAAGGCAGGGGCCGCAGGTGGCGGGGCCGACGATGCAGCCCGCTTCCATGAAGGTCTCGATGAGTCCCTCGCGCAGTGCCTGACGCCAGATGCCGGGGGTGGCGGGCAGGACGATGCAGCGCACGTCACGCGACACCTTGCGCCCGCGCAGGACGGCAGCCGCTTCGCGCAGGTCGCCGATGCGCCCGTTGGTGCACGACCCGATGACCACCTGCTGCACGGTCACGTCCTTCACCTCGGAGACGGGCTTCACGTTGTCGGGCAGGTGCGGGCAGGCGACCACCGGGGTCATGCCCGTCACGTCGAAGGAGAGTTCGCGCTCGTACACCGCCCCGGCGTCGGCGCTGAACGCCGTATCACCCGTGCGTCCGGCGGTGGTGCAGTACGTGAGCGTCTTGGCGTCGGCGGCGAAGAGTCCGGCCTTGCCGCCAGCTTCGATGGCCATGTTCGCCATGGTCATGCGACCTTCCACGTCGAGGGCTTCGATGGCCGCACCGTCGAACTCCAGTGCGCGGTACAGCGCACCGTCGACGCCGATGGCACCGATGAGCGTGAGGATGAGGTCCTTGGCTCCCACATAGGCGGGCAGCGTGCCCGTGAAGGTGGCACGGATGGTGGGCGGCACCTTGAACCACGTCTCGCCGAGGGCCATGGCACCTGCCACGTCGGTGGAACCGAGACCCGTGGCGAACGCCCCGAGGCCGCCGTAGGTGCAGGTGTGGCTGTCGGCCCCCACCACCACGTCGCCCGGCCCCACGAGACCGAGTTCAGGCAAGAGCGCGTGTTCCACGCCGCAGTCGCCGCCTTCGTAGTAGTGGGTCACGCCCATCTCGCGGGCGAATTCGCGGGTGAGCTTCACCTGCTGTGCCGCCTCGATGTCCTTCTGCGGGGTGAAGTGGTCCATGACCAGTGCCACGCGGTCCTTGTCGAAGACGCGCTTCGCACCCATGGCCCGGAAGGATTTGATGGCCAGCGGGGCCGTGATGTCGTTGGCCAGCACCATCGAGACGCGGCAGCGTACGATCTGCCCGGCATCGGTGATGGCTTCGTCGGTGTGCCTTTGCAGTATCTTCTGTGCAAGCGTGTGAGCCATCCTAGATGCCCTCCTTCTCTTCTTCCTTCTTGACCAGTCTGTTGAGTGCGTTGAGGTAGGCGCGCGCACTGGCGATGATGATGTCCGGGTGGCTGCCGCGTCCGACGGCCGTGCCGCCGTTCTCGCGCACCCGCACGGTCACTTCGCCCTGTGCGTCGGTACCTCCGGTAATCGCCGTCACCGAGTAGCGTTCAAGCTGCGGTGTACGGCCCACGATATGGGCGATGGCGTTGAACACGGCGTCGATGGGGCCTGCCCCGAAACCGGCGTGGCGCATGGTCTCGCCGTCCACTTCCATGACGACGGCAGCCGTGGGCGGCATGCCGGTGTCCGAACATTGTACGCTGAGGTTCACCAGCCGGTAGCGGTCGGGGATGCGGTACACCTCTTCAAGCACCAGTGCCTCGACGTCCTCGTCGTGAATCTGCTTCTTCTTGTCGGCCAGTTGCTTGACGGCGTCGAACACGGTGTTGAGCTGGTCCTCTTCAAGGCGGTAGCCCAGTTCCTCGAGCTTGTTCTTCACCGCGTTGCGCCCGGAGTGCTTGCCGAGCACCAGTTCGGTGCGGGTGCGCCCGATGGATTCGGGGGTCATGATCTCGTAGGTCTCGCGGTGCTTGAGCATGCCGTCCTGATGGATGCCGGACTCGTGCGCGAAGGCGTTGGCGCCCACGATGGCCTTGTTGGCCGGAATGGGCTGACCGATGATCATGGAGAGCAGGCGGCAGGTCGGGTAGAGTTGTTCGGTGACGATGCCCGTGTCGAGGCCGAAGTAGTCGTGCCGGGTGCGCAGGGCCATGACCAGTTCTTCGAGGGCCGCGTTGCCCGCACGTTCGCCGATGCCGGATATGGTCACCTCTGCCTGCCGTGCGCCTGCGCGCAGGGCCGCAAGGGTGTTGGCAACCCCGAGGCCGAGGTCGTTGTGGCAATGCACGCTGAACACGGCCTTGTGCGCATTGGGCGTGTTCTCGATGACATAGCGAACCAGTGCGCCGAACTCCTCGGGCTGGGCATAGCCCACGGTGTCGGGGATGTTGATGGTGGTGGCACCTGCTTCGATGGCCGTGGTGAACACCCGCACGAGGAAGTCCCTGTCCGAACGCGAGGCGTCTTCGGCGGAGAATTCCACGTTGGAGGTGTGCCCTGCGGCATGGCGCACGGCGGCGTCGACCATGCGCACCACTTCGTCGGGGGTCTTGCGCAGCTTGTACTGCATGTGCACCGGCGACGTGGCGAGGAAGGTGTGCAGGCGCGGCGATTCGGCGACGCACACGGCGTCCCACGCCCTGTCGATGTCGGCGGGGAGGGCGCGGCAGAGGCCTGCCACGGTCATGCCCTTCACGGTCTTGGCGATGGCACGGACCGACTCGAAGTCGCCGGGGCTGGCGGCGGGAAAACCTGCCTCGATGATGTCCACGCCCAGTGTCTGCAACTGGTGGGCGAGGCGCAGCTTTTCCTTGATGTTCATGGTCGCGCCGGGAGACTGCTCGCCGTCACGCAGGGTAGTGTCGAAGATACGGATACGTTCCGCCATGATGATGCTCCTCTGGCCTTGCGCGACATGACAGGTCGTCTGGTGTCTGCCGCTGGTTGCACGTATGCGGGCCGGCCGGACGGACGCCTGAGATATCTTTGCTGGGGGGTACACGCCCGCCCGGAACGGCTCGCGTTCCTGAGACGGTTGAGTACGGGGGCGCCGGCTACGTCAACCTATGCTAGGCTGCGTAGTAGCTTGTGGGAGCGACGCGGAAGAATGATGAAGGTGTATACGGGGCCCGAAATCAGGTAACCCGCAAACACCATGAACCCCAAGAGCTTGGGTTCAGAGGAGACAAGGACGAACAACAGGATGGCGGTGACCATCGAGCTGAACGGGTGGGCCTTGATCAGCCCGTATTCCTTGAAGGAGGCATAGCGTACACGGCTCACCATGAGGAAGGAGAGCACGAACGTGACGCCGAGTGTGAACGCCGGGAAGGCGTGCATCAGCTGTTCGGGGACGTAGGGCTGGAAGAACACCATCGCGGCAAGCGTGCAGCCTGCGGCGGGGATGGGCAGCCCCGTGAAGAACTTCTTGGACGTGACAGCCGTGGAGATGTTGAAGCGCGCCAGTCGAAGCGCACCGCACACGGCGAGCAGAAAGGCCACGGCGATGCCGAGGCGGCCGAATTGCTTGAGCTGCCAGTTCCAGACGAGGAAGGCGGGGGCCACACCGAAGGCGACGAGGTCGCACAGCGAGTCGTACTGTACGCCGAATTCGCTGGCGGTGTTGGTGAGACGCGCCACCTTGCCGTCGAGACCGTCCATGAGGGCGCTGAACAGGATGGCCATGGCACAGGCTTCGTATTCACCGGACGCAGCCCACAACAGCCCCAGAAAGCCCGAGAAGAGGCTCGCCGTGGTGAAGAGGTTGGGGAGGATGTAGACTCCCTTATGTACTGGTCCGGTCTTCTGTTCCATTGCCTTGGTTCCTGTATGGCGCACACCGGAATGGTGCGTTGCGCCGTGCCCTGCTGCGCGGGCTAGGCCCCTTCAGGGGACTTGCGGGCGACGATGGTCTGCCCCGCGAAGACATGTTCCCCGACGGACACGGTCGGACAATAGCCGTCCGGCAGGTAAAGGTCAACCCGCGAACCGAAGCGTATCATGCCATAGCGTTCGCCGCGGGTCAGCGTGTCGCCCTCGTCCACGCGGCAGACGATGCGCCGCGCGATGAGTCCGGCTATCTGCACCATGGTCCACTTGCCGCCTTCGGCATCCTCGATGAGGTAGTCGCACCGTTCGTTGTCGGTGGCAGCCTTGTCCCACGCGGCGTTGAAGAACTTGCCGGGATGATAGACGATGTTGCGGATGGTGCCCGCCACGGGCATGCGGTTCACATGGACGTTGAACACGTTCATGAAGATGCACACGCAGGTGCGCTTCTCACCCGTGATGGGGTCGGTGACCGGTTCGACGCGGATGACCCGGCCGTCCGCGGGGCTGACCGCGAGACCTGCCCCTGTGGGCGTGACGCGTTCAGGGTCGCGGAAGAAGTGGCAGCAGAACCACGTGAGCAGCAGAAAGATGACAGCCATCACCCAGCAGCCGATGAGCGCGAAGGTGAGGGTTGCGAGGGTGCAAAGACCGATGGCGGGTAGGCCTTCGGGGGTGATGCTGATGGAGGGGTTTCGCATGATGCTCCGCGGGAACGGCCCGCCGGTCGTCGTTTCGTGATGGGGCACTGTAGGCAAAACGTAGCCCGTTGGCAACGGGGGCACTGGCCACCGGGCCGGTTGTCGCCGGTCAGGGCATGCGGAGGTGCGGCAGCCGCGAGGCGAGGTCGGCGCGGTAGGCCGGCTTGTCGGTGAACAGGCGGGCGTCGATGCCTCGCAGGATGGCGCGCTCGACGTTCCCTGCGTTGTCGTCGAAGAACATGGTCTGTTCCGGGGCGAGTCCGAGCACGTCGAGGGCACGGTCGAAGAGTTCTCCGGTGCGCTTGTTGCGTTTCTCACGGAATGACGAGAAGGCGTGGTCGAAGTGGTGGAAGACGCCATGGCGGTCGTCGAGGGTCTCAAGCCAGTCGGTATGGTCGGAGACGAGGGCCACGGTGAGGCCCTGTTCGCGCAAGGCGTCCACGTCGGCGAACATGTCCGGCCGGATGACGAAGCGCGAAAGCACGGCCTCCTGAAGGGTGGCGTCGTCGTGGGTGATGCCCGTGACTTGGCGCACGCCCTGCCAGAAGGCGGATGCCGGGGCAAGCCCGTCGGCGTAGCCGGATGTGTAGCAGACATCCGTGGCGGCGCGCACGAAGGCTTGCGGGTCGAGGCCGTTTTCCGCGGCGATGGCCCGCAGGCCCGAAATGAACCCCTCTTCGGCGAGTACGCCGCTGAAATCGTAGAGTACTGCCCGCGCGGGGCTGGCTGGATGCTGTGTCATGGCGTATGGTCTCCTGAAGTGTCCGGAACGGGCGAAAGGGACAGGGGCCTGTTCCAGTGTGGCTAGTCGTGTGTGGCAGATTCCGGGCGGAAGCCCGGGGACGGGACTCGGTCCGGCCCTCTTCCGCTGCACGACGGGGCCATGTGACTGGAAGTCTGTCCTCCACCGCTACGGGGCGGAAGCCCTGCCTTCTGCCACAAGGTGATGCAGGGCGTCCAGCCAGCCGGTCAGCATGCTGGCAACGGTGGCAAGCTGGCACAGGCGGAGTACCCGCGTAGGCAGTGAGGTCGTCCCGGCGTGAAGCATACAGGTAAGCACCGACGAAGAGGAGGCAACCATGAGTTCAAACCGTTGTGACGACTGTCACCCCGCTGGCATCGACGACGCGAACCGTCAGCCCCGTCTCGAGACCGCCGCGAAGGGAGGCGGCGAGCCTGCCCCCTCCACCGCGAATCTGCCCGATGCGGCGCATCTGCCCGGCGGGCGCATCCGCATCGGGATAAGCTCGTGCCTGCTGGGCAATCCGGTGCGGTTCGATGGCGGACACAAGTTCGACCCGTGGGTGGTCAACGTGCTTGGAGCCTACCTCGATTTCGTGCCCGTCTGTCCCGAGGTGGAGTGCGGCATGGGTATCCCGCGCGAGGCGCTGCGCCTCGTGGGCGACCCTTCCGCGCCGCGCCTTGTCACCGTGAAGCATGGCGAGGACTGGACGGACAGGATGAGGGCGTGGGCGGAGCGCCGCGTGGCCGAACTCGAAGGCGAGGGGCTGTGCGGCTACATCTTCAAGCGCGCGTCACCGTCCAGCGGCATGGAGCGCGTGAAGGTCTACCCCGAATTCGACCCCGCCACGGGCAAGAGCGGCGGCGTGCCTGTGCAGAAGGGCGTGGGCATGTTCGCGCGTGCTTTCATCGAGCGTTTCCCGCTGCTGCCGGTGGAGGAGGAGGGCAGGCTCAACGACCCCGACCTGCGCGAGAACTTCATCGAACGTCTCTTCGTCATGCGTCGCTGGCGTCAGCTTCTCGACGACGGACTCGACACGGGCGGGCTTGTGGCCTTCCATACCCGGCACAAACTCCTCATGCTGGCCCATTCGCCGCAGCACTATCGCACCATGGGAAAGCTGGTGGCACAGGCGGCGACCTATCCCCGTGACGAACTGCGCGAGGCTTACCAGCGCCTGCTCATGGAAGGTCTGCGGCTTCGCGCGACCCCCGCCAAGCACGTCAACGTGCTGCAGCACATCATGGGGTATTTCCGCAAGCAACTGACCCCCGACGAGAAGCAGGAGATGCTGGAACAGATAGACCTCTATCGCCGCGCCCTCGTGCCGCTGGTGGTTCCCGTGACACTGCTCAATCACTATGTCCGCAAGTATGGCGAGAAGTATCTGGCAGGCCAGTTCTACCTCAACCCGCATCCGGTCGAACTCAAGCTGCGCAACCATGTGTGAGCATGTTCGGGGCCTTCCGTAGACCTCTACCGCAGGCGGTTTCCGGAGGCGGGAGGCATGGTCGGGGCTGTGGCAGGCGACTGGACGGTCCTGCATTCTCAGGGGGTTCACGCAGGTCCGTGGTGAGCCCCCGGGCGTTCTTGCGCGCATCGGGGATTGCCCCCTTGCCGAGTGCGCTGGCAGTGGTGATATGGTTGTGAGGAGGAATCAGCCATGGACCCGATAACCCACGTAGCCAGCGGCGCAGTAGCCATGTACGCCTTGCGTGAAAGGCCCCGCACAGCTTGGGCCTTGCCCTTCGGCATGGTTGCGGCCGCTTCGCCCGACGTGGACATCTTCTTCGGTTCCTCCGCCATCGACTACCTCACCATCCACCGGGGTATCACCCATTCCTTCGCAGGGGGGGCGTTGCTTGCCCTGTTGCTGGCGTTGCTCTTTGCCCTGCCGTTGCGCCGTGCACCGCAGGGGTGGGGATTCGCCAAGGTGTGGGGAGTCTCGTACGCCCTCGTCCTCGTCCATATATGGCTTGATGCCATCACCACCTACGGAACCCAGATATTGCAGCCCTTCTCCGACTGGAGGGCGGCGTTGCCCGGGGTGTACATCATCGACCCGCTGCTGACCCTGCCGCTTCTGGCGGCTGTTGCCGGGGCGGCCATGTGGGGTCGGCGCGGGCTCGCCGTCGCCGCCGTGCTGTGGATGTTCGCCTACCCCCTCGCCAACGTCGGGACGGCGAAGGCACTTGAAGGCGTGTGGTCGCAGCGTCTCGCCAGCGAGGGGCGACCCGCCGTGGTGCACGTCATCCCCGACGGATTCACCCCGTACTACTGGAAGCTGGTGCATGACGCGGGCGACAGCTGGCGCATGGCACGGCTTACCCTGTTCGACGACGCCCCGCCTGCCTTCGAGACATATGCCAAGGCCAACCCCGGTTTGTGGAATCGCCTCGAGGAACAGGACGAACTCTTCCGGGTCTATGGATGGTTCGCGATGTTCCTCACGCAGGAGACGGCTTCGCCCGATGGTTCGCTGGTGGCCTTTCGCGACCTGCGCTTCACCACGCTGGTGCCCTTCCTGCGTGAACGGCTTGGACGCGGGACGGGGACGGCTTTCCTGTTGCTGGCACGCCTCGGGACGGACGGCAGGCTGGAGGGCGTGCGGTTCAGGGGCGGGTCGTCGAGTCGCGATGCAAAGGGAGGGGACGGGTTCCGTCCGCCTGCTGGCGGGGTGTCCCCGCTACCCCGAGTGAAGTAGGCTCAATGGAGAGGTGCAATGGCCCGCGTGACGTTTTTTGCGCCACCATCGGCGTGGCGGCGGGGGGGCCGGGCAAAAGGTGCGGCATTCTGCCGCTTACGTCCGGGGCCATGAACGTTCCCCTTGACGGGGGTTGTCGACCGTATCGACGACCAGAGGCTTTTCACGCCACCCTCTTGTCATGACGTTCCTCTCACGGTATTACTTCAATAGGATGAAGTAATTGTCCTACCTAGCCTGGGCCACGCCATACGGAGGTATCACGGTGAACAAGAGCGAACTCGTCAAGATGCTTGCGGAGAACCATGAGATTCCCGCCGAGGAATCGAGCGTGATTGTCAACCTCTTCTTCGACTCGGTGCGCGACGCACTGCTGCAGGGCGACCGTGTCGAGATTCGCGGTTTCGGGTCGTTCAAGGTCAAGGGCTACAGGGGCTATAAGGGCCGCAACCCCAAGACGGGCGATAACGTCGAGGTTCCGCCCAAGCGACTCCCCGTGTTCCGTGCCGGGAAGGAACTCAAGGAAATCATCAATCCCTAGGCGACAGGGAGGCAAGGCGTCGCACCCACACCCATGCGAGACGCAGTCCGGGCCAAGACGAACAGAAGGTCCGTGGCGGGCATGCCCGCCGAATTGATGGACCTCGACCTCAGGCACCTGCATCTTCGCATCGGTGAGGGGATTCTTGCCGCACGTCCGGCGCTCATCGCAACGGTACTGGGGTCATGTGTCTCGGTGACGTTCCATCATCCGTCGACGGAGACGGGTGGCATCTTTCACGCCATGCTTCCCACCGTGCTTGGTGCGGCAGACGGTGCGCGCACTCCATGCAAGTACGTGGACGCCGCCATCGAAACACTGCTGGGGCAATTCGCCCGCCGGGGCATTGCCGCGAACGATCTCGTCGTGAAGCTCTTTGGCGGGGCGTTCACCATGAACCCCGAAGAGAAGCAGCGCCTGCGGTGCATCGTGGACGTGGGGGGGCGCAACGTCGAGGTGGCGCGCGCCACGTTGCAACGCTTCGGCATCGAACCGCAGTCGGAGCATATTCTCGGCGACCGGGGGCGCAAGCTCTTCTTCCATTCCGGCACGGGCGAGGTCTGGGTGCGACTTTTGCGTCGGACGGAACCGCCTTTGCCGTCGGCACTGGTGTGCCGCGATGATTTGACGTAGGAAAGACCTTCGATCATGGCGCCATCGTTGATGGGGCGTTTGCCGTCGACCATCGCATTCCGGCGTGCGCCTTATGTGTCGACCGGGCATCTGAACAACATACAATCTGCTGTGCATCTGGCGTTGTCTGTTGCGTCGTCGTGATTCCCCGGCGTGTGCGGTGCCCAAAGGCCCTGTTGCGGCTACGACCTGTCACTCAAGCACAGTCGAAGGAAAGCCCCGACCATGAAGGTCGTATTCTGCATCGACGACAACCCCCGCTATCTGCTCATGCTCCGCGTTGCGGTGCGGTCTCTGCGCCTGCTGCACCCCGACATCACATGCGTGTGCGTCTACGCTGGTGACGACACAGGCGTCATGGATGCTGTCCGAGAGGAAGGTGTGCTGCTTGCCCGCTATCGCCCGGTACTGGACGCGACCACCATCCCGGCGGCATTCCACCGGTGCATCGGCTGTTTTCTCAAGCTCGAACTGGCGCTCGTCCCTGAACTCGCCGCCGAGTCGCATGTGCTCTACTGTGACAGTGATGTGCTCTTCCGACGCCCGCTGGACGACCTTCTCGCGCTGCGTCCGCCCTACATGGGCATGGCGCGCGAAGACACCGCCCCGTTCTTCCATGACCACGCCGAACTCGACTACATGTGGCGCGGCAGGCGCTATGTGGTGCCGTTGCCCTTTCCCATCTGGACGTACAGCAGCGGCGTGGTGCTCTTCAATCTTGAACGGTTGAGGCGGCATGACCATGTCCACAACTTCCTCGCCTTCTGTGCGGGGAATGTGCAGCGCATCGGCAACCTCGACCAGTCGTTGCTCAACTACTTCTTCGGCAAGCGCATCACCAAACTGGACCCCCGCTGGAACTGCCCTCCCTACAGGCAGGCGGCATTGGCGGAGGGGCACATCATCCACTTCCACGGCCCAAAGCCGTGGGATACCGGGCAGGCGCTGTGGCGCGACCTGCGTATCAACCATTACGGCGTGTTGCGTGAAGAGTGGCTGGACTGGCTGACGTCTGAAGAGCGGTCGCGTGTCAGGGTGTGGGAGGCGTCGACGCACGAGGCGTGAGAAGAGCGTTGCTGAAGGGCAAGGCCTCTGAAGCAGTGCACGTGCCGTCCGGAAGACGGGGAGGTGGTGAAAACGTTCACCACGCAAGACCGTCAGAAGAGAGACCTTCTGGCCCGATGCTGGCAGGTAGCGAGGCCTGCTGACACGGAACCGGCAGACAGCAAGGCCTGTAGCCGTTGCGAGGCGCGCAGGCAGCATGTCCGATGAGCCTGAGGCTGTCAGCCGGGAGGCCGGCAGGTGAGCATCACCCGGGAAGCCACTCCTTCAGACTGTTGTCGGCCTGCCCGTCATGTCCGGCCCGGTTCCCGTCTTCATCACTGCACGGGCGGGACAAGGCCCGTTCAGCTTCGAGCGTCGTCGGGCGACTTGTCCTGCGGGTCTGCAAGGGGCAGGTCGAGTTGCCACGTGTCTTCGTCGTAGTTCTTGCTGACCACGAACCCCACGGCGCGCGCCAGTTCCGCCATGGCCTTGTTGTCGCCGAGTGCCGCACCCACGATGCGCCGTGTCCCACGGGTGCGGCAGTAGCGGATGATCTTCTCCATCAGCATACGGCCAAGGCCCTGCCGCTTGAGGTCTGACCGTACCGCCACGGCGAACTCCGCCTCGCTGTTGTCGGGCGAGGCCATGGCGCGCACCACGCCAAGGGTGGTGGTGGCGCCGTCTTCACCGGGGCCGCGGGCGATGAAGGCCATCTCGCGGTCGTAGTCTATCTGCGTGAGCTTCACCATTTCGCTACGGGGCAGCTGGGCCACGTTGCCGAAGAAGCGGAACCGCTTGTCCTCGGCCGAGAGATGCTCGACGAAGGCCCAGTGGTCAGGTTCGTCTTCGGGGCGGATGGGGCGCAGCAGCACCTCTCGCCCGTCACGCAGGTGGGCATGTTCCTCGAGTTCGCGCGGGTAGGGGCGAATGGCGAGCTGGTCTGTGCCCGAGCGCGTCGTCCATGCGATGCGGATGTGGGCGTCCAGCGCCACGATGCCGTCGTCGTCGGCGAAGAGCGGGTCTATCTCCAGTTCGAAGATTTCCGGGATGTCGATGATGAGCTGCGAGACCTTCACCAGAAGCAGCTTCACCGCGCCGGTCTCGGCAGGGCGCAGGGTGCGTCCGGCACGGGTGCGCGACATGAGTTCCTGTGCGAGTCCGAGGTTCAGCGGTGGCAGCCCCGTGGCCCTGTCCGGGTATGTCTCGCTGGCTGCACCCCCCTGCCCGAAGCGTATCACCGGGCCGAAGACAGGGTCGGTGGCGGTCTCGACGGCAAGTTCGCTTCCCGCACCGATGTGGCACATGCGCTGTACGGTGAAGCCCGTCATGCGGGCACCGGGAACCTGCGCGCAGACCCGTTCCGCCGTGACGAGGGCGGCATCGAGCGCCTCTTCGTCGGTCTTCACGTCGAGGGCCACACCCCCCACCACCGAGCGCCTTGCCACGTCGGGGGATTCGACCTTGATGGCGACCGGGTAGCCGAGTCTCACCGCAGCTTCGACCACCTCTCGCGGTTCACGCACATGCAGGGCCTCCGCCACGGGGATGCCGTAGGCCTCGAGCACGGCACGTGCCTCGGCGGGGTCGAGAATCTGCCGTTTGGCCTCCAGCGCGTCGTTGACCACCCGCCGTGCCGCCAGTGCGTCGGGCATGAAGTCGTCGGGCAGCGAGGGGGGCGTCTCCATGAGCAGGTCCTGGTTGCGCCTGAACTCCACCAGATTGAGGAAGGCGCGCACCGCGCTGTCGGGGGTGAAGAAGGTGGGCACGCCCTGTGCCGTGAAATGCCTGCGGGCCGCCTCGGCGTCGTCGATGCCAAGCCAGCTTGTGAGTACGACCTTCTTGGAGCGCCGGGCCACCTTGGTCACGGCTTCAGCCACCTCTTCGCTGGGAACGGCGTACGAGGGCACATGCATGGCAAGCACGGCGTCCACGCCCCGGTCTTCGAGAAGGTGGTTGAGCGCCCGGGCGTAGAGTTCACCTCCGGCGGAACTGCGCATCACGAGCGGATTCCAGTACGACCAGTCACGGCCGAGGCTGTCGTCCAGAAGCTGGCATGTGGCGTCGGAAAGGTCGGCCAGCGTCCCCCCGCCGCGGATGAGGGCGTCGGTGGCGATGAAGCCGGGGCTGCCGCCGTTGGTGAGGATGGCGAGTCGTTCGCCTTTCAGGGGGCGGGCCAGCGCCAGCGCCTCCACCGCGTTGAACAGGGTGTCGATGTCGGCCACGCGCAACATGCCAGCGCGCCGGAAGGCGGCGTCGTACACGTCGTCGGCACCGAGGGGCATGCCCGAGTGGGCCGCTGCTGCCGCAGCGCCCTCGGCCGAACGGCCCGACTTGACCACGAGTACGGGCTTGTTGCGGGCCAGCGCACGGGCAGCCGACATGAAGCGTCGTGCCTTGTCGATGGTCTCAAGATAGAGCAGCACGGCGCGCGTGTTCACGTCGCTGTTCAGGTAGTCGAGGATGTCGTGGAAATGGATGTCGTAGCGGTCGCCAAGGGCGATGCAGTGCGAGAAGCCTATCTTCTTGGACGTGGCCCAGTCGAGGACGGTGCTGAACAGCGAGTCGGACTGCGAGACGAAGGCCACCTTGCCCGGTAGCGCCTTGCGCGGCATGAGGCTGGCATTGATTCCCACAGCCGGGGAGACGAAGCCGAGGCAGTTGGGACCGAGCACCCGCACCCCGTGGCGGCGTGCGGCCTGAAGCACCGCGTTGCGCTGCACCTCGCGCCGTTCGCCGTCATAGCGGTAGAAGCCCTGACTGAGGACGACCACGGCACGTGTGCCGCGTTTGCCGAGTTCGGCGATGTGCTCTGCCACACTCTCCGGCGGGGAGCAGATGATGGCGAGGTCGGGGGTGAGGGGAAGGGTGTCGATGGCCGTATGACCGGGCATGCCCGCCACGGCTTCGCCCGTGTCGTTCACGGGCAGCACCGGGCCGAGGAACGTCCCCGCCAGCAGGTTGCGCATGATGCGGTTACCGGGGGTGTTCTCGTCGGCGGTGGCACCGACCACCACCACCGATGTGGGCTTGAACATCTGTTCGAGTGGGGAATGGCTCACTGTGCCTCCTCTCGTCGGCGGGGCCGCCTTCGAGGGCGGTGAGGGCCGACCGGCAACCGTTCACGTGTCGTTTTGTCACGGGGCGGCGTAAAAAGTCAATTTCACCGGCCCCGGACGACCGCTCACCGAAAACGGCGCCTCCGGGCCTTCGCACGCCCCGCGTGGCGGTGTACATCAGGGTCGAACCCCTTCCGCCCACACAAGAAGCAACGCCGGAGGCCACGATGAGCCAGGAACGTATCGAGAGCATGATGGATGAGAAGCGCCACTTCGCCCCTCCCGCTGACAGCCGGGGCAGGGCACATGTGTCCGGCGAAGCCGCGCGAGAGGCGCTTGTGCGGCGTGCCGCCGAAGACCCCGAAGGCTTCTGGGGCGAACGTGCGGCACAGCTCATCGACTGGTTCAAGCCGTGGGATACCGTGCTGGATGCCGACATGAACGAACCGCGCATCGAGTGGTTCAAGGGCGGAAGGCTCAACGTGGCCCACAACTGCCTCGACAGGCATGTGGCAGGAAACCGGCGCAACAAGGCCGCCATCATCTGGCAGGGCGAACCCGAAGAGGACGTGCGGGTGCTCACCTACCAGATGCTGTATGACGAGGTGCGCCGTTTCGCCGCCGTTCTGCGCAAGATGGGCGTGCACAAGGGCGACCGCGTCTCGCTGTACATGCCCATGATTCCTGAACTGGCTGTCGCCATGCTCGCCTGCGCGCGCATCGGGGCTGTCCATTCCATCGTCTTTGCCGGATTCTCGGCTGTGAGCCTTCAGAATCGCATCCACGACTGCGAGGCCAAGGTCGTGGTCACCGCCGACGCGGTGCTGCGTGCCGGACGGCGCATCCCCCTCAAGGTGAACGTCGACGAGGCCGTGCGCCAGTGTCCCAGCGTGGAGAAGGTCGTCGTCGTCAACCGCGGGAGCCTCGAAGTGACCATGGAGGAGGGGCGTGACCTGTGGTGGCATGAGGTCATGGCCGACCGCACCCTCGACGTCGACCGCCCCTGCGAGGAGATGGATGCGGAGGACATGCTGTTCATCCTCTACACCAGTGGCAGCACCGGCAAGCCCAAGGGCGTGGTGCACACCACGGGCGGCTATCTTACCTATGCCGCGCACACCACGCAGTGGGTCTTCGACGTGCAGGACGACGACGTGTACTGGTGCACCGCCGACATCGGCTGGATTACCGGGCACAGCTACATCGTCTACGGCCCGCTGGCCCTCGGGGCGACCTCGCTGATGTTCGAGGGTGTGCCCTCGTGGCCCTCGCCCGACCGTTTCTGGCGCATCGTCGAGAAGTTCCGCGTCAACATCTTCTACACCGCCCCCACCGTCGTCCGCGCACTCATGCGTGAAGGCACGGACTGGACGGAACGGCACGACCTTTCGTCGTTGCGTGTCCTCGGGTCGGTGGGCGAACCCATCAACCCCGAAGCGTGGATGTGGTACCATACCCACATCGGCAAGGGACGCCTGCCCATCGTCGACACATGGTGGCAGACAGAGACGGGTGGCATCATGATTTCGGGCCTGCCCTACGCCACCACCCTCAAGCCCGGTTCGGCAACGCAGCCGCTGCCCGGCGTCGATGCCGCCATCGTCCGGCCCGACGGCAGCCCCGCAGGGCCCAACGAAGGCGGGCATCTTGTCATCCGCAAGCCGTGGCCGGGCATGTTGCGCGGCATCTTCGGCTCGCCCGAACGGTACCGCTCGACATACTTCGAACGCTTTCCCGGCATGTACGAGTCCGGCGATGGCGCACGCACCGATACGGACGGCTATTTCTGGATCATGGGCCGCCTCGACGACGTCATCAACGTCTCGGGACACCGCATGGGCACGGCCGAGGTCGAGTCTGCGCTGGTCGCCCATCCCAGCGTCGCGGAAGCCGCCGTCGTGGGCATGCCACACGCCGTGAAGGGTGAGGCCATCTACGCCTACGTGACTCTCGGCGCCGATGCGGAAGAGACCGAGGAGCTCCGCGCCGAGCTGCGCGCATGGGTGCGCAAGGAGATAGGCCCCATCGCCACGCCCGATGTGCTCCAGTTCGCAGAGGGGCTCCCCAAGACGCGTAGCGGCAAGATCATGCGGCGCATCCTGCGCAAGATCGCCGCCGGGGCCACCAGCGAGTTCGGGGACACTTCTACTCTCGCCGACCCCGGGGTCGTCTCCGACCTCATTGAAGGTCGCCTGCAACTTACCGGAAGGTAGCCGACAAACAGACGATACGCGGCTGCCCGACAGGTGCCGCACCCATTCCCCCTGTGCCGGGAGCCTCACGCCACCCCCCCTGTGCGTGAGGCTCCCCTCTTTCTTTCTCCATGCCTGACGGGAAGATGGCATGGTGCCGGACGCCTTTCCGGCCCGATGGTTCCTCTCGCAGGGTTGCGTTGGCATGTACTTGGGGTACTATGGGTCTATTCTCCGAAGGCATCCCGTGCCGTATCCGTGGAGGAGTGATGACCCAGACAGGGCAAGAGAAAGACGACCTGCTGTTCTTCGCGGAGGAGGAACAGCCCGGGCAGGACGTTCCCCGTGCGGCAGCGACTCCGTGGTACGTGCTGGTGGCCGACGATGATGCCGAGGTGCAGACCATCACGCGGCTGGTTCTTTCCGATTTTTCATTCGAGGGGCGCAAGCTGCACCTTCTCGAAGCCACGAGTGGTGCCGAGAGTCTGGACATGCTGCGTCGGCACCCCGATACCGCCGTCCTGTTGCTGGATGTCGTCATGGAAAGCAACGATGCCGGATTGCAGGTGGCGCGCAAGGTGCGGGAGGAACTAGGCAACAACCTCGTGCGCATCGTGCTGCGTACCGGACAACCGGGACATGCCCCCGAACACCGCGTCATCGCTGAACTGGACATCAACGATTACCGGCACAAGACCGAACTCACGGCAGAACGGCTGCACACCACGGTGACGGCTGCGTTGCGTTCGTTCCGCGACCTGCGCGCTGTGGAGGAGGGGCGCGAGAGGCTGGCGCATCTTGCCATGTCGGTGGCGCATCAGGTGCGCAACCGCACGATGACCATAGGGGGCTTCGCCAGTCTTGCTGTGCGGCGCGCCCCGGCCGAAGACCCGGTACGTGGCTATCTTGATACCATCATCGAAGAGTCGCGAAGGCTGGAGCACATGGTCGGTGCCGTATCCGATTTCGCCTCGCTTCCCCATGCCATCCGGACGGTGGTGCCCGTGGGCGAGTCGGTGCTGGCAGCCCTCGAACAGGCGCGGCAGCGTGCTGCACAGCAGGGGCGTACCCTGCACTGGCAGGTCGAGGTGCCGGACGGGCACATGGTGCACGGGGCTGCCTCGCTCTTGCAGCGTCTTGTCTTCGAGATTCTGGCCAATGCCTCGGACTTCGCGCGGGAAGACGGCGGTGAGGTCTCATGCAGGCTGCTGTGCGTAGGAGGACTGTGCCGGGTCGAGGTGGCGGACAATGGCCCCGGCATCGCCCCCGAAGACATGGCATTCATCTTCGACCCCTTCTTCTCGCGCAAGGCTGACGGGGTGGGCATGGGGCTGTGCATCGCCCGGCGCATCGCTGGCGAGTGCGGTTGGGACATCGAGGTGGATGCCGGTTTCGGACGTGGCGCACGCGTCTCGGTGCTGCTGCCTTCATGGGCGGGCAACAATGGTCACGGTCGCTTCGCGTAGCACGGGGGCACAGGACACGCTTCGATACGTCGCCGGATACAGCGGCCACGACAGCGCGGGATGGGGAGATTCGGGGCGGCTGGTCCCGCGGGTCTTCACGCCTCGCGGGCGCAGGGCGGTTTCGCGGTCAGCGGCAGGCGAATGGAACAGACCGTGCGTCCGGGGTCGCTGGTGAGGTTGATGTCACCGCCAAGGGCACGTACCACGCCGTAACTCACCGAAAGTCCGAGGCCCATGCCCCTGCCGACGCTGCGGGTCGAGAAGAAGGGGTCGAAGACGCGCGGCAACAGGGCCGGTGCGATGCCGTGTCCCGTGTCGGTGATGGCCACGTGCAAGGCGTCGTGCTCTTCGTCCTGCCCGTGCATGAGCCTGAGTCTGACCGTGAGCGTGCCGCCGTTCTCTTCCATGGCATCCAGCGCGTTCTCGATCACATGCAGGAAGACCTGCCGCAATTCCACGGGCGGGGCCATGATCTCGGGCAGCCCTTCGGGCAGGTCTACCACCACGTCCACGGCAAGGGCCTCACAGCGGCTGGCGACGAGTTGCAGTGTCTCGCGCAGTAGCGTGGCACAGGCCACAGGTTGCGGTCGGGGGTCGAGACCGCGTCCGAAGCAGAGCAGTTTGCGGGTGATTTCGCGCACACGCACGCCCTGCTGTTTGATCTTGGCGAGCGTGCGGCGCATCTCCGCCACGTGCGGGCCGGATGCGATGTCCGGCTCTTCGAGCAGGTCTTCGATCCAGCCCGCAGCGTTGGCGATGATATTGACGGGGTTGTTGATCTCGTGCGCCACGCCTTCCGCCATGCGGCCCATCGAGGCGAGCTTGCCCGCCTCGATCATGCGGGCGCTCTCTTCGCGGCGTATCTTGCGTTCATGGGCGAGACGCAGTTCACGGAGCAACTCTTCGATGTCGACGGGTTTGAGCAGGTAGTTGCAGGCCCCGAGTCGCATTCCCTCGACGGCGTTGCGGACATCCGACGAGCCGGTCAGCATGAGCGCCTCCACGAGAGGGTGGCGTTCCCGCATGACCCGCAACAGGTCGAGACCGTCGCGTCCGGGCATGCAGACATCCAGCACCGCCACATCGACAGGATGTGCCGCCAGCAGGTCGAGTGCCGAGGCCACATCATGGGCGACAAGCACCGTGATGCCCCGTGTCTCGAGGCGTTCCGCCAACAGGTTGACGAACGCCTCTTCGTCGTCGACGAGAAGAACCCGCATGGCCCGTACTGGGCTACTTGTCGCTTTCGTCGAGAATCTGCTTGGCCCCCTCGTAGTCGCCAGCCTGTGCAAGGGTGGCGGCCACCATGGTGTCTTCGAGGGTCTCGCGGAAGGCCCGGCGGATGTCGCGGACGAGGATGTCGATATCCACGGGCTTCTTGTGATATTCGAAGGCGCCAAGCCTGCGGGCCTCCTCTTCGTCCTTCTCCGTGCCATGGCCGGTGAGGACGATGACCTGCACCTTGGGGTAGTCCTTCTTCACGCGGCGCAGCACTTCCATGCCGTCCACGCCGGGCATGCGCAGGTCGAGCACCATGACGTCGGGCACTTCGCCGGTGGAGACGAGTTGCAGTGCCTCTTCGCCGGTGAGGGCGACCTTGGTACCCGCGTCGCGCATCTGCATACGTTCGGCAAGTGTACGGACGAAGCTTTCCTCGTCGTCCACGAGCATGACCTTGATACCCTTCATGACTGCTCTCCTTGGCTCATTCGGTTATCGGCAAGCGGTTGCGCCGTCGCCGGGCCGGTCGCCCGGCGTGGTGATCGTATGCGGTCTTCCGCGCGCCCCTGCCTCCTGTGTGCGGGGGCGCGGCGTTGTGCCACGCATCTCTGCGGCGTGGCGTCGTGCAGGCAGCGCGACGGAAGACCTTGCGGCGCTTCGCGTTGCCTAATTCGTCATGGCCGGGGCAAGGCCGTACCACACGGGCACTTCGCCAAGTCCCACGCTGCTGAGGAAGTCGGAATGGATGACCCGGCGTACGGGCCTCACACAACCGAGAACCTCAAGGGCTTCTTCACGGCAACCGGCTTCGGCGAAAGCGACGGCTGCGAACATGTCCTCCACGCTTGTGGCACATCCCACCAGCGGGGTGATACCTGCCATGGCAAGGGCCTCGTCGTGGGCACCGGCTTCGGCGAAGGCCGCCCCGGCAAAACTGCGTTCCAGTGCTTCGCGGATACGTTTCATTTCTGATCTCCTCCGAAACATATGTGGCAATGTACTGTCACGGTATGTTTCAATTGTTTCAGATGAGCAGTCATGTACGTATCATATATGAAACCGGCGTCGCACGGAAGCAAAAACCGCTATGCCCTGTGCCCTGTTGCAGAGGGACAGGCCGTGAAATAGTACAACACTCCGTCCGGTTCGTCCCTTGCGGGCGTTCCGTGCCCGTTGTCGGGCTCCTTACGGGCTCCGAGACGGGCAAGTTGCGCGTCGAGTCGGCGCAGTACGTCTGTAGTCGCGTCGCAACGTGCCAGTCCTACTCGCAGATGTATTCCGGGAATGCCGTCGCGCCTTGCCGGGGCGAAGGTGAGCGCGCAACCGGGAGCCTCTTCAAGGCAGGTCTGCAAAAGGTCGAACAGCAGCACTCGCAAGGCAAGCCCCGCACTCGGCGCGCGCAAGCCGCTTTCGCCCGGTGCCAGTCCCACGGTGACGGAACGCATCCTGCCCATGCGCCCGGCAAGGATGACGAACTCTTCGAGGATGCGGGCGAGGTCGCCGTCATCCTCTTCCCATGCGTGACCAAGGGTGTTGAGCCCCCCCGCCAACTCGCCGCCGCGCGCCACCTGCTGCTGGATGAGAGAGAGCAGTTCGACGATGCGCTCACGCCGGGGGATGTTCTCTCCGCCAAGGGCGATGAGGTCTTGCATCAGGCCGGCAGATTCGCGGATGACCGCGAGGGCGTTCTGCAGTTCGTGCGATGCGGATGCGGTGAGACATCCCACACAGGCGTTCTCGCGCATGTCAGGCTCCCATGGCCGTGCGGGCCAGTGCTCCGGCCTCGCGCAGCTTCTCCAGCAGGTCTTCAAGCCGCAGGGGTTTGGTGAGGTAGTCGAAGGCCCCGAGGCGCATGCCTTCGATACCGTCGCGTGTGCTGCCGTGCCCGGTGAGCAGGATGACCTGCACGCCCGGATGCATCGCCTTGATGCGGCGTAGCGTCTCGGTACCCTTGATGCCCGGCATCATGAGGTCGAGCACCACCACATGGGGAGGGTCGTTCTGCACTTCGCGCAACGCCTGTTCGCCGTCCATGGCCACACGTGTGGCAAGGCCCCGCAGTGCCAGACGTTCGGAAAGGGTGGTGACGAACTCCTCTTCGTCGTCGACGAGTAAGACCTTCAGATCCTGCATGGGCTAGTTCTCCAGCGATTGCGGTGCGGGCGCGTCCTGCGGCAGGTAGACGGTGACGGTGGTGCCAACGCCCTCCCTGCTGTTGATGCCGATCTCTCCGCCCAGTCGCTTGATGATGCCGTAGGTGATGAACATGCCTAGGCCCGTCCCCGCCGTCTTCTTGGTGGTGAAGAACGGTTCGAAGATGTGCCGCTGCACTTCTTCAGACATGCCCTTTCCGTTGTCCTGTATCGAGACGCCCACCATGCCGCCGTCCGCTGCGAACGTGGTGAGCGTCACGGAACCACCGTCCTGCACTGCGGCGAAGGCGTTGTTGATGATGTTGAGGAAGACCTGCTGCAACTGCCCCCTGTCGGAGGTGATGCGTGGCAGCCCCGCGTCGAGACTGGTGCCGATGGTGATGGAACGGTGCACGGCCTCCTGTTCCAGGAAGCTCATGGTCTCTTTGAGGATGCCGTTGACGTCGAGTTGCTCGTAGGTGGCGTCCATGCGGCGCGAGAAGCCGAGAAGCCTGTGCGTGATGGACCGGCAACGGTCGACAGAACGCGAGATGGCCTCGACGATGGCCGAGAAGCGTTCTTTCTGCGGAAAGTCCTGCGAAAGCGCGATGAGGTCTGCCGCAAGGCCCGCCTTTTCGTTGATGATGGCGAGGGGGTTGTTGATTTCGTGGGCGACGCCCGCCGCCAGCCTGCCGATGGAGGAGAGTTTCTGGGTGTGCTCTATCTGCACGAAGGCGGCGATGCGCCGTTCGTCGCTGTCGCGCATGCGTCGTACGAGCATGTCGGTGAAGCCGAAGGCCGCTGAGATGATGAGGGCGACACTGAAGGCGACGAAAATCAGAAGGTCGCTGCGCAGCGATGTCCACGGGCGCAGGATCTCGGTCTTGGGCTTGACCGCCACGATGGCGAAGTCGGCATTCTGCAGAAAGGCTGAAGAGAGGAAAATCTGCCTGCCCTCGGGATCTTCCGTGTCGATGATCGAGGGCTCGTAGCTCAGGTGGGGCACCGGCATGGGCATCACGTCGAGCACATTGCCGTAGAAGCGCGAGTTGGTCTGGAGTACTCCGGCGGTGTTGATGAGGAAGGCGTCACTCTCCGGGTCGAGCCCCATGGAGGCGATGAGCCTGTCGAACTGCGTGGTCTCGATGGTGGCGCGAAGCATCCACGAACTGCCGTCGGGGTTCATGCGCTGCACGGCGATGGCGATGTGCGGAAAGCGCCTGAAACCCATGAACACGTCGCTGATGTAGACACCCTTCACGCGGGTGCGGTTGTACCAGTCCGCCTCGGAGTAGTTCTTCCCCCGTACGTCGTACGGCCCGACATAGCCCACCTGCACGCCCCTGCCGTCGATGACCCCGAGGTCGACGAAGCCGGGGAACTCGCCCTTGAGCGCGAGGAAGATGCGGTTGAGGTTCTTCTCGTCGGAAAGTTCCGCCATGGAATAGGTCTTGGCGAGAAGGCTCACGGTGGACGACCGTTCGGCAAGGAACAGTTCGAACGAGTGGCGGGTCTTGTTCACCAGCGCCCGCACGGGGGTGACGATTTCGCGGGTGAGGGTGCTCTGGTACTGGTGGTAGCTTACGGCGGTGAGGATGAGCAGCGGCAGAACCGACACCGCCGTCATGAGCAGCGTTATCTTGCGCCGCAGCATGCGGTAGCGTTCCGGCGCGATCTCATCCGGAACGTCGAACACCGAGCGCAGACGCGAGAGCATGGTGCCTAGCGGGTTCTTCATGCCCCCTCCCTGTGGAAGAGGATGTCGCCTGAACGGAGCATTCCGGCCGCATGACGTCGCAACGCCTCCTCGACCGGGCCGATGACGTTGTCGATGACCTCAATACGCTTCCAGCGCAGGTACTGCCAGAATTCCTCGTCAATGCCGCTGCATATGACGGTGCGGACCTTCTCTTCCAGTGCCATGCGGCAGATGTCCTCGGAAGAGGCATGGGCAAGCACGACGCTGGAGCGTTCCGTCTCGGTCCCTTCGGCGTCGAGGGTCACGAGCAGCACTTCACCGGCGAGGTCGAAGCGTGGTGCGACCTCGTCGCGGTAGAGGGGGATGAGCAGTGTCGCGGGCATGGGTCACTCCAGTCCGAACTGTTTCATCTTGCGCCACAGGGTGCTTCTGCCCCAGCCGAGGATGCGGGCGGCCTCGCCCTTGCGGTTTCCGGCGCGTGCCAGTGCGTCCACGATGAGACGGCGTTCGAGGTCGACGACGCTGCTGCGGGCTGATGCCTCGTCTTCGGCGGCACCCTTGGGGGTGTCGCGTTCGATGGCACGCGGGGGTGCGGCTGCCGGACGCGTGTGGAAGAGGTAGGCCGGCAGGTGCGAGGGCATGACGACCTCGCCCGTACACAGGGTCGCGGCGTACTCGACGATGTTCTTGAGCTCACGCACGTTGCCCGGAAAGCCGTAGGCAAGCAGCACGCGCAGAGATTTGCCGGAGAACCCGTGTATGGTCTTGCGCAATCTGGCGGCGAAATGGGCAAGGTAGTGGCTGAGCAGGAACTCGAGGTCTTCGCCCCGTTCGCGTAGCGGGGGCAGGTGGATGCGCACGGCTGCCAGTCTGCTGTAGAGGTCTTCGCGCAGCCTTCCGGAAGCGACCATGGCCTCCAGGTCGAGGTTGCTGGCAACGAGCAGGCGCACGTCGCACCTGACGGGGTCTGTGGCGCCCACGGGCCAGACCAGTCCCTCGTCGAGGAACGTCACGAGCCGTCCCTGCATGGCGGGGGGCAGGTCGCCCAACTCGGACAGGCACAACGTACCGCCCTGTGCCATCCTGAAACGGCCGGGCTTGTCCTCTTCGGCCCCGGGGAACGCGCCCTTGCGGTGGCCGAACAGTTCGGACTCCACCAGAAAATCGGGAAGGGATGACAGGCTGGCCTTGACGAACGGTTCGCGACCGCGCGGTGATGCCTTGTGGATGGTCTCGGCCACGGCGTCCTTGCCTGTGCCCGTCTCGCCCGTGATGAGCACGGGGGTCTCGGTCTGGGCAAGGGCCTGCACGGTACGGAAGAGTTCCTCCATCACCACGCTGCGCCCCACCAGTGGCCCGGATGCCTGCCCCTTGCTGCACCGTTCTTCAAGCTCACGGACGAGCGAAAGGTCTTCGGCGGTATGCAGCCAGCCGCACAGCTGCCCCTGCGCATCATGGAGAGGGGCGAGGGTCAGGCGCACGGGAATGCGGCGGCGATGGCGGTTGAGCAGGTCGCCTTCTTGTGCATGGCATGGCGCGTTGCCGCCGGTGGCATCGCAGACAGCGGTGCGGGTAGGGCAGCGGTGCAGGCATACGCTGGCCCGAAGGACATGCCGGCAGGGGATGCCCGCCACCTCGGCGGTGGTGAACCCCGTCATGGTCTCAAGGGCGCGGTTCATCAGGCATATGCGCAGGTCGGCATCGAGCACCGCCAACCCGGTGGGGATGGCGTCGAAGACCGGGCCGAGCGCGAGTTCGCGCCCGACGAGCCCGGCTATCCGGGCACCTGCTGGCAGGGATGCTTGCTTCATCACGCTGTACCGCCTTTGGGGTGTCGTGTGTGCGGCGGCTAACGCCCCCGCACGACACACCATACGGCGTTGCCTACAGGTTGCCTAGTGTCCGCCGGAACCGAAGATGCCCGATGCCGCCACGCACAGCACGACGATTTCGCCAACGGCCACCCAGAACATGATGGGCTCCTTGCTGCGGATGAAGGCGAAGACCAGCGGCACGTAGCAGATGATGGTCATGCCCGCCAGCAGCACGATGCCGATGAAGTTCATGAAGTCGCCCTGCCCGATGAGCGCGAGCCAGCCCCAGCCTGTGGGGATGTTGCCCTGTGCGAGGTAGACGTCCACGCGCTGTCCCCACAGCTGTGTGACCTGCTCGAGTGGCACGTGGGGGGTGATGATGCCACTGACATACAGCACGTAGGTGATGACCATGAGTGCCAGCGAAGACCAGCAGCCGTAGAAGAGCATGTTGGCGTAGCGCAGCTGCGCCGGAGAAGCCTTGGTGGAAAGCGACATTGTGCGACCTCCTTAGATGCCGAGGCCCTTGAGCAGGGCTTTGGCTCCGGCGAATATCAGAACGCCGATGACCATGTAGCGGATGAACTTGGGCTTGGCCACGGCGAGCAGACGCACGCCGACCACTGAACCGAGCATCAGGCCGACGATCGAGGGAATGGCCATCAGCGGGATGACACAGCCCTGATTCAGGTAGACCCACGCTGCCGAGGTGTCGGTGATGGAGAGCAGGAACTTGGAGGTTCCCACGGCGACCTTCAGCGGAACGCCCATCAGCAGGTTGAGCACCGGAACGTTGGCCCAGCCTGCGCCAAGGCCGAACATGCCCGCCATGATGCCGATGATGATGAACAGCAGCAGACCGGGAAGCGTGCGGTGGGTCTTCCATTCCACGGTCTCACCGGTGGTGGGTTCGATGAAGGCGCCCTGAAGGCCGAGGGCGAGGCCGATGGCGTCCTGCTGTTTCACTTCGGGGCGTACCGAGTTCTTGGAGAACAGGAGCAGGCACGCGATGAAGAGGATGGTGGCACCGAGGAATATCTGCACGATGTTGGTGGGCAGGGCGAGGCCCAGCATGGCGCCCACGATGGCGCAGCTGGAGGCGATGAGGGCCACCGGAAGTGCGAGGCGGAGACTGGCGAGGTTGCGCTTGAGAAGGCCCGGGCCGGCGGCGAGGGCACCGGCGAGGGCCACCAGAAGACCCGCGCCGCGGACGAAGTCGAGGTGGAAGGGGAAGAAGCCGCTGACCAGCGGAACGAAGAGCACGCCGCCGCCCACACCGGCGAGAACGGCGATGATGCCGAGAATGAAACAGAAGAACAGCAGTGTGGTGGGCCAGAACCACCACGGATGGTTGCCGGGTAGGGCCGCTGCGGACTGGGTGACCGACTGGGCCACGTCTTGTGCGGCACTGGTGGCTGTCGCGGGCATGGCCATGAGAAGCAGGGCCACCCCGGCCAGGGCTACGCAGGTGAGCAGGCAGAGGAGCCTCGTCGCGTTGCGGGTTTTCATACGGTGTTGTCCTCTTTTGAAACATTGAAACACAAATGAAACAACCAACACGGTGACGCGGTTCCCATTCCTCCGGTTATTTCTTCTCCGTGGACTGGTCTGCCGCATTGTAGCGATAGAAGTCCGTAAAAAAGCATGGTTGCGAGTTGTGCAATGCTTTTTGTCGTGGACTTGTGACATGTATAACAAGTTCCGTGCCAGCGGTGAGCGCTTGCCGTTCCACGGATTACAAGCTATCAAGACTCCATGAGCGGCAAAAAATTACCGCATAGCGGCAATTCTCTTCCCATTGAGGGGACGGTATCGCCCCAGCGCGAAACGCTTCAGAACGGAACGGACTTCCTGCTTCTGTCAGGCGTCATGCAAAGGTTGCGGGTGCTTGCGTCGCAAGTCGCCTCCTCCGATGCGCCAGTGCTCATTCATGGTGAGACGGGAACGGGCAAGGAACTCTTCGCCCGTCTCATCCACGATATGGGCATTCGAGCCAAAAAGCCTTTTGTGGCAGTCAATTGCGGAGTCCACGAGGGTGAGCTCTTCGCCGACAAGTTCTTCGGCCATGAGCAGGGGGCGTTCACCGGGGCGCACAGAATGAGTCAGGGATGTTTCGAGCTCGCTTCGGAGGGGACGCTCTTCCTTGACGAAGTGGGCGAGATACCCGGTGCCAATCAGGCGGATTTCCTGCGGGTGCTGGAAGAGAAGCGTTTCAGGCGCATCGGCGGGCAGCGTGACATCCCGTTTCAGGCGCGTATCGTCGCCGCCTCGAACCGTGATTTGCAGGAGATGGTGGGGCAGGGGCAGTTCAGGGCCGACCTCTTCTACAGGCTCAATGTCATTCCCGTGGTCCTTCCGCCCTTGCGTGCCCGCAAGGAGGAGGTCGTGCCGCTGGCACGGCATTTCCTGACCCATTATGGCGACAAGTACCATCGGCCCGGTGTCCGTTTCGCCCCGGAGACGGAACAGGCGCTGGCGGCGTACCAGTGGCCGGGGAACGTGCGCGAGCTCAAGAATCTTGTGGAACGCATCGCGTTGCTCGCGCCGGAAGGCGTTCTCGGGCCTGAACATCTGCCGCTTGAGTTGCGTTCAGCCGCTGCGGTGGAGGTGGGGGTGCCCCACGAGGTGCCGGAAGACCTGAGCCTCGACCGGGCCAGACGAGAGGCCGAGGTGCGCGTCATCCTCAAGGCCATGCGCGCCACTGGCGGCAACAAGGGCGAGGCGGCCCGCCTGCTGGGAGTGAGCCCGCGTACCCTGCGCTACAAGTTTGCGGAGTATGCGTTGCGATTCTGAAACGCACACGACATGAAGTCGGCCCGTTGAGTTCATGCCCGAAAAAGTCGTGGCATGAATGTCATATATATTAGTTGGTTGTTTGTCGTGTTGTGGCGACCATGCAAGAGGGGCGGCAAAAGATTGCCGCCCCTCTTGCATGGTGCTTCCCCTTCAGTGTCGCGCGGGCCATGAAAGACCGTGTTGCCGGTTTCTTCGCCGTCTCTCCTGGGGGCTAGTGGCGGGGAGGCCGGAATGGCGGTGTCATCCTGCCAGTGTCATGAAACATCCGGTCATACCGGGCCGCCGTGACTGGCCGCCGTGACTGGTCGTCATGGCAGGCGGTCATACCTGAGTCGCCATAACGGGTCGGCATGTCCGCTTGCGTCTGGGGCGTCGCGGCTTGTCGGGTTGCAGCGCGGTCCAGCTTCTGTAGCGTGTCAGAGTGAAGGGGCGGGGTGTGTAAGCCCGTCTATCCAGTGCGTGTCACGTCCGGCCTGTTTGGCGCGGTAGAGTGCCGTGTCGGCCCTGCGGTAGAGTGTGTCCGCCGTGGAGACCTCGCCCGACTGTAGCATGGCCCCGCCGATGGAGACCGAAAGGATACCGCTTCGACTTGCGGTGTGGGGCAGCGAAAGGCTTCGCAACTCTGCGCATACCCGGCGTGCCACGTCATCCAGCTGAAGCGCGTCGTCCACATGGGCGATGATGGCGAATTCCTCGCCGCCAAGACGGTACGCCATGTCCACAAGTTCGCGCGAAGATGACACGAGAACGCGCGCCAGATGTTGCAAGGCGAGGTCGCCTTCGGCGTGTCCGTAGGTGTCGTTGAACTCCTTGAAGCGGTCGACATCCACGATGAGCAGCCCGAATCCCCGTTCCCCCCGTGCCGCCCGTGCCAGTTCCATGGCCAGCACCTCGTCGAAGAAGCGCCTGTTGTGCAGCCCGGTGAGACTGTCACGGATGGAGAGTTCACGATTCGTGCGCAAGGCCACGGCAAGGATGTAGAGCAGCCAGATGCTGACGGCCAGCAGTACGAGGATGCCCCCGACAGGCAGGGCCGCGAAGAGCGCGTCGTTGGCGATGTTGCGTGTCGGCATGGTAAGGAGCAGATGCCACCCGAGGTCGTTCAGCGGGACATGGAACACTGTGTACCCGGCATGCATCACGCCCACCTCGCGTTGCGACCTGATGTCGGCCATCGCTTGAGAGAGGTGCTGCGGCAATGCCAGCAGGCTGTCGTGCGTCGACATGTCGCCTTCCATGGCGCTGTCAGCGAGCAACTCCCCCTTGGGCGTGGTGATGACGATGCGTACATCGTGCTTGAGGTGGTGGCTTGCGATGCCCTGAAGTTGCCGCAACGAGATGTCGATGCACAGGCTGCCCCTGAAGATGTCACGTTCATAGACGGGGCCACCGGCTGTCACCATCCAGCCCTTTCCCGCCGTATCGAGGTAGGGCGGGGTAAGATAATGGGCGCGTGCCGGGTTGGCGTCCGGGCGCGCCAGCGTATGAAAGGGCAGTTCCAGTACGATGTCCTCGAAAAAGAAGGATGAAGGGGGCGCCGCCGGGTGAATGAGCATGAACCTTCGTTCCGAGGTGTAATAGACCCACGGGGTGGTGTTGTCGCGCTGGAAGACCTCGCGCAAGAGGATGAGCAGCCGTAGCGACATGGTCATCTCTCGCAGGGTATCATGCGTCAGGGGCACAGGGCCGAGTCCCGTGAGTGAGCTTCCGGCTGTGAACGGCGGTGCGCTGTCATGATTCAGCGCATAGCCGTAACGTTCGGGGACGGGGGCAAGGGCATCGGCGACCCAGGGCAGGGGGGGGCTACCTTCGTTCAGGAGGCTGCTGCCCATGTCGGCGATGGCCTGGGCCGTATCAAGACGTGACTCCATGAAGTATTCGACCTCGCGGGCGTGCCGTTCCGCGATGTGTCTGTGGTCCCTGCGGATTTCATCCATCGTGCGGGCATATATGGAGAACACCACGATACAGGCGGCACCGAGCACCAGTACGGCGACGAGCGAAAGCAGCCGCGACAGTCGGGGGCGGCGCGTGGTGACATCCACAAGCGCGTCGAGAGCGTGCCGTGGAGGGGGGGCAGGGGGCTGGTGCTGCATGGCGGCTCCTTATGGAGGCGTGGTAACCATGCAGTATGACACGGAGGCCTTGCCCGGACAACGCATTATATCTCTAGAAGCTATGCGTCGCGCAGAAAAGGAAAAGCCCTCATGTGGGAACATGAGGGCATGACTTCAGTGGCGTCCCCAAGGGGATTTGAACCCCTGTCGACGGCGTGAAAGGCCGTTGTCCTGGGCCGGGCTAGACGATAGGGACGCAATAAGGGGGGTGCTTGGCTGGGCTGCTAGGACTCGAACCTAGATTAACGGAGCCAGAATCCGTCGTCCTGCCAATTGAACGACAGCCCATCAGCGAGGAGCCGTTGTATAGAGAGTCGGCACGCTTGTCAATGTGCCAACGTCACTTTTCGGATTTTTATCCGATATCCGGCGTCAGGCACAGTGCTTTCCCTTGCGGCAGCGGGCGATGGCGCGTGCAAGGCGGCGCATTCCCTCTTCGAGAATCTCGGGGTCGTGCTGGGTGAAGTTGATGCGCAGGTGTCGTTCACCTTCCAGCCCTTCTGCGAAGAAGGGGGTACCCGGAGTCACGGTCACGCCATGCCGCGCCGCTTCGTGGGCCAGCACAGTGGCACCGACCCCCTCCGGCAGCGTCATCCATGCGAACAACCCGCCCCGCACGGGGGCGATGGTCACATCGTCCGGCAGGTGGCGCACTGCGCTGTCGAGAAGGGCATCACGACGCACCTTGTAGATACGGCACGCGCGGGTGAGGTGGGCACGGTAGCTGCCGAGGTCGACGAAGCGTTCCAGTGTGCGCTGTACGACGCTGGAGGTGGAGAGGTCGTACATGCGTTTCACCCGTGCCAGCATCCGCAGCACCGGCCCTTCGGCCACGAGGTACCCCATGCGAAGGCCGGGGACCAGCATCTTGGAGAACGTCCCTGCGTAAAAGGTGTGTCCGGGCGGAGTGAGGCTGTGTAGCGAAGGCTGTGAATACCCTTCGTATCTGATGTCACCCACATAGTCGTCTTCGAGGATTGGAACACCGTGCGCCACGGCGATGGCCGCAATCCGTCGTCTGCGCTGGCCGCTCATGCAGATGCCCGTGGGGTTCTGGAAATTGGGCATGGTGAAGACGAGCCCGTGTCCGTGGCGGGCGATGGCTTCGCGCAGTCCCTCGGCGGACATGCCTTCGCTGTCTGTGAAGACGGGTACGATGCGTAACCCCAGTGTGCGGAAGAGCGCCATGCCGTCGGCGTAGGATGGCGTTTCGACATACACGGGGTCTCCCGGTTTCAGGACGACCTGCGCCACAAGATGGAGTGCCTGCTGTGAGCCTGCTGTGACGAGCACCGTGTCGGGTGTCGCCGGAACACCCTGGTCGGCGAGGATGCGCGCGATGGTGCGCCGCAAGGGCGCGTAGCCCGCCGGGTCTTCATACTCAAGGGCCTTGATGCCGTCGCGGGCGAGAACGGTGCGCAGAGTGCGTCTGAACGAGGCGAGGGGGAAGAGGCGTGCGTCGCTGTTGCCGCTGGCGAGGGCGATGGGGCCTTCATCGGGACCGGGAACCTGCAAGGGAATCATCAGGTCGCAGGACAGGTCGGGTCGTCTGTCGCAAAGGGCCTGCTGCCAGCGCGGAAGTTCGACGGTGGCGGCATCAGAAGCCGAAGACGCCGTGCCCCTTTTCCTGCCTGTCGCAGCGGGGGGGGCGGCGGGGACCGCCCTACCGTCGAGAGAGGGCAGGGCACATGCGGGAAAGGGCGGAAGCACGAACGTTCCGCTGCCCCCGCGTGCGGTCACGAGGCCATCGGCCTCAAGTTCACCGTAGGCCGTCTCGATGGTCACGCGGTTTACGCCGAGGTCTTGTGAGAGGCGGCGTATGGAAGGCAGCCTCATGCCCGGTTCGAGCGCACCGCGTTCTATCTGCGCGCGAATGAAGGCGGCGACCTGTGCATAGAGAGGTAGGCTGAGGCTTCTGTCCAGCGGGATGTTCATGGCGGGCCTTCAAAGGGTTCAGGTCTGTCTGGGAGTGTGTGCCGATTGCCCGCGTTCCATCGGGGGCGCGCCTTCTCGTGGCTGGATATCCCGTTTCGCGTTCCTGCACATCCGATTCGGCATCAGGATGCCCCTGTGGCGTGTCTTCCGCACTGGGCGGGTTCTCATGGTGGTTTGTCTGCGGAGTTCCGGGATGCAGACGCGCTGCCGGGGTCTGGTGGCAGGTACACATGAGTGACCCCATCGAATATGTCAAAAGTGCCCCTTTTCGCCGGGTCGTTTCAAGCCTACCCAAGCAGGACAGGCTAGGCAATAGGAGACGATCATGGGTTATGGCATCGAATGTGGGGCGAACACGGCACAAAGTGGTGCCCGTGGCTACGTCATCGCGCTGGTCAGTGCGGTCATCATGTCCTTCACGGGCATACTCATACGGTTCATCAGCGTCGAATACGCGCTGCCTCCGGTGCAGTTGGCCTTCTGGCGCAACTTCTTCGTGGTGGCTACGCTGTTGCCGGTGCTGCTATGGAGGGGGATACCCATCGGCCTGAGGTCATGGCGCGACAGATGGCTGCTTGCGGGCTACGGTCTGCTGCTTGCCGTGTTCAACATGGACTGGACCATTGCCATCGTGGAGACGGGTGCCGCCGTGGCGACGGTGCTGGTCTACTGTTCAGCGGCGTATACGGGCATCTTCGGCTGGCTTCTGCTGGGAGAGGCCCTTACACTGCCCCTCATGCTCACGGTGGCGGGTTGCCTCGTGGGGTGCGCCATGGTCTGCGGCGTTGCCGACCCCGGCGCGTGGAACATGAGTACGCTGGGCCTCGTGACGGGCATCGCCTCGGGCCTATTGTATGCGGCCTACAGCATGCTGGGGCGCGTGGCTGCACGGCGCGGTATCGATGCGTGGGTGACACTGCTGCACATCTTCGCCTATGCGGCGGTGTTTCAGGCTGTTGCCAACCTTCTGCTGGCGGCCTATGCGCCGGGACTGGGACTTGGTGCGGCCGGATTTGTAGGGTCTGGCATGGCCCCCGGTTGCTGGCTTGCGCTCTTCATCCTTGCCGCAGGGCCGACATTGCTCGGCTTCGGGCTGTACAACGTCTCACTGGGCCTGTTGCCCGTGGTGGTGGCCAATACCATTCTTCTACTGGAACCAGTGCTCACGGCGGTCATCGCCGACGCATGGCTTGGCGAGAAGCTGACAACCATGCAATGGGCCGGTGCGCTGCTCATCGTAAGCGGTGTAGGCCTGCTGCGCCTCATCCCCTCCAGGGTGAAGGTGCCGCCGCAGGCCAAGGCTGCTGATGCCGTGCCCTCTACAATGCAGGAAAGGGAGGCCCCATCGCACGGTCAAGCGTGAGGCCGTGTGGCTTGTCCCCCACCTGACGGGCGGGAGGCGAAGGTACGGACATGCCTTCGCTTGCCGCCCTCTTCCGTCTGCATGGGCGGCCTGCTGTCCGGCGACGATGGCATGCAGGCACGTGGCGAGGGCCGACGGCTGTTAGCGGAATCGCCGGTTACTGCCATGGCAGGTGGCTGATGCCCCTTCCACTGTGCCAACGTAGAACGCCCCGCGAATGCGGGGCGTTCCGTGTCAGCTTCGTGCGACTGTCGCCTTTCTAGCCCATCTTCTTCTCGAGTTTCGCCCACGTGTCCTTGAGGGTCACGGTGCGGTTGAACACGGGCGCACCGGGCACGGAGTCCGGGTCGGCGCAGAAGTAGCCCATGCGCTCGAATTGCACCTTGGTGCCGGGTTCGATGCCGCCCAGCGAAGGTTCGAGCATGGCGCGGACGACCTTGAGCGAGTCGGGATTGAGATTGTCGGTGAAGACACCGCCTTCGGGCACGTCATCGGGGTCGGATACGGCGAAGAGTTGCTCGTAGAGGCGCACTTCCGACTCAACGGCATGGGCAGCGGAGACCCAGTGCAGCGTCCCCTTGACCTTGCGACCGTCGGGCGACGAACCGCCGCGCGATTCGGGGTCGTAGGTGCAGCGAAGTTCGACGATGTTGCCCGCCTCGTCCTTCACCACCTCGCGGCAGGTGATGTAGTAGGCGTAGCGCAGGCGCACTTCGGCACCGGGGGCGAGTCGGAAGAACTTCTTGGGCGGGTCTTCCCTGAAGTCGTCACGTTCGATGTACAGCACGCGCGAGAAGGGCACTATGCGCGAACCGAAAGACGCGTCTTCGGGGTGGTAGGGCATGTCGAACTCTTCGACCTGCCCTTCAGGATAGTTCTCGATGACCACGCGAATGGGGTCGAGAACGCCCATGACGCGGGGGGTGGTGGCGTTGAGGCGCTCGCGGATGCAGAACTCGAACAGCCCGTAGTCGACCGTGCTGTCCGCCTTGGCGACGCCGATGCGGGCGCAGAATTCGCGTAGCGCCTCGGGGGGCACGCCGCGACGGCGCAAGCCGCTGATGGTGGGCATGCGCGGGTCGTCCCATCCCTTCACGAAGCCGCCTTCCACAAGCTGGATGAGCTTGCGCTTGGACAGCACCGTGTAGGTGAGGTTGAGCCGGGCGAACTCTATCTGCTGCGGGTGGTAGACGCCGAGGGCATCGAGCGTCCAGTCGTACAGTTCGCGGTTGTTCTCGAATTCGAGGGTGCAGATGGAATGCGTGATGCCCTCAAGCGAGTCGGAGATGCAGTGCGTGAAGTCGTACATGGGATAGATGCACCATGCGTCGCCGGTACGATGGTGGTGGGCATGGCGGATGCGGTACAGCGTAGGGTCGCGCATGACCACGTTGGGCGAAGCCATGTCTATCTTGGCACGCAGCACGTGGGTGCCGTCGGCGAATTCGCCAGCTCTCATGCGGCGGAAGAGGTCGAGGTTCTCTTCAACGCTACGGTTGCGGTAGGGGCTTTCGGTGCCGGGCTGCGTGAGCGTACCCCGGTGGGCGCGTATCTCCTCGGCGGAGAGGCTGTCCACGTAGGCTTTGCCAGCCATGATGAGCTGTTCGGCGAACTGGTAGAGTTGTTCGAAGTAGTTCGAGGCGTAGAATTCACGGTCGTCCCACGAAAAGCCCATCCATGCCACGTCGGTGCGGATGGAGTCGACGTATTCCCGGCTTTCCTTGACAGGGTTGGTGTCGTCGAAACGCAGGTTGCACTTGCCGCCGTATTCGTTCGCTATGCCGAAATTGAGGCAGATGGACTTGGCGTGCCCGATATGCAGATAGCCGTTGGGTTCCGGGGGAAAGCGCGTGTGTACGCGACCGTCGAAACGGCCCGTTCTGTTGTCGGCGACAACGCGGCTGCGCACGAAGTCGAGGCCGGGAGTCGCCTCGGTGGTTCGTTCGGAAACGTTCGGGTTCTGTTCGCTCATGGTATGGTCCCTTTTGTGTGGGCTGGGGCTGGATTGGCGTCCTCACGCCGGACACGCCAGATTACGGGATGGGCCGTGGGTGGTCAATGGTGCTCTGACGTCCGGCACTCGTGGCCGAAGCGCAAAGTGCTTGCCATATCATAGGCGGTCGGGGATTATGATATGTGGAGGCAACTATGAGAGGGCTGATGGAGTTGTACGGTCTTTCGGCCGCCGACCCCGAGTGTGCGGCGCGTCTTCCGTCCGGCGTACTGCTGGATGGAGGGTCCCTGTCACATCATCCGGCGCCCATGCTCTTCATCGAACCGGAGTCGGGCGGCATCGTCGAGGCCAACCGTGCCGCGTGCGCCTTCTATGGGCACCCGTTCGAATGTCTTTGCACGATGTTCATCGACGACATCAACATGCTGCAACGGGATGAGATACTGGCCCGTCGCAGGGCCGCCGCGACGGGACTGGCGAACAGGTTCTCCATGCCGCATCGCCTTGCGACCGGTGAGGTGCGCGAGATGCTGGTGCATTCGCACCCCGTCATGGTGGGCGAAAGGCAGTTGCTGTTTCCGTGGTGCACGACGTCACCGAATGTTCACGCATGGGCGAGGCGTTGCGCAGCCGCGAAGAACGTCTCGAACTGGTGGCGAGTTCAGCGACGCTGGGCCTCTGGGACTGGGATGTGCGCACAGGGCGGCTTTCCGTGAATCCGGGGTGGGTGGCGTTGCTCGGTTTCCCGGCGGGCTGGACGCAGCGGGGCATCGACGACTGGATGGAACGCATCCACCACGCCGACCGCAATCGCGTGCTCACGGCGCTCAACGCCCACCTTGAGGGGCGCACGGACAGGTACGAGGCAGAGTACCGCATCCATGACGGGGGCGATGCCCTGCGCTGGGTGCATGATCAGGGGCGGGTAGTGCGGCGTGATGCCGTCGGCGTTCCGGCGCGGGTCATCGGTCTGTTCATGGACGTGACTGCGCGGCGTTATGCAGAGGAGTCGCGGGCGCGGCTTTTCGAACTGTCTCTCGACATGCTGTGCATCCTCGACTTCGAGGGGCGATTCCACGAGGTCAATCCGGCGTGGAACAGCACCCTTGGCTGGACGGTGTCCGAGATGCTGGAGACGTCGCTGGGAGGGCTCACCCATGAGGCTGATGCCACTGCCGTGGCGCAGGCTCTTGACCAACTCGCAGCAGGTGAAAGGGTCCGGGGGCTTGAGGTGCGGTTGAGATGCAGCGATGGCACATGGAGGTGGCTGTCGTGGAGTGCGCGGCCCGAGGTCGAACAGAGACGCATCTACGCGGTGGTGCGCGACGTCACGCACCAGAAGCGGCAGGAGGTCGAACTGCGGCGGATGGCCTCGATGGATGCGCTCACAGGCGTCTCGAACAGGGCGACATTCATGGAGACCCTGGCCGACATGATGCAGCGTTGCTGCCACGACAGGGCGGTGGCTTCTGTCCTTGTCATGGATGTGGACAACTTCAAACTGGTCAATGACACGTGGGGGCACGCCGTCGGAGACGAGGTGCTGCGGCGGCTTGGCCGTGCGATGGTGCCCCTGTTGCGCACCGTCGACACCGTGGGTCGTCTGGGGGGAGAGGAGTTCGGCGTACTCTTGCCGGGCGTGGGGCCCGAGGCGGCGTGCTGTGTGGCGGAACGGTTGCGGGCAGCCATCGCAGCCATGGAGGTGCCGTGCGACGACGGACGGGGTGAGGCCTTGCGGGTCACGGTCAGTGTGGGGGTCGCGTCGTGTCCTCCCTATCATTCGGTGACCGAGGTGCTGCGCGCCGCCGACAAGGCCCTCTACCGCGCCAAGGCCTCGGGACGTGACCGTGTGGTGTGCGGCCCGGTGGCCCTTCTCGAGATGTCATGCCCCGAGTCGCCTACCATTCCTTGAAGATGAAGAAGGCCGCGGCCACGATGAGACCGAAGCCGACAAGATGATTCCAGCGTACAGGTTCGCCGAGATAGAGGGCGGAGAACACCACGAACACCGAAAGGGATATGATCTCCTGAATGGTCTTCAGTTCGACGGCGTTGTAGTAGCCGTAGCCCGCCCTGTTCGCGGGTACCTGAAGGCAGTATTCGAAGAAGGCGATGCCCCAGCTTGCGGCGATGGCAAGCGTGAGCGGCATGGCCTTGAACCGCAGATGCCCGTACCATGCGAAGGTCATGAACACGTTGGAGAGAAAGAGCAGGCCGATGGTGACCACCGGAACGGGGAGGGATGCGAACATGGAGGCTCCTCAAGGCGTATCGGTTGACGCGTGCGCGCCGTGCCTTGCTGTGCCGCGAAGCGCAGGCTTGGTCAAGCGTCAGGCCTTGCATTGCCGCATCGCAAGCGCCATGCCGTCTGGAATCATGCCCCGTCTGCCATGTACTGCGTCGTCTCACGCCATTCCGCCCGCCTTCGCACCTCTGTCATGCATTCCGAGAGTGCTCAGCCGTTCTCGTCCACCAGTGTCCCTGATGCGCGCAGGATGAGGTCGAGCAGCAACTCCTCGGTAGTGCGACCGTCATTGCCTCTTTCGCGGACGATGGCTGCTGCGTCCATGATGTCCGCCTGTTTCGCCAGCGCGGCGCTGTGGCCCGCGATGCTGGACGAGCGCCCTGCGTACAGGTCGGCGATGGTTGTCACCGTGGTCGAATCGGTGCTGAGCCTTGTGGCGGTGGCGGCTGCCGCCGCAGCGTTGGCGAGGTCCGCCGTGCCATCGTCGTAGGCGTTGTAAAGGTCGCTCTTCATGTCCAGCAGTGCGAGGTCGAAGCCGTCGCTGCCGGACTGGATACGTAGCGAACCGGAAAGGGTGGTGCCGCTGCCCGACGTCGTCATGCGGCTGTCTGTACCCCAGTTCGTGCCGTCCAGCAGGGAGATGCCGTTGTAGGATGTGGAGGAGATGATACCCCGCATCTCGTCCCGTAGCGACTTGTAGAGTGGCTTGGCGTTGGCCGTGGTCATGGTGCCCGCTGCGACCTCGTCTGCGATGTCCTTCATGTCGGCGAGGATGTCTTTGATGGAGTTCATGGCGCTGGCACCGGTGTCCATGATGCTCTGTGCTTCGGCCACATTCTTCGACGCCTGTCGCAACATGCCGGCGTCGGCGCGTAGTGTGCCGGAAAGAGCCTTGGCGGTGGGGTCGGTGCGCAGCGGAACGCTCGCCTCTTTCAGGACAAGGTCGCGCAGCGTCTTGCCGGTTGCACTCCCCATGAACAGGCTGTTGGTGAGCATGTCCTGCTGGAGAAGTTGCAGCGAGTAGTCGACGATGAAGCTTTGCAGGTTCCGGTCTGCCATGGCGTGCTCCTTGCCTGATAAACCCTAACGATAGTCGTATCGGACGGAGGGGAGGGAACTTTAGGGCTGACCTGAAAAAGGGAAGGCACCGCCATGACAGCGGCGAGGCGGTTGTTTTTTTGTGTCGGGCCGAGTGGGCATGGCGCAGCCATCCGCTAGCCGTGCGGTATGACGAGCCTTCTGCCGTGTGGCGAGCCTTGTCGGACACGTGTGTGAAGGTGAAATTTTAAGTGTTTTATTTCATGTCGTTACGAGGGCGATGCCTTGCCCGTCAACGGTTTGCGGGCTGCCTGTGCACCACGTGAAAGGGTTGCCGCGTCCTTCCCCGTCTGCTATTCGTGCACCGTCGTTCTTCTCCGGTTTCGGGAATCCGGTGCGAGTCCGGAGCGGTCCCGCCGCTGTCATCCCTGCGCCTCGGGCGCCACGCCACAGCCATGAAGCCACTGCCCCCTGCGGGCGGGAAGGCGGTTGTGAGTGGGGAGAGCCAGAATACCGGGCCGGAGCAGTCTCGATCCCTCGTTGCACGCGGATGTACCGGGGGTTCAGCCATTCACCATTCGCGGTGCGGGTGGCGACGTTTCCGACGTCGACCCGTGCCTCCGCACGCAGTGCCGCCCGTTGCCATGACGGGGTCCGCCGGTCTTGTGCGTGCCCGGAGCCAAGCATCCTATGCCCAAGAAGATTCTCAAGCGCGACGGCCGGGTGGAAACCTGGTCGGTCGACAGGGTGGCGCACGCCATCAACAAGGCCCTGAAGGCCAGCGGTATCAAAGACCCGTTGCTCGGCAAGCGCCTTGCCTCACGCGTCGAAGCCAAGCTTGAAGACGTGGACGCCCCGGAACAGGAGCACGTGCAGGACATGGTGCAGCGCGTGCTCATGGAAGCCCGTCTCTACGCAGTCGCCGAACGGTACATCATCTACCGCGAGAAGCGGCGCGAGATGCGCAACCAGAATCAGGCCTATCTCGACATCGCCCGCATGATCGAAAGCTACCTCGACCGTAGCGACTGGCGGGTCAACGAAAACTCCAACATGGGGCATTCGTATCAGGGCCTCATCCTGCATATGGCGGGGTCTGTGCAAGCACGGTATGTGCTTGAGAAGTACCCTGAAGAGGTTCGCCTCGCCCATACGCACGGCTATTTCCACATCCATGACCTTTCGTTCGGTCTTGCTGGCTACTGCGCGGGCTGGAGTCTGCGCGACCTGCTGCTCGAGGGCTTCAACCTCAAGGGCCGCTGCTGCGCCGCACCCGCCAACCACTTCGATGCGGCCTGCGGGCAGATCGTCAACTTCCTCGGAACGTTGCAGAACGAGTGGGCCGGTGCGCAGGCGTTCAACAACGTCGATACCTATCTCGCCCCCTTCGTGCGCCATGACGGGCTGACCTACGACGAGGTGAAGCAGACCATGCAGAAGCTGGTCTACAACCTCAACACCACGTCGCGGTGGGGCGGGCAAAGCCCGTTCACCAACTTCACCTTCGACCTCGCACCGCCAAAGCACATCGCCAACGAGCCTGTCATCATCGGTGGCGAGTTCAAGGACTCGACCTACGGCGAGTACGGGGTGGAGATGGAGATGATCAACCGAGCGTTCATCGAGGTCATGCTCGAAGGCGACGCCGACAAGCGCATCTTCTCCTTCCCCATCCCCACCTACAACGTCACCCCCGACTTCCCGTGGGATTCCGAGGCGGGCAGGCTGCTGCTGAAGCTCACGGCGCGCTACGGGGTGCCGTACTTCCAGAACTTCATCAACTCCGACCTCAACCCCGAAGACGTACGCTCCATGTGCTGCCGTCTGCAGATGGACCTGCGCGAGATTCGCAAGCGCACGGGCGGTCTCTTCGGTTCGGGCGACCTCACCGGTTCCATCGGCGTGGTCACGCTCAACCTGCCCAAACTCGCCTACCTCGCACAGGGAGAGGAAGACTTCCTCGACATGGTGACGGAGTATGCCGAGATGGCGCGCGACGCCCTCGAATACAAGCGCAAGCTGTGCACCAAGCTGCTCGAGGCGGGCATGTTCCCGTTCTCGCGCCGCTACCTCAAGAACGGCTACAACGGGCACTTCTCCACCATCGGTCTCATCGGCGGGCACGAGGCGTGCCTCAACCTGCTTGGCAAGGGCATCGAGAGCGAGGCGGGGCTGCGGCTCATGAAGCGCACCCTGAACCACCTGCGCGACCTCACGGTGCGTTTCCAGGAAGAGACGGGCCACATGTACAACCTTGAGGCGACCCCCGGCGAAGGCACCTGCTACCGCCTTGCCAAGGTCGACCGCGAATTGTACGAGGACATCGCCGTCTCCGGTGGTGACGTGCCCTACTATACGAACTCGACGCTTCTGCCCGTGGGCATCACCGATGACGTGTTCTCCGCGCTGGAGCATCAGAACGAACTCCAGACCCTGTACAACGGGGGCACGGTGTTCCACTCGTTCCTCGGCGAAGCGGCACCGGATGAGGACTCTGTGCGCAACTACCTCATGAAGGCCATGAGCAAGACGCGCATCCCCTACATCTCGGTCACGCCCACGTTCTCCATCTGCCAGAATCACGGCTATCTGCACGGCGAGCATTTCAACTGCCCGCAGTGCGGTGACGAGGCCGAGGTCTACACCCGCGTGGTGGGCTACTACAGGCCCGTCAACCGCTGGAACCTCGGCAAGCAGCAGGAGTACAAGGAACGCAAGGAATACAGCGCCAACAGCTTCTGCGGCTGCGGCAACGGCTAGCGCGCCGCGTCGGACAGCATGGTCACACGGGGCGGACGGTCTTTGCCGCCGCCCCGTTCGCGCATCAGACGCCCGGAGGCTCCGTGATACTCAATTCCAGCCAGCTTGAGGCCCTTCGCCAGCGCAACGACGAGGAGTTGCACCGTAACGGGCAGGGAACGCCGGGCTATCCGGCGGGAACCATCCGCGACCTTCTCCAGACCATCGAGGCACTGAAGAAGGAGAAGAAGAAGTGGCAGCGCACGGCGCAGGAACGCGGGCAGGCGCTTGAAGCCGTGCGTGCGGTGGTGTCGCGTGTGCATCTCCCCGGTGACGGCAGCGAATAGGCCCTCTGTCCCTGCGCGAAGGGGGGACGGTGTATGACCATCTCCCCCGATGCGTCGCTACGTTCACCGCCTGCATCAGCATACAGCAATGCCCGGAAGGTCTGGTACCGCCGGGCATTTCGCGTATGGGTGTTCCTGCTTCTTGTGCACCGGGATTGAAAGGCTGGCGGGCCATCAGGCCGGGCAGGTCGGGAGGTCGGGCAGGTCGGGCGGGGCATCAGGTCGGAAGGTCAGGCGGGTCATCAGGTCTGGTACCGTTCGATACAGCGGAAGAGGGGCTTCGGACTATGACGGGCGTCGCCTTCACTGTCTCGGGCGGCCGTGGCACGGTGCCGGTGAAGGATGCCCCGTGGTTGTGACGCCGCGACGCGACAATGGACAGAGAGGGCCCTAGTTGCGCCGGAAGGGGAAGGCGTCGCGGAAGACGATGGTGTCCCCGCTACGTATCTCGATGGCGACGAGGGCGATGTCGCCGCTGGAAAGGCCCTGCGGCAGGCGCGCCGAAGCGACAATCTTCTTGAAGCGCGAGATGCGGAAGTCGGCAGCCTCTGCCGGGATGGCAAGGTCGTGTCCCGTTCCTTTGCCGTCGATGGCCACGAAGACCACATGCCCTGCCAGTTGCCGGGACGTGTCACCGTTGGAGAGGCTGAACGTCACACGGATTTTCCCTTGCGGCGAAATCTGCACCTGCACATCGTCGACGCGTGCCTGCCCGTTGTTGATGGGCGAGATGTCGCGTTTCGGGGCGGACGCTGGTGCATCCTGAAAGAGGGGGGCAACGGTTGCGGCCTCCGAAGCATCGGAAGGTGTCCCGGTGGTTGCGTCGTCCGGCTGGTCCGTCGTGAGGCCGGGGGGGGTATCTCCGGCGGGGGCACCGGATGACGTCGCATCAGGCGTCGCCGTCGCCCCGTCACCGTGTGCAGAGAGGGGTGACGCACTCTCGCCCGGGGCGGAGGCTGTGGGGGCTGGTGTCTTGCGAGGGGCCACCAGTGCGTGCAATCGCACGGGGTCTTCGCGTTCGAGAAGGATTTCCAGGTTGGAGAGGCGTTCTAGTTCGACGCGCATCTCCTTGATTTCACGCGTAAGGTCGCGGTTGGCATCCACAAGTGCCGTATTGCCTTTCCAGAAGGTCGCGGCAGCCCATATGCCGAGGACGGCAAGGGCGGGCACGATGAAGAGCGTGGTCACCAGCAGGCGGAGTGCCAGCGGTGAGACGCGCAGCCTGCGGACATTGCCATCGTCCCGCATGAGCAGCAGGCTGTAGTGCTTCGCAGGGCGGGGCGCACTCACGGCAGCGGTGCCCAGTCTTCGCGGACGATGCGCCAAGAGGCACCGTACGGCTTGAGGTAGATGGTCTTGACGCCCTTGTCCCGGTAACCGCGCGTGTCCTTGTAGTCTTGTGTCATGTCGGCGGTGACGCCATCGGGGGTGATGGCGACGCGTACGCCTTCGAGGGCGACCTTCACAGGGCGGATGGTCGCCCACAAGGTGCGCTTGTGTTCGGCGATGGCGGCAACGCCGACGCGGTCGCCCTGTCGGGCGTCTTCGGCATACCACGAGGCGTAGCCTTCCACATCGCAGGTCTCCCACGCCTTGCGCCACTGTTCGATGAGTTCGGCGACGCGGGGGCTCACATCCTCAAGATAGTCGTCTTCCATGCCAAGGTCTGCCGGAACCCACTCCATGCCCACGATGCGCATCACGCCATCCTTTCCGGGCTGCCAGTAGAGGCGGCGCACCCCTTCGCTGGTGTGGTTGGGGGCGCGGTAGTACTGGTCGAACCATGTCACCCAGTAGCCGGGGCCCTGCAACACCTTAACGTCGTGCACGGTCGTGTGTATCCACGGCAGGGTCTTGAAGAGACGTTCCTTCTGGCCCTTGAAGGCATGGAAAGGGGCGTCTTGCGCGAGGCTGTAGGCGTCGGGGTCGTAGAAGGAGAACATCTCCTGCGACCGCGCCGACCATGCGCGCGCCCATGCGTACACACGGTCGCGCAGGTTGCGGGCGGTCTCTATGTCCTGCTTGCTGAACGAGGCGTCAGAGGCGACGGAATCCGCCACCGCGACGGGGGTCCCGGGGGCGAGTGTGCCCGCAAGTGCGTCGATGTCGCCACGATTGAGGGCGATGCACCCGCGTGTCTCGCGCGGCGTGATGTCGCGCCCCTTGCTATGTATCCAGATGCCGTAACCGCTCTTGTGGCGCAGCCTGTCCACGGGGTTGGGGTAGTTCAGCGTGTAGGCTATGCCGCCGTACAGCCCGTAGTCGAGGCCGCTGGTACGCTTGCCTTCGATGAAATAGATGCCCTCGGGGGTGCGCAGGTCGCCTTCGGCGACCTTGTCGCCATCGGCCTGCCCTGTGGTGCAGGGAAAGGTGCCACGCAGCGCAAGCGGGCTGTGCCGTTCGAAGATGAGAAAGCGCTGGTGGTTCTTGTCGACAGCGAGAATACGGCGCGGGGTGAGGTCGCTGTCTGCGATGGCGGTGTTCCAGCCCTTGTCCGAGGCTGACGAGGTGGCTGCTGCGAAAAGGACGAAGAGCAGCGCGAGGATGGGGATACGTCGGATGAGGGCTGGGTGCATCAGGTCCGCAAGTTTTTTTGTCGCGCCCCCGGCGGGCGGGGGCGCGGTGTCGTTATGTTCTACGAGCGGGCTGCGGCGACGAGTTCGTCGCGGGTGAACACGGAGATGAGTTCGTACCCGGCGTCCAGTATCGCCTGCCTGCCCCCTTCTTCACGATCGAGGACGGTGCATACCGCCACGATATCGAGTCCGGCGGCCTTGACCCTCTCACATGCTTTTAACAGGGAACCCCCGGTGGTGACAACGTCTTCGAGCATGGCAACCTTGTCGCCGGGCTTGAAGTTGGCGAGTCCCTCCACGTACTGGTCGGTGCCATGGCCCTTGGGCTGCTTGCGGACGATGAACCCGGCCAGCGGGCGTCCCTTCTCGTGGGAGATGACCGTGGTGGCGGAGATGAGCGGGTCTGCACCCAGCGTCATGCCGCCCACGCCCACGATGTCCACATCCTTGAGCAGTTCGTTGAACAGGGTGCCGATGAGCCACGAGCCTTCGGCGTGCAGGGCAGTCTGCTTGCAGTCGAAGTAGTAGGTGCTCTTGCGGCCCGAAGTGAGGGTGAAGTCGCCTTCACGGTACGATTTCTCGACCAGCAGACGGGCGAGGCGTTTCTTGAGTTCCTGCATGAGGGGCTCCTTTAGGCGAAGACGCGACGGAAGATGGTGTCTTCGTGGCGCAGATAGTACGAGGGGTCGAACAGGGCATCGAGGGTCGCGGCGTCGATGCGCGACGAGATGTCCGCGTCTGCCCGCACGATGTCGGGGAAGGGGCGGTGCGTCTCCCAGCTTTGCATGGCGCAGCGCTGCACCATGACATAGGCCTCCTGCCGTGCCATGCCGCTTTCCACGAGGGTCAGCAGCACGCGCTGCGAGTAGAACAGCCCGTACGACATGGCGAGGTTGCGGTCCATGTTCTCGGGGATGATGCGCAGGTTCTCGACGAGGTTGGCGAGGCGATGCAGCACGTAGTCCATGAGGATGGTCGAGTCGGGCATGATGACGCGCTCGACGGACGAATGGCTGATGTCGCGTTCGTGCCACAGCGCCATGTTCTCCATGGACGCGAGGGCGTTGGTGCGGATGAGCCGCGCAAGGCCCGTCATGTTCTCGGCGGAGATGGGGTTCTTCTTGTGGGGCATGGCGGACGAACCCTTCTGCCCCTTGGCGAACCCTTCTTCGGCTTCAAGCACTTCGGTGCGTTGCAGGTGGCGCAGTTCGACGCACAGCCTTTCGACGCCGCCTGCGGCCAGCGCCAGCGAGGTGAAGTAGTGGGCGTGGCGGTCGCGCTGGATGATCTGCGTCGAGACGGGGTCGACCTTGAGGCCGATGAGGTCGAGGGCGATGGCTTCCATCTCGGGGGAAAGGAAGGCATAGGTGCCCACCGCGCCGGATATCTTGCCAACGCGGATGCCTTCGAGGGCGTCCTTGAAGCGGGCGAGGTGGCGCTGGAACTCGGCATGGAAGCAGGCCATCTTGAGGCCGAAGCTCGTGGGTTCGGCGTGGATGCCGTGGGTGCGGCCCATGCACAGGCGGCCCTTGTTGGCGTGGGCGACCTTGCCGATGACGTCGAGCAGCCGCTCGAAGCCCTTGACGATGAGCTCGCCGGCCCTGACGAGGAGCAGGCCGTTGGCGGTGTCGACGATGTCCGATGACGTGCAGCCGAGGTGGATGAAGCGGGCGGCGGGGCCGACCTTCTCTTCGACGGCGGTCAGGAAGGCGATGACGTCGTGTCGCGTGACCTGCTCAATCTCAAGGATACGGTCGGTCTCGAAGTCGGCCTTGTCGCGGATGGTCTGCATGCTCTCTGCATCGATGACGCCGAGGCGATGCCACGCCTCACAGACGGCGATCTCCACCTCGAGCCAGGCGCGGAACCGGTTGTCCAGTGTCCAGATGTTGCCCATCTCGGGGCGGGTATAGCGGTCGATCATGGAAAATCCTTGGCAGGCTTGCGATTGCTTGGGGAGGGCGTGCGCCCGTGGTGGCCGGAAACGAAAAAAAGGGCAGCCGAGGGCCGCCCTTGGGGAGTGCTACGAGGAAGCGCCAGCTGACGCGGTACCAGACCCCGCCGACGCGGAGGCAGTGCCCGCATCGGTGGTGGATGCGGCAGGCTTGCCGACGTCGGAGGATGCACCCGCCGTGGAGGCGGACTGCTTTCCGTATTCGGACACATACCAGCCACCGCCCTTCAGGACGAAGGTGGTGTTGGACATGATGCGTTCGGCGTGGCCACCGCACACCGGGCAGGTGTGCTCGGTCTCGTCGAACGTCCTGAGCCACTCCTCGAAGACCTGCTCACAGTCGTTGCAACGATACTCGTAGATGGGCATGCCATCCTCCTTGGAACGGAATGATGCGCGAAAGTAAACAGCGGATTTCGCGTTGTCAAACACGAAACCGCTGCTTGGAAAAATGCAGACGTTCCGCCCCGGCGCGAGGGACGGACGACCGGAAAACCGTTCTATGCCTTGGCGGCAGCCTTGGCTTCGCGGATGCGCTGCTTGAGGCGCTGTTCGCGGCGCTGACGACGACGGTCGATTTCCTTCTTGCGTTCGATCTTCTTGTGAGCCATGGGGTATCTCCTCTGAAATTGCGTCTGGGCAAAAAAAGTGCGTATACCGAAAAAAGGCGTTTGTCCAGCCGCACAGCCCGCGCCATGACCGCCTGTCCGTATCAGGCCGGATATCTGGTCATGGCGAGGCTTCACCTTGTCCATCGCATCGGGCGCCACGCCTCGTCACCACGCCTCGTCACCACGTGGGGGCATCCTGGGGATGCGTCCTGTCGTCAGAGTAGCCGGGAAGTCCCTCGGGCATGACTCTCGCCCGTCTACGGCCATCGCTTTTCATGCGAGCGGGTCACGTTGTCACCGGAGTCCCGCCTGTGGTCCTGTCGAAATAGCCGCTGACACCATCCGTGCTGGCGATGTCCGCATCCGGGAATCCCGCGTCGTTGAGCGCAGCGCGCAGCACTGCCGCATCGATACCCCGGCGCAGGTGTCCTGCAGTACCCGTCAGGAGCATATCGCCGGGATGTGGGGACGTACCGCCTGATTCGGCCACCGCTTCGCTTGGCCCCAGCTGCAACAGTACCGGAGCGCCGGGCCGGACGCGCAGCCTGAAGTCGCGCAGTCCCATGTCTTCGAGCGCAGCCTCGGCGCGGGACAGGCGGCGTAGCAGGGGGGCGGAGGGGCGCATGCCGTAGGGCAGCCTCGTCAGCAGGCAGGGGCGCGCCGCCTGTTCCGGCGCAGCAAGCCCCGTGGCGGCCCCTAGAGTGCGGATGTGGGCCTTGTGGATTCCCGCTTCGGCGAGGGGCGAGCGCACCCCGCATTCATGGAGCGCACGCAGTCCCGGACGGTGCGCGGCGAGGTCGTCGGCGTTGGTTCCGTCGCAGAGGGGCGCACAGGCTGCGTCTTCCGGCAGCGCCCGGCGCAAGGCCTGCATGAGGGCGCGTTTGCAGTGGTAGCACCTGTCGGGTGAACCCGATGTCACGGCGGGAATGGGCAGCGGGTCGAACTCGACCAGCATGAGGCGAACCTCCGTCCGCTGTGCCCAGTCTCTGGCCCACAGGGTCTCTCTCGGGGCCACATGCGGCCCGGTGGCATGCAGCGCCACGACCCGGCACCCCGCCCGGAGCGCCATATGGACGAGGAAGCGACTGTCCACGCCGCCGGAAAGGGCGACAGCCAGAACAGGAAGGCCCCCGAGGATGTCCTCGAGGGCCTTGTGGTGCGTCGTTGCGGTCATGGTCGCCGTGCGGCTTCGCTTCGCCCTAGGCGGACGGCAGAAGCTCGACGGGCTGGGTGAGGGTGAACGTGCCCTTCTCGATCCACGACTTGAGCTTGTCGGCAATCTCCAGAGAGATGGAGTAGCTGGTGAGCGGTACGCTCTCAACCTTCTTGCCCATCACCTCCACCTCGCCGCTCTTGAGGTCTTCGTAGCTGACGTGCTGGATGATGCGGGGCAGGCAGTTGGGGTAGTCGTGCCCGTAGTCGCGAACCGGCATCAGGATGTCGGAATCGTCGACACCGGTGAACCACGCGATTTCCTCGTTGAGCACCGGAATGGGGATGCCGATGCCCACCGCCAGCGTGCAGCCGTAGCCGAGGAAGGAGAGGCCTCGCAGGTAGCGGGCGTCCATGCCCTTCAGGTCGCCCTGCACCATGAGCGTGCCCGCCCCGGTGAGGGGAAGCCCCCTGTCGGTGCGCTTGGGCGCGGCGACGTGCTGTGTACCTGCCCCGGTGACATAGCCCGTGCTGCCGCCGAGGAAGATGCGCGTGCCCAGGCCGATGGTGCGGAAATAGGGGTCGTTGAACAGCGGGGAGAGCCTGCCCGCCGTGGCGAAGTTGATGTTACGCATGTTGGGCTTGAGCGGGCCCATGTACGTGTAGATGATGCGACTGGTGAGGTTCACCGCCGCATTGTAGTTCTGGTAGCAGTTGCGGGGGTTCCACAACTGGGCGAAGGGCATCTCCGCCAGCGTTATCTGCTTGTCGAGCGACCTTCTGGGGTAGCAGTCCGTGCCGTAGGCCTCGGCGCGAAGGTGCACGGACTTGCCGCGCACGAGGTCTTCGATGACGTGCCCGCCGCCGTACTTGAAGCGTCCGGGGTAGACCTTGTTCAGGGGGTCGTCCTCGGTCGGTTCAGTGGCTCCGATGTAAGCGTCGACGGCAGCCAGACCCGCATAGGCCGGCACATTGTTGAGCCATACCTTCGACGTCTTGATGGTGGGCGGTTCCTGCTGGCCGATGTTGAAGAGAAGGCCCGAGGAGCACATGGGGGAGAAGGTCCCTGTGGTGACGACGTCCACCTCACGGGCTGCCTTTTCCTTACCCATGCGGCGGACGGCCTCGGTCATCTCCTCTGCGTTGAGGACGACGGCCTTGCCTTGTTTGATCCGCTCGTTGATCTCGGCGATGGTCTTGTTGACCTTGAAGTGTGCCACGGTGCCTCCGTATGTCTTCGCGGCGCGTTGCCGCAGGATGAACCGGGACTATAGGACAAGATGCAACGTCCCACAACACCGGGGCGACGCGGCCGTCGGCGTGAGGTCGTAGAGAGGGGACTCGAGGTGTGCCGGGGGGCTGGAAATGAGCACTCGAGCCTGCAACATCCTGTATTCCCGATGCAAGATGCGAGAAGCGCGAAGGCCATGCCCGTAGCGTCGTCGGGATGGAGACAGCCCTCAGCCTACCCGAGTCGTTCGAGGGCCTCTCGGGCCTTGGTGAAGCCCGGGTCGAGTTCAAGGGCGATGTTCAGGCAGCGTTCGGCATACTCACGCCCCCCTGCCCGCATGAAGACGAGACCGATGTTGTAGGCCATGACCGGGTCGCGGCGGGGTAGCTCTGGATTGATGGTGAGTGCTTTCAGCATGTTGGCGCGTGCTTCGCGGAAGTCGCGTCCTTCGGCACAGGCCATGCCCATGTTGTAGAAGAGGTTCTCGTCCTCCGGTGCCACGCGCAGGGCCTTGTGGTATTCGGTGAGGGCCTCCTGCCACTTCCCCTGCCGCCGCAGGGCGATGCCGAGACGGTTGAAGGTGTCGAGGTCGGAGGCGTCGAGCATGTCGCCCTTGGCGTCGAGGGCACGGCGCAGGAAATGCTCGGCCCGTTGCGGGTCGCGCCCGTTGTAGATGCCTGCGATGCGTCCGGATATGTCCGCTATGTAACTCAGGGCCTCACGGGTGGCCTGCTGCACGGCCGTGTCGAACAGTTCGTCGGCCTTCTCCTGATTGCCCAGTTCAAGGTGGATGGCGCCCATGTCTACTTTGCGCTCCACGTTGAGCGGAGAAAGCTGGTCGAGTCGTTCAAGGTAGCGCAACTGTTCGGTGGGTTCGCCCATCTCGCCATGGATGTCTGCCAGCCGGCGAAGCGGTTCGAGATACAACTCGGCATTGCGGCTGGCCTCTTCGTAGCATTCGCGTGCCTTGTCCAGTTTGCCGAGGTGCTGGTACGCCTCGCCCATGACCAGATATCCCGCCGCACTGCCCGGCTTGAGTTCGAGTATCTGACGGCACAGCTTGATGCCCTGTTCGGGGAGGTTCTGGTGCACGAACTCGCGCGCCTGGTCGATGAGCTGCCCCAGTTTGCCGAGGGGCTTTATGGTGAAGGCCATCTTCTCGATGAGGGTGTTCATCGAGACCGGCTTGGTGATGAAATTGTCGGCCCCCACCTCATGCAGCAGCACAAGCCGGTTTCTCTCGGTCTCTCCGGTGATGACGATGATCTTGAGGTCGGGGTAGGCGCTCTTCAGCTGTCGTACCAGAAGATTGGTGTCGCGCCCTTCGAGGATGCGTTCGAGGAACAGCAGCACCGTCTTGCGGCGCATGGTCACGTTCTTGAGTTCGCGCAGGATGTGGTCTGGGTTGGCGACGGTGCTCATGGCGTCACCGGGGATGGCCAGATGCTTGGTCAGTGTCTGACGCAGCAGGCTGGCGAATTGCGGGTCGTCGCTGGCGACTACGAAATAGCCCTTCCTGTCGCCCGCAAATTCGAGCACGGCGGCCTCATACTGCTTCTGCCGCAGCTTGGCGTTGATATCCGATGCCATGGTTCTCCCGGTGTGTCGTCTGTGGCGGCGCTTCGTCATGCCGTTGCAGATGCGCCGCAATCAGTATGAGGCCTTTCCGACGCAAGTCAATGGAAGTGGATGCTCACCATTCGTGGCTTGAATGGTGCGGCGTTCCGGGGCGCGTCGCTCGGAGACGCCGGGCCTGTGTGAAGGCCGAGGGCGATCGTAACCCGGTTCCGTCAGTTCTTTTCGAGCCGCCCCTGCGCGGCTACGGCGCGTGCCCGTTCCTCAGCCTCTGCCGGGTCTCCCAGATAGCGGTACGACACGGGGCGCAGTGCGGCATCCAGTTCGTACAGGCGGGGCAGCCCGGTGGGGATGTCGAGGCGTGAAACATCCTCGCGGTCAAGCCCGTCAAGATGCATGACAAGGGCGCGCAGGCTGTTGCCGTGGGCCGCCACCAGCACATCGCGCCCCGCCATGAGGTCGGGGGCGATGGCGTCGTACCAGTAGGGGAGTACCCGCGCCACGGTCGCTTCAAGGCTTTCGCCACAGGGAAGGACATCAGGGGGCACATCGGCGTAGCGGGGGTCGTGGACGGGGTGCTTCGGGTCGTCGGGGGCGATGACGGGCGGCGGCACATCGTAGCTGCGCCGCCAGACGAAGACCTGGTCTTCGCCGTGTCGTGCCGCGGTCTCGCGTTTGTCCAGCCCCTGCAGGGCCCCGTAGTGCCGTTCATTGAGACGCCAGTGCTTGCGTACGGGCGTCCAGAGCCTGTCCAGTTCTTGCTGTACAAGATGCAGCGTGCGTATGGCACGGGTCAGCATGGAGGTGTGGCACACGGAGAAGTCGAGCCCTTCATCCCGGATGAGCCGTGCCGCGGCCAGTGCCTCGGCTTCGCCTGCCGGGGAGAGGTCTACGTCCGTCCACCCGGTGAAGCGGTTTTCAAGGTTCCATGCACTCTGCCCGTGTCTGAGAAGGATGAGCCGCGCCATGCCGCCTCCGTGCTGCCGATGGTGTGATGGCACCGCAAGGGACATCCGTCTGCGGCGCTACGGCAAGCATAGCGCATTTCGTAGGTACGTGGAACCGCCAAACGCAGGTTGGCGGCTAGCCCGTGTCGCCGAAGCTGGCGGGTGGGCCATGGAGACGCTACTGGTCGCCGGCTATGATGCCGTATCCCTTGAGCTTGCGGTGGAGGTGGCTGCGTTCCAAGCCGATGCGTTCGGCAAGGCGGCTCACGTTACCGCCGCACTCCTGTAACTGCTCGGCAAGGAAGCGTGTCTCGAAGGCGTTGCGGGCGGCCTTGAAGTCGAGGATGCCGTCGACACCCGTGCCGCAGGTCGCGGTAGCCGATTGCGCTGCCGTGCCCGTCGCGCTGTCTGACGAGGGTGACAGGTCGCGCAGGCATTCGGGGGGCAGGTCTTCCACATCCACCGATTCCCCGGCGTGCAGGATGAGCATCCGCTCCACGAAATTGCGCAGTTCGCGCACGTTGCCGGGCCAGCGGTATCGTAGCAGCACGTCCTGCGCATCGTCCGTGAAGGTCAGGGGGGCGAAGGCGTGGTCACGGCACAGGCGAAGCATGAAGGCGTCCAGAAGCCGGAGGATGTCGTCGCCCCGTTCGCGGAGGGCGGGCAGCGAAAGTGGAAAGACACGCAGGCGGTAGTAGAGGTCTTCGCGGAACGTACCCTGCGCTATCTGCTCTTCGAGATTCTTGTTGGTGGCTGCCACGACCCGGACATCGACACGGATGGTGCGCGTGCCCCCGACCTTCTCGAAGCTCTGTTCCTGCAGGATGCGCAGAATCTTGGCCTGTGTCTTGAGGCTCATGTCGCCGATTTCGTCGAGGAACAGCGTTCCCCTGTGGGCCATCTCGAATTTGCCGGTGCGGGCGCTTTCCGCACCGGTGAAGGCCCCTTTCTCATGGCCGAACAGTTCACTCTCGATGAGTTCTTCGGGAATGGCGGCGCAATTCACCGCCACCAGCGGTCTCGTGGCGCGTTGACTGCCGGCGTGTACGGCGCGGGCGGCAAGTTCCTTGCCTGTGCCGTTCTCACCGGTGATGAGCACCCACGCATCCGTGGGGGCGACGCGGGCAATCTGTTCGCGGATGCGTCGCATGGGGGCCGATTCGCCGATGAGTTCGTCCGCCTTGCTGCCTGCGCCCAGTGAACTGCGCAGTGCCTGATTCTCGCGCCGCAACTCGCGCATTTCGAGGGCGCGTTCGGCGGCGATGACCACCTTCTCCAGTGAGAGGGGTTTCTCGATGAAGTCGTGCGCACCCTTCTTGATGGCGGCGACGGCGGTTTCGATGGTTCCGTGCCCTGATATCATGATGACCGGAAGCGAAGGGGCCGCGGCATGTATGTGCTCCAGCACGGTGAGGCCGTCCATGCCGGGCATCCAGATGTCGAGGAAGACCACGTCGGGGGTGTCGGAGGCGAGGGTGCGCAGTCCGGCCTCTCCGTCGGGGGCTTCCGTCACCTCGTGCCCCTCGTCTTCGAGGATGCCGCGCAGGGAGAAGCGGATGTCGTCTTCGTCGTCGATGATGAGGATGCGGGCGGGCATGGTCTATCCGTTGGGCTGGTCGAAGGTGAAGCCCTCGGCGAAGAGGGACTGGCAGGCGTCGACCACGGCGGCATCGTAACGCGCGCCGCGACCGGACATGATTTCGTCGAAGGCGAGCCCCAACCCGCGCGCGGGGCGGTAGGGGCGGTGCGACGACATGGCCTCGACCACGTCCGCGACGGCGATGATGCGGGCGGCCGGAAGGATGGCGTCGCCTGCGAGCCCGTGCGGGTAGCCGGAACCGTCGAGCCGTTCGTGGTGTTGCAGCACGATGTCGGCCACGGGCCACGGAAAGGATATTTCGCGCAGGATGTCGTGTCCCACCTCGCTGTGCATGCGCATGATGCTCATCTCGAGGTCTGAAAGGCGCGTCGGTTTGGCCAGAATCTCTGACGGGATATGGATTTTGCCGATGTCATGGAGCATGGCGGCCACACGCACGCCTTCGATGGCGTGTGCGCCGAGGTCGAGCCGTGAAGCCAGCGCACAGGCCAGCTGCGCCACTCGTGCCTGATGCCCCGCGGTATAGGGGTCGCGCTTCTCCGAGGTGGCAGCCAGTGCGGATACCGTCTGGCGGAAGGCCCGTTGCAGGTCGTCAAGTGTCGCGTGCAGAGTCTCTTCCGCTCGTCGGCGTTCCGTCACGTCCCGCATGACGAGCACGGCCCCGGCATCGGTTCCATTGGCGTCATGCAGCGGGGAGATGCGTATTTCAACGGGAACACTTCCGGAAGGCGTACCGAGCGTTGCCGCGTCCGAGAAGTGCAGCGGGCCGTAACCCGGCGCCACCAGCGCTGCAGGGTCGGTATAGTCCGTGCGCAGGGCGTCACAAAGGGGTATCGACTGGCCGAATCTGGCGCCCAGGAGTTCTGCGCGGGGCTGGTGGGTGAGCCGTTCGGCCGAATCGTTGCAGTAGGTGATGCGCCCTGCGCCGTCGACGGTCACCACGGCGTCCGGGATGGAGCGCAGGGTGCTGGCGAACCAGCGTTCCTTGGCGCGCAGGTCGTTGTCGACCCTGCTCTTGTAGATGGCCATCTCGATGCAGATGTGCAGTTCCCTGTCTTCGAACGGCTTGAGGATGTAGCCGAAAGGTTCTGTGATCTTGGCCCGGTGCAGGATGTCCGGGGCGGCGTGACCGGTCAGGTAGATGATGGGGGTGTGGGCCTCGGCCCGGATGTGTCCGGCCAGTTCGATGCCGTCCATGGGGCCGTCGAGAACGATGTCCATGAGAACGACATCGGGCGTCCTCTCGTTGAACATGCGCAGGGCCTCTGCACCGTTGGTGGCAAGCCGGGCGGGCGCGTAGCCGAGCCGTTCGAGCCTGTGGCGCACGTCGCAGGCCACGACGGCCTCGTCTTCCACAAGCAGGATGTCATACCGCATGGAGACTCCGGTCAGCGTCGGCGAAGGATGTCTTCGAGTGCCGGGATGGGGGCCGTGTGCGTGAAGGAGAAGCCGCTGGCCAGCAGGCGTTCGGGAGGGGCAACCTGCCCGCGCAGGAGAACCTCTTCGGCCATTTCACCGAGCATCAGTCGTAGCAGTGGGGCCGGTACGCGCGTGAAAGAGGGCCTGTGCAGCACCTTGCCCAGCGCATGGCAGAAGTCGGCCATGGAGATGCACCCCGGTGCAGTGAGGTTGAAGGGCCCTGAAAGGGTGGCGTGGTCGATGAGGTGCACGATGGCACGCACCTCGTCGGAAAGATGTATCCATGCAAAGGGCTGGCGTCCTGTGCCGGGTGGCCCCCCTGCAAAGAGGCGGAAGGGGGGCAGCATCTTGGCAAGCGCACCTCCCTTGCCAAGGACGACACCCGTCCGGAAGACGCAATGCCGGACGCCTTCGGCCACGTCGGACGAAGATGCCTCCCATTGCTGGCATGTCTCGGCAAGGAATCCGGCACCGCACGGGGCGTCTTCGGCGCTGACGGGGGCAGTCAGCATGTCGGACCAGCCGCCATAGTAGCCGACGGCAGACCCCTGGACGACGACATGTGGCGCAGTGGTCGCGCGGTGTGTCGCCTCGGCCAGTGCCCTGCCTGCCTGAACGCGGCTTTCGACGATGCTCCTCTTGACGGCGGGGGTCCAGCGTCCCTCGGCGATGTTGGCACCGACGAGGTTCACGACAGCGTCGGCCCCGTCGATGATGGTGGCCAGCGCATCAGGGTCGAGGCCGTCCCATGCCGCTGCCGTCACGGCAGGCGGCAGGACACGCCCTGCCCGGTCGGGGCTGCGTGTCGGCACGGTCACTTCGTCTCCGCGTGCCACGAGAGCGTCGGCAAGTGCTCTCCCGATAAAACCTGAACCGCCTGCTATGACGATGCGCATGGTCTGTCTCCGTACGTGTTGGGCCAACCACCATTATGCCACAGGCAGTTCCACTGTGACAACGGTACCGCCGCCGGGGGCACCGGCAGCCCTGACATGCCCCCCATGGTCGTTGACGATGGAGCGCACGATGGAGAGGCCGAGACCTGTGCCCCCCTTCTTGCTGGTGAAGTAGGGTTCGAACATGCGCGAGCGTTCTTCAGGTGTGAGCCCCGGCCCGTTGTCGGCAATCTCGACGCGTACGCGCGCCCTTTCCGCGTCATGCGAGGCCTGTACGTTGATGGACGGTGTCGCCGTTCCCTCGAGGGCTTCGATGGCGTTGGTGAGGATGTTGATGAAGGCCCGGTGCAGGGCTTCACCATCCATCCGCACGGGGGGCAGCGCGGGGGCGATATCCACTTGCCACGCGATGCGTGAATGTCCATGCCTGAAAAGACCGGTTACCTCCTCCAGCAGGGGAGTGATGTCACCCGCACGGGGCGTTACCTCCGGAAGCTTCGCGAATGTCGAGAACTCTTGCACCATTTGCTGGAGGTGCTCCACCTGCTTGACGATGAGCGCAGTGCACTGGCCGAACACGGGGTCGTCCACGCGCGGGCCGAACTTGCGTTCGAGGCGTTGTGCCGAAAGCTTGATGGGGGTCAGCGGATTCTTGATCTCGTGGGCGATGCGCCGTGCCACCTCGCGCCATGCCGCCATGCGCTGCATCCGCTCCAGTTCCGAGATGTCCTCGAACACGGCGACGATGCCATCCACACTGCCGTCCACCCCGCGCAGGGCCACGGCATGGACCAGCAGCTTCAGTGCCCTGTCGCTGCCCGACAGGTCCATCTGGCGTTCCCAGTGCATTTCGGGACGTCTGTGCAACTGGGTGAGCATGTCGTCGATGATGTCGAGGTAGGGGCCGTCGAGGAACGCGGCAGGGCGCCTCCCTTTCAGCCTTTCCGAGGGCGTGCCGAGAATGGACGCCGCAGCCTTGTTCACGGTCTGTATGCGGCCCGACGCATCAAGGGAGATGACGCCCGCGGCGATGTTGTCGAGAACGGCTTCGATGTAGGCGTTGCGCCCTGCTATCTCGGCGTTGCTCTGGGCCAGCAGGCGGTTGGCTTCGGTCAGACTCTGGCGGTTGTGTGCAAGGTCGCCCGCCATCTTGTTGAAGGCGCGCACCAGTTGCCCGATTTCATCCTGTGCCGAGTCTTCAAGCCGCACGTCGAGGTCGCCCTTCGCGATGCGGTCGGCCCCGTCCGCAAGAGCGAGAATGGGAGCCGTCAACTCGCGGGACAGGCGCAATCCGAGCCAGAGTGCGCCCAGTACGACCAGCAGGCTGAGGATGCCGAGGATGAGCGTGAACGAGACCTTGAGCGGCCGCTTGAGGTTCTTGAGCGACTTGTACTCCTCGAACCCCTTGGAGATGCGGTCGAGTTTGAGCATGAGCCCCTGGCCGATGCTCTCGGCCACGACGAGGTAGCCTGTGCGTCCGGCATCGATGGCGAGGGCACCGATGACATAGTCCGCCGTGTCGCCAGCCCACAGGAGCGAGCCGAAACGCTGTGCCGCCACATGGTCCCACGCGATGCGCTTGCGCGCCTCATCCCACACGGGCGCGAACTCTGAAGGCGCATGCCAGTTGCGCTCTGCGTGCGCGGGGGTGACGAAACCCACGGCGATGAGACCATACTCTCTCGCCCTGCGGTCGAGAAGCGCATCGGCGGCGGGGCTGCCCCACGGGGTGCGGCGTTCGGCCACTTCGCGGCTGATGAGTTCCGCCCTTGCGCGAAGGCGTGATGCCGAGGCGGTATAGAAGCTCTGGCCCACATCAAGGGCCGCATCCATGGCGTTCTCGGCCTGATTCTTGAACCAGTAGTCGACAGACGTGGCGACGACCCTGTTCGAGGCGAGGAACATGATGACGGTGGGTGCCAGCGAGAGCAGCATGAACATGAGCACAAGCCGTGTACGGAGCTTGGCCCCCGGCACGTTGCGCCTGCGTTCGACCAGCAGCTTGATGCTGTTGCGGACGACGAGAAAGAGAACCACCAGCGAAAGCAGAAGGTTCACGTTGAACAGGGCGAGGAACATCCACGAGTCGACCCCGAAGAAGGTCAGTTCCACCCATGTGGCGACCAGCACCACAAGGACGAGGACACCCGCCGCGATGAGTTCTCGCTGACGGCGACGGCGCTCGCGCGTCAGTTCCTCATGCCTTCGCTGGGCGTCTTCGGTGCCGGTGGGCATGCAGATTGCCTTGTCAGAACGTGAACGACTGCGTGTAGGTGGATTCCGGGACGACATCCCATGACCAGAAGAAGAGCGTCTTCTCGAGCCATGGCGGAACTTGCGTGTGACGCAGGCCGCACGTGAGGGAGACGGTGTAGCTTTCTCCCTGTGCAAGGCTTGCAGCCGGGGCGAGGGGGAGTCGCAACCGTTCGAGGGTCGCATCCATCAGGCGATTGAAGTTGCGGTCGCGCCGGTGGGGCAGGTCGGGTGATGTGGAGAATTCGAATTCACGTGTCAGCGGGTCGTGGCGCATCAGGATTTCCGCCACGACGACCCCCACTTCTTCGGCGGGCATCAGTGTGCGGCTGCGTTTCAAGGTCGCTGCGAGCGTGAGCTTGAGTTGTGCCCCGTCACGCAGAAGGTTTCGCAGCGCTTCACGGTCATCGATATCGACCGCGACCCGCAGAACCATGGTTTCCCCTTCGGTGGCGACAGAGAAGGCGCGCAGTATCAGGCGTTCAGGCTGGGCCGCGATGGCATGCAGTGGCGCGATAAGGCACATGAAGGCCAGAAGAAACAGCGGCAGGGCCGTGCAGAGAGAGGCCCTTTGACGTATGGTGAACCATGAAGGGGACATGCGTGCATCCTGTTACGATTTCGTGCGTAGCTGGTTCTCGCATAGAGCGTCTCGCAAAGCAAGGCGAAGCCCTGTGGGGCGTCTTCCGTATGGAAGGGCTTCTCGCTGGTCGGCCGGGGTGACCCCCCGTGTTCGCGAGGCCGGTGCTGCCGACGGTGTCGCCAGCAAGAACCCCCGCCTTGCGGCGGGGTGCCCACAGGACGCCGCCCCGTGTTGCGGTAGCATGAAGCGGGTACGCGGGCGCGGGGTTGAAGATACGGCCTGTGCTCGCTGGTCGGCAGGGGTGAACCCTGCCTGCTCGCGAGGCCGGTGCTGCCGACGGTGTCGCCAGCAAGACCCCCCGCCTTGCGGCGGGATGCCCACAGGATGCCGCCGCGTGTTGCGGTAGCATGAAGCGGGTACGCGGGCGCGGGGCGGAAGATGCGGCCTGTGCTCGCTGGTCGGCAGGCGTGAACCCTGCCTGCTCGCGAGGCCGGTGCTGCCGACGGTGTCGCCAGCAAGAACCCCCGCCTTGCGGCGGGGGTTCTGTTCTCCATGAGGCTGCTAGTAGATGTCCACCAGCAGGGGGTTCTCTTCGAGGTCTTCGAGGAACTTGTCGGGGCGTTCACGCTGTTCGGGCACGAGGATGTCGGTGTTGACATACTCGCGGTAACCCGTACCGGCGGGGATGAGGCGACCCACGATGACGTTCTCCTTGAGACCGCGCAGGTAGTCCATCTTGCCACGCAGCGAGGCTTCGGTGAGCACCTTGGTGGTCTCCTGGAAGGAGGCTGCCGAGATGAACGACGAGGTGGTCAGCGATGCCTGCGTGATACCGAGAACCAGCGGTTCGGCCGTAGCCGGGGTGCGTCCCTCGCCCATGGCGCGGGTGTTCTCGACGCGGAATTCGCCCTTGTCGACCTGCTCGCCCACGAGGAAGGTCGTTCCGCCCGGATCAAGGACGGTGACCTTCTTCAGCATCTGGCGCACGATGACTTCGATGTGCTTGTCGTCGATGGCAACGCCCTGGAAGCGGTACACTTCCTGGATTTCATCGGTCAGGTAGCGGGCGAGGTACTTCTCGCCGCGGGTGCGCAGGATGTCGTGCAGTTCGGGATGCCCTTCGGTCAGCAGGTCGCCCGCTTCCACGAAGTCGCCGTCGGTGACGGTGATGTGCTTGCCCTTGGGCACGAGGTATTCCTTGGCCTCACCGATTTCGGGGGTGACCACGAGCTTGCGCTTGCCCTTGGTCTCTCCGGCGTAGGTGACGATACCTGCGATTTCGGAGACCACGGCCATGTCCTTGGGCTTGCGGACTTCGAAGAGTTCGGCGACGCGCGGCAGACCGCCGACGATGTCCTTGGTCTTCGAGGTCTCGCGGGGCTTACGGGCGATGATGTCACCGGCCTGCAAGTCCTGCCCGTTCTTGACCATGATGATGGCGCCGACAGGCAGAGAGTACGTGGCGGGGATGTTGTTGCCGCGCATCTTCACTTCGCCGTGTTCGTCGCAGATGGATATCGAGGGCCGGAAGTTGGTGGTACGGTACTCGATGATGGTCTGCGTGGTCATGCGTGTGGCTTCGTCCATCTTCTCCTGGAAGGTCTTGCCTTCCACGATGTCCGAGAACCTGATCACACCGTCCACTTCCGAGACGAAGGGTTCGTTGAAGGGGTCCCATTCGGCCAGAATCTGGCCCTTGCGAATCTCTTCACCCTCCGTCACGAGCAGGCGCGAGCCGTTGGGCAGCGTGTACTTCTCACGCTCACGGCCCTGATCGTCGACGATGGCGAGCTGGCCGCTCTTGCCCATGACCATGTACTGCCCGTCACGGTTGCGGACAGCCTTCACGCGGGACAGGATGACGCGACCGGGGTGCTGCGCCTCGAAGCTCGAACGTTCGATCTCGCGGGACGCCGTACCACCGATGTGGAACGTACGCATGGTGAGCTGCGTGCCGGGTTCGCCGATGGACTGGGCGGCGATGATGCCGACCGTTTCGCCGATGTTGACGATGTGTCCGCGGGCGAGGTCGCGGCCGTAGCACAGGGTGCAGATGCCGCGGTCGCTCTGGCAGGTGAGGGCCGAGCGGATCATCACCGAGCTGACTTCACGTTCCACGAGCACCTTGGCGACGTTCTCGTCGACGAGGGTGTTCTCGGGGAAGAGCAGGTCGCGGGTCTCGGGGTCGTACACGGGGTACAGCAGCACGCGACCAAGGGCACGGTCGGCCAGCGGGATCTTGATCTCGCCGCCTTCCTTGATGTGCGTCAGTTCGATGCCGTCGACGGTGCCGCAGTCGTGTTCGCTGACGATCACGTCCTGCACGACGTCGACGAGTCGACGGGTGAGGTAACCGGAGTTCGCCGTCTTGAGTGCGGTGTCGGCGAGACCCTTACGTGCACCGTGTGTCGAGGTGAAGTACTGGAGCACCGAGAGACCTTCGCGGAAGCTCGAGGTGATCGGGGTCTCGATGATCTCGCCCGAGGGCTTGGCCATCAGACCGCGCATGCCTGCAAGCTGGCGCATCTGGTCCTGGTTGCCTCGCGCGCCGGAGGTGGACATCATGTAGATGGAGTTGAAGCTGCTGTTGGCTTCCTTCGCTCCGGTGCGCGGGTCTTCGACGATGTCGGAGGAGATCTCGCGGATCATCTCGTTGGAGACGTCCTGCGTGGCCTTCGTCCACACGTCGACGACCTTGTTGTACTTTTCCGTACGGGTGATGATACCGTCGCGGTACTGGCGTTCGATGTCGTCCACCTCGTTCTGTGCGGTCTCGATCAGCCCCTTCTTGGTGGAGGGGATGGTGAGGTCCTTCACGGCGATGGTGACACCGGCGCGGGTGGCGTATTCGTAACCCACGTCCTTGAGGCGGTCGCACAGGATGACGGTGGCCTTGGTGCCGGCGTCACGGTAGGCGGTGCTCACGAGGCGGGCGATGTTCTTCTTGGTCAGCGTGGTGTTGACCATGCTGAAGGGCACGCAGTGGGGCAGAAGCTCCCACACGAGGATGCGGCCCACGGTGGTGCGGACGACCTTGCCGTCCTCCATGCGCACGTTGATACGGGCATGCAGGGCGACCACGCCGGCGTCGTAGGCGGCGACCACTTCCCACGGGGCGCAGAACGACATGTTCTCGCCCTTTTCGAAGGAACGGTCGACGGTCATGTAGTACAGACCGAGGACGATGTCCTGCGAAGGCACGATGACGGGCGAACCGTTGGCGGGCGACAGGATGTTGTTGGTGCTCATCATGAGCACGCGGCATTCTATCTGTGCCTCTACGGAGAGGGGCACGTGCACGGCCATCTGGTCACCGTCGAAGTCCGCGTTGTAGGCGGAACACACGAGCGGGTGCAGCTGGATGGCCTTGCCTTCGACCAGCAGCGGTTCGAACGACTGGATGCCCAGACGGTGCAGCGTGGGCGCACGGTTGAGCATGATGGGATATTCGCGCACGACCTCTTCGAGGATGTCCCACACGACCAGTTCTTCACGCTCCACCATCTTCTTGGCGCTCTTGATGGTGGAGGCGAGGCCCCTCTTCTCGAGCTCGGAGTAGATGAAGGGCTTGAACAGTTCGAGGGCCATCTTCTTGGGCAGGCCGCACTGGTGCAGCTTGAGCTTGGGGCCCACGACGATGACCGAACGGCCCGAGTAGTCGACGCGCTTGCCGAGCAGGTTCTGACGGAAGCGGCCCTGCTTGCCCTTGATCATGTCGGAGAGCGACTTGAGCGGACGGCCGTTGGTGCCGGTGATGGCGCGACCACGGCGACCGTTGTCGAACAGGGCGTCGACGGCTTCCTGCAACATGCGCTTTTCGTTGCGGATGATGATGTCGGGCGCGCCCAGTTCCATCAGCCGCTTGAGGCGGTTGTTGCGGTTGATGACGCGGCGGTACAGGTCGTTGAGGTCGGACGTGGCGAAGCGACCGCCGTCGAGGGGCACGAGCGGACGAAGCTCGGGCGGAATGACGGGAATGACTTCCATCACCATCCACTCGGGCTTGTTGTTCGATTCGAGGAACGCCTCGACGATCTTCAGGCGCTTGGTGAGCTTCTTCTTCTTGGTCTGCGACTTGGTGGCCTGCGATTCTTCGCGAAGCTGCACGCGCAGTTCTTCGAGGTTGAGCTCCTCGAGCAGCGAGCGCACGGCTTCGGCGCCCATACCCACGGTGAGGGCGTCCTCGCCGTAGTGGTCGATGACCTGCAGATACTGGTCTTCGGAGATGACCTGCATCTTGGTGAGGTTGGTGCTGCCCGGATCGAGCACGATGTACGAGTCGAAGTACAGCACCTTTTCAAGGTCGGCCATCGTCATGTCCAGAAGGGTGCCGATCTTGGACGGCAGGGTCTTCAGGAACCAGATGTGCGCGACAGGCGCGGCGAGTTCGATGTGGCCCATGCGTTCACGGCGCACCTTCGAGGCGATGACCTCGACGCCGCACTTCTCGCAGACGATGCCACGGTGCTTCATGCGCTTGTACTTGCCGCAGTTGCACTCGTAGTCCTTCACAGGGCCGAATATCTTGGCGCAGAAGAGGCCATCGCGCTCGGGCTTGAACGTACGGTAGTTGATGGTCTCGGGCTTCTTGACCTCGCCGTACGACCACTCGCGGATGTTCTCGGGCGAAGCGATGGTTATCTGAATCGCCTTCAGGTTGCGTATGTTCGCGATGTTGGCCGCCGAGCCCCGGACGGTGAACAGATCGTCTAAGGTCATGTGGTACCCCTACCCGGAAAGGTTGTATTGTCGCGGATTTCATCCGCGTGCGGCGGGGTGCGCCGCAATCCCGGCGGGCATATGCCCGCCGGGACGGATATCTATGCCTAGAGCGCGCTCATGAAGCCGACACGCTTCGGGCGCTTCTTGCCTTCTTCCTGATGCAGCGTCACGTTCAGACCCAGCGACATGAGTTCCTTGACGAGAACGTTGAACGATTCGGGCAGACCGGCTTCGAGGAAGTTGTCGCCCTTCACGATCTTCTCGTACATCTTCACGCGGCCCGTCACGTCGTCGGACTTGACGGTGAGGAACTCCTGCAGGAGGTACGATGCGCCGTATGCCTCGAGTGCCCACACTTCCATTTCACCCAGACGCTGGCCACCGAACTGGGCCTTGCCGCCAAGGGGCTGCTGGGTGACGAGGGAGTACGGGCCCGTGGAGCGGGCGTGTATCTTCTCGTCGACCAGGTGGTGCAGCTTGAGGATGTACATGACCCCGGTGGTGACGCGGTTGTAGAACTTGTCACCGGTGCGGCCGTCGTACAGTACCGTCTTGCCGTCCCCGTCCATGCCCGCGCGCTCGATCCACGACCAGATGTCCTCTTCGGACGCGCCGTCGAAGACGGGGGTCTTGGTCACGATGCCGGTGCGCAGTTTCGACACGGCCTTGCGGAAGGTCTCGTCGTCCATCTCGTCGACCAACTTGGCGATGGTGGCGGAACGGAACACGTCCTTGACCTCGTGGCGCAGCGTTGCCATGGCGGCACCGCTGTCGAGCATTTCGGCGAGCTGACGGCCCAGTTCCTTGGCACCCCACCCGAGGTGGGTCTCCATGATCTGGCCGATGTTCATTCGCGAAGGCACGCCGAGGGGGTTCAGCACGATGTCGACCGGGCGTCCGTCGGCAAAGAAGGGCATGTCCTCTTCGGGCAGAATGCACGAAACGACACCCTTGTTACCGTGACGGCCGGCCATCTTGTCGCCCACGTTCAGCTTACGCTTCACGGCGATGTGCACCTTGACCATCTTGATGACGCCGGGGGGCAGGTCGTCGCCTTCGGTGACCTTCTCGCGCTTCGAGTCGTAGATGCCCTTGAGGAAGGCCACCTGACGGTCGTAATCCTCGAGGGCCGTGTCGACCATCTCGTCGACCTCACGGCTCTTGAACAGACCTGCCAGCCGCTTGACGGGCAGGGCGTCGAGAAGTTCGCGGGTCATGGGGGCACCAGCTTCAGCCAGCACCTCGCCCTTGCGCTTGCCGGGCAGGGTGACGGCAATCTGCTTGCCCACCAGGGTATCGGCGAGACGGTCGCGCAGGGCATCGCCAAGGGCACGGACGTGGTCCTGTTCCTTCTTGTCGATGCGCGCGGTCTCGTAGTCTTCGATATTGCGGGTGCGCTCGTCCTTCTCGCCGGAACGACGGTTGAACACCTTCACATCGATGATGGTTCCCTCGATGCCCGGGGGTACCTTGAGGGAGGTGTTCTTCACGTCGCGTGCCTTGTCGCCGAAGATGGCCCGGAGGAGCTTCTCTTCGGGGGTGAGCTGGGTCTCGCCCTTGGGCGTGATCTTGCCGACGAGGATGTCGTCGGGCTTCACGCTGGCACCGATGCGGATGATGCCGCTGCCGTCGAGGTTGCGGAGCATGTCCTCGCCGACGTTCGGGATGTCGCGGGTGATCTCTTCGGGGCCGAGCTTGGTGTCACGGGCGACGACTTCGAACTCTTCGATGTGGATCGAAGTGAAGACGTCCTCCTTCACCACCCGTTCGGAGATGAGGATGGAGTCTTCGAAGTTGTAACCGCACCAGGGCATGAAGGCCACGACGAGGTTCTTGCCCAGAGCCAGTTCGCCATCCTCGATGCCGGGGCCGTCGGCGAGCACGTCGCCCTTCTTGACGATCTGCCCGGGATGACAGGTGGGACGCTGGCCGAAGCACGAGTTCTGGTTGGACTTGTGGTACTTCTGAAGGTCGTACGCGCGCACGCCGCCACGATCGGGGTAGAGCCCGTTCTCGTAGCTGACGATGATGCGCGTGGCGTCGGCGTAGCGCACGATGCCGGGGCCTTCGGCGAGGATGCACGCGCCCGAGTCGCGGGCCACGTCGCCTTCCATGCCGGTGCCGACGATGGGCTTCTCGGAACGGAGAAGCGGCACGGCCTGACGCTGCATGTTCGAACCCATGAGCGCGCGGTTGGCGTCGTCGTGCTCAAGGAAGGGGATGAGCGCGGCGGAGATGGAGACCATCTGGCTGGGCGAGATGTCCATCAGCGTCACTTCGTCACGGTGCGACATGAGCACGTCGCCGCGCACGCGGGCGGTGACGTATTCGTCCGCCAGCTTGCCATCGGCATCGACGGCTGCGTTGGCCTGCGCCACGACTTCGCCCTGTTCGCGCGAGGCGTCGAGGAACTTGATTTCGTCCGTGAGGGCACCTTCGCGGATGATGCGATAGGGCGTCTCGATGAAGCCGAAATCGTTCACCTTGGCGTAGGTGGTCAACGAAACGATGAGGCCGATGTTCGGGCCTTCAGGCGTTTCGATGGGGCAGATACGACCGTAGTGCGACGTGTGCACGTCTCGTACTTCGAAGCCCGCACGTTCGCGCGTCAGACCACCGGGGCCGAGGGCCGAGAGACGACGCTTGTGCGTCACTTCGGAAAGGGCGTTGGTCTGGTCCATGAACTGCGAAAGCTGCGAGGTTCCGAAGAACTCCTTCAGCACCGCGGCCACGGGCTTCGGGTTGATGAGGTCGTGCGGCATGAGCGTGGAGACTTCCTGAAGGCTCATGCGTTCCTTGATGGCGCGTTCCATGCGGACGAGACCGATGCGGTACTGGTTCTCGACCAGTTCGCCCACGGGGCGCACACGGCGGTTGCCCAGATGGTCGATGTCGTCGGCAGGGCCGTGCGAGTCCTTCAGGTGCAGGAGCACGCGGATGGCGCGCAGGATGTCGTCATCGGTGAGGGTGCGCAGGTCGACGGACTGGTCGATGCCAAGACGCTGGTTGAGCTTGTAGCGGCCCACCGGCGACAGGTCGTAGTAGTCGGCGCTGCGGAAGAGATTGTCGAAGAACGACGCGGCGATCTCAGGCGTGGGCGGCGAGCTCGGACGCAGGCGACGGTATATCTCGACCTGTGCGGCCTCCATGTCGGGGGTCTTGTCCAGCACGAGGGTGTCGCGAAGCGAAGACGAGGTCTCAAGACCCTTGGTGTGCAGCACGGGCAGGCGCGAAATGCCGGCTTCGCGCAGGTTCTCGACCAGCGAAGCGGTGATTTCGTCGGCAGCCTCGGCAAGCACTTCACCAGTGGCCGGGTTCACGATGTCTTCGGCGAGGAACATGCCCTCGATGGTGTCAGGAGCCACCTCGATGGTCTCGAGCCCGGCTTCGGAGATGAGGCGCCATGCACGCTTGGTGATGGGCTTGCCAGCCTTGACGATGGTACCGCCCTTGCCGTCCTCGATGTCGACGAAGGCAGAATCCTTGCGGTACATGTCCTTCTGGACTTCCCACATGAGACGGCCCATGGGGTCGAGGCGGTAGAACTCCTTCTTGTAGAAGTAGTCGAGGATGTCGGTCTTGGACATCCCCATCGCCTTGAAGAGGATGGTCGCGGGCATCTTGCGGCGGCGGTCGATGCGGACGTACAGGATGTCCTTGTGGTCGAAGTCGAAATCGAGCCACGAGCCGCGCATGGGAATGATGCGGCACGAGTAGAGCACCTTGCGGCTCGAATGGGTCTTGCCCGAATCGTGCTCGAAGATGATACCGGGCGAACGCTGCAACTGGTTGACGATGACGCGTTCGGTGCCGTTGATGATGAAGGTGCCCTTCTCGGTCATCAGGGGCAGGGTACCGAAGTAGATCTCCTGTTCCTTGATGTCACGGATGGTGCGGTTGCCAGAGTCTTCGTCAACGTCATAGACGACGAGACGAACCTTTATGCGAATGGGCGCTTCGTAGGTGAGGCCCTTGGATATGCATTCGGGCTGGTCGTACTTGGGTTCGCCCACTTCATAGCTGACGAACTCGAGACTGGCGGTTCGGTTGAAATCCTCAATGGGGAACACCGACCTGAAGACCCCTTCGAGGCCTTCATCGTGTCTGCGTTCGGTCGCTCCTTCCTGCAGGAATTTCACATAGGAATCCACCTGCAGGTTCAGCAGATGCGGAATGGGGAGCGAGACATCGATCTTGCCGAACTTCTTCGTAAGCTGGCCCATCGTTTCACCTCAAAAAGACGGTTTTCCGGCAGCAGTGCCCGGGAACTAGGCTACCTGCTCGCGACGACCGGGGTGTGCGGAGACGTCGAGCGCGCCGGGAGTGGTGCGCGCCGAGGCCCGAAGGCCGGACGTGCGTTCCGGAATGGCTTGCCCGCTGGTGCGGCGACAGGAAAGAACGTTGTGGTATGGTTGGAGAACGCAGACATGGCGCATATCCGCGCAAGAGGATATGCGCCGGTTTGGTGTGCCGGCGTGAAATATGGTGTGCATGTGTGCGGCGTACAACGTACCGACCGTGTCGAAAGGGTTCGCGCGATTGGTGAAATATTTCGACTAAACTTCAAAGTTAGTCTATTCGTGCCTGAAGTGCAACCCTTCGTTCCCGTCAAGCCCGAAAAAGTATAAGAAGCGCGGGCGGTGACCCGCCCGCGCTGTGGATGCGCCATGCGGCGGCTGAAACCGAAACTACTTGATTTCGACTTCGGCGCCAGCTTCGACGAGCTGCTTCTTGGCTTCTTCGGCCTCTTCCTTGGAAGCGGCTTCCTTCAGGGTCGAGGGAGCGCCGTCGACCTTGTCCTTGGCTTCCTTCAGGCCGAGGCCGGTAAGGGCGCGGACAACCTTGATGACGCCGATCTTGTTGGCACCGGCGCTCTTCAGGATGATGTCGAATTCGGTCTTTTCTTCTTCGGCAGGGGCGGCATCGCCAGCAGGAGCGGCAACGGCCATGGCAGCCATGGGAGCGGCAGCGGAAACGCCGAACTTCTCTTCGAGTTCCTTGATGAATTCGGAGAGTTCGAGGACAGTCATGTTGCCGATGAATTCAACGACCTGTTCTTTGGTGATGGACATTGTTTGGCTCCTTTAGGATCTTTGGCTTGCGTGGTGGTTCGTTACGTTCGCAACTAGGCCGCGGCTTTCTTGCTCTCGAGGTCCTTGAGGACATAGAGCAGGCTGCGGATGATGTTGGCGAACAGACTGACGAAGTTGGTGGGAACGGCGTTCATCGTGCCAAGGGCGCGAGCGAGCAGTTCAGGCTTGCTGGGCAGCTTGGCCAGGTCGGAGACCTGGTCGGCGGAGAGGGCCTTGCCCTCAAGGCTGCCGTGGCGGATAGCGAACAGCTTGCTGGTCTTGGCGAAATCGGTCAACGCCTTGGCCACCGCGACGGGATCATCGAACCCAAGGGCAACTGCGCAGTTTTCCTTGAACCGAGTACCAATCGGCTCATGCGCAGTGCCGGTGAAAGCAATCCGTGCCAGAGTGTTCTTCACGACGTGGTATTCACAACCATTCTCGCGCAGCTTCACTCTGAGACGGGTCAGCTCTTCCACCGGCATACCCTTGAAGTCGGTCACGACCGCGATGGAAGCAGCCTCGGCACGAGACTTGAGCTGCTCGATGATGGCGGCTTTTTCGGACCTGTTCACGTGACTCTCCTCGAGTTCGGGTTTGCCAAGGTGGAAATGCCGAGCCAAAGCTGAATCTCGGCAGGATGTTTAAGACCTTGCGGCCACCTGCTTTCTTCGACTCGAATTTCCTACCATTTGCCGGAAACGGCCCGGACTTGCGCCCGGGCCTGATATCTACGAAGGGGGTTAGCCTTCGATGAACTTCTTGATCAGGGTGGGATCGACCTTCACGCCGGGGCCCATGGTGGTGGAGATCGCCATGGCCTGCATGTAGGTACCCTTGGCGCTGGAGGGCTTGAGGCGGTTCACGGTGTCGATAAGGGCCTTGAGGTTGCCGAGGATCTTCTCGGAACCGAAGGACACCTTGCCGAGAGGGGCGTGAAGGACACCGGCCTTGTCAACCTTGAACTCGACGCGACCGGCCTTCATTTCCTTGATGGCGGTGGTGATGTCGAAGGTGACGGTGCCGGTCTTGGCGTTGGGCATCAGGCCGCGGGGGCCGAGCACACGACCGATCTGGCCGACAAGGGCCATGACGTCGGGGGTGGCGATGGCCTTGTCGAAGTCGAGCCAGCCTTCCTTGATCTTGGCGACAAGCTCTTCGGCACCGGCGACATCGGCACCGGCGGCCTTGGCTTCGGCTTCCTTTTCACCCTTGCAGAAGACGGCTACGCGAACGGTCTTGCCAAGCCCGTTGGGCATGGTCACGGCACCGCGAACCATCTGATCGGAATATTTGGGGTCGACGCCAAGGCAGATGGCCACGTCGACGGTTTCGTCGAACTTGGCAGGAGCGGCGGCCAGAGACTTGGCCACGGCGTCTTCGACGGAGTACTTGACGGTAAGGTCGAGGCCTTCTGTCGCGTTACGATATTTTTTGCCGTGCTTGGGCATTGTACCCACCTTATGTGCTTGCTGTCGTTTGAAATCTCCTGCCGCCTCGGTCACGGGGTGTGTGGCCGGAATGATCCGGCGGACGGCAGTGCAACTGATTAACGAAGCGCTACTTCACTTCAATGCCCATGCTGCGGGCGGTACCCAGGATGTTGCGCTTGGCCGCCTCAAGGTCTTTGGCGGTGAGGTCGGGCATCTTGAGAGCCGCGATCTCTTCGACCTGCGCCATGGTGACGCTGCCGACCTTGTTACGGTTGGGTTCGCCCGAACCCTTCTCAAGCTTGGCAGCCTTGATCAGGAGCACGGAAGCGGGGGGGGTCTTGGTGATAAAGCTGAAGGAGCGGTCGGCGTAGACGGTGATGACAACAGGGGTGATCATACCCTTCTGTTCCATCGTCTTGGCATTGAACTCCTTGCAGAACGCCATGATGTTCAGACCATGCTGACCCAGGGCGGGGCCCACCGGCGGCGAGGGGTTCGCAGCACCAGCGGGAATCTGCAGCTTGATTTTGGCAACTTCTTTCTTAGCCATTGCTCTATACCTCTGAACGACACGGTGAGCCTGTCACCGCGCGGTAACGTCGTCTGCTATCCCTTGGAAACCTGAACGAAGTCCAGCTCGACAGGGGTCTGGCGACCGAAGATCGAAACCGAGACCCTGAGTTTGCCCTTGTCATAGTTGACGTCTTCAACGACTCCGTTGAAGCCGCCGAAGGGCCCGTCGATGACCCGTACTTCATCCCCACGATCGAAGTTGAACTTCGGCCGCGGCTGCTCCTGACGCGATTCCATCATGGCAAGGATGCGCTCGGCTTCGCTGTCGCGCATGGGTGTGGGGCGGTTCTTGCCGCCGACAAACCCCGTAACCTTGGGAATGGACTGGACGAGATGCCACGAGAAATCCGTCATGAACATCTTGACCATCACATACCCGGGGTAGAACTTGCGGGTGGAGGTCCTCTTCTCGCCCTTGACGAGTTCGATGACCTTTTCCGTAGGAACGACCACCTCGACGATCTCGTCCTGGGATTGCCCGGTGCGGATCATTTCGCGGATGGTCTGTTCAACCCTGTTCTCGAAGCCCGAATAGGTATGTACGATGTACCAACGGGCCTTTGAGGCGGTAGTCGTCTCGGTCATGGCACAGCCCGTCAGGAGAGGATGAATTCGATGAGATGCGTCAGTCCGAGGTCCACGAAACCGAGGAACAGGGACATGACGAACACAAAGACCAGCACGGTCATGCTGGTCGCCCAGGCTTCCTTCCGGGTGGGCCAGGAAACCTTCCGGAGCTCGACCTTCGCCTCTTCGACATAGTCCCTGAATTGGGTGACCTTGTCTCCGAGACTGGTGCCGCTGCTCGCAGAGGCCGCTTCCGGCGCATTTGATTGCTTTTTCGCCATTATCGCCTCTACCCGAGAAGAGAAGGGAAATGGCAGGGCAGGAGGGATTCGAACCCCCAACATCCGGTTTTGGAGACCGGCGCTCTAGCCGTTAGAGCTACTGCCCTGCACTATGAAGGTACTACTTACTTGGTCTCGCGGTGAACTGTGTGCTTCTTGTCCCAGGGACAATACTTCTTCAGTTCGAGACGGCCAGTAGTATTCTTCTTGTTCTTGTCGGTCGCGTAGTTACGCCGCTTGCACTCGGTGCAGGCAAGCTGGATGTTGACGCGCATGGCGTTACTCCACGATCTCGGAAACCACGCCTGCGCCGACGGTACGGCCACCTTCGCGGATAGCGAAGCGGAGACCGAGTTCCATGGCGATGGGGGCGATGAGTTCCACGTTGAAGGTGGCGTTATCGCCGGGCATCACCATCTCGACGCCTTCTTCAAGGGTGATCACACCAGTGATGTCCGTGGTACGGAAGTAGAACTGGGGACGGTAACCCGAGAAGAACGGAGTGTGACGACCGCCTTCTTCCTTGGAAAGGACGTACACTTCAGCCTTGAACTTGCGGTGGGGAGTGATGGACTTGGGAGCGGCAAGAACCTGGCCGCGTTCCACGTCGTCACGCTTCACGCCACGGAGCAGGGCACCGATGTTGTCGCCAGCCTGACCCTGATCGAGCAGCTTGCGGAACATTTCGACGCCGGTGCAGGTCGACTTGGTGGTGTCCTTGATGCCGACGATTTCGACTTCTTCACCGACCTTGATGACACCGCGCTCGACACGACCGGTAACAACGGTACCGCGGCCGGAGATCGAGAACACGTCTTCGATGGGCATCAGGAAGGGCTTGTCGATGTCGCGCTGAGGCTCGGGGATGTAGCTGTCGCAAGCGGCGAGCAGCTCGCGGATGGGCTTGCAGGCGTCAGAGTTGGGATCGTCGGACTCGAGAGCCTTGAGGGCGGAGCCGCGCACGACCGGAACGTCGTCGCCGGGGAAGCCGTAGCTGGTGAGAAGTTCGCGAACTTCGAGTTCAACGAGTTCGAGAAGCTCTTCGTCATCGACCATGTCGCACTTGTTCAGGAACACGACGATGTAGGGCACGCCGACCTGACGGGCGAGCAGGATGTGCTCACGGGTCTGGGGCATGGGACCGTCGGTGGCGGCGACGACGATGATGGCACCGTCCATCTGGGCCGCACCGGTGATCATGTTCTTGATGTAGTCGGCGTGACCGGGGCAGTCGACGTGCGCGTAGTGACGCGTAGCGGTCTCGTACTCGACGTGGGCGGTGGCAATGGTGATGCCACGTTCCTTTTCTTCAGGAGCCTTGTCGATTTCGTCGTACGCGATGAACTTGCCCTGACCGAGGAGGCCTGCGGTCTTGGTGATGGCTGCCGTCAGAGTGGTCTTACCATGGTCGATGTGACCGATGGTGCCGATATTGACGTGCGGCTTCTTGCGTTCAAATTTTTCCTTACCCATAGGTGTTCTCCCTGGCTTTCTTTTTTTGTTCCTTAAGGGCGTAAGGCAAATATGGAGCCCACAATGAGACTTGAACTCATGACCTCTTCCTTACCAAGGAAGTGCTCTACCGCCTGAGCTATGTGGGCAACATCAAGCTATAGGGAGACCCAGGCTATTGGGGATGGAGCGGGAAACGAGACTCGAACTCGCAACCCTCAGCTTGGAAGGCTGATGCTCTAGCCACTTGAGCTATTCCCGCATATGCCGTAGTTCTCCGACAGCGCACTGTCTCCTACAGCCCTGAGAGCTTGTCAAGTGGTGGTGGGGGGTGGATTTGAACCACCGAAGTCTTACGACGACAGATTTACAGTCTGTTCCCTTTGGCCACTCGGGAACCCCACCACTGTATGGAGCTGGCGATGGGACTCGAACCCGCAACCGGCTGATTACAAATCAGCTGCTCTGCCAGTTGAGCTACGCCAGCCAACGGAGATGTGCTTTTATACGAGGGTTCATGGCTTGGCAAGCATAAAAACGCCTTTTTTCGAATTTGCTTTCAAGTGTTTTTTATCTATTCGGTATGTAAGGCTAATTTTTTTTCAACCATTAAGGTCTTCACCTGCGCACTTGGCACGGTCTCCGTCGGGGCTCGTCTTCCTCGCAGGGGGCGCGGTTCCTGCCTTCTGTACTGTTGTGTGCCGTTGGCATCGCCCACACTCACCGTCCGTATTCCCTCTGTTCTGCCTGCCATGGTGCTGGTGCGTGCTGGTGCTTGCGCGTGTGCCCTTTGCCCTCATTGGGCCTGTTTTGGCGGCATGTCGGGTTACGGTGTTCCCGACCTTTGCCCCGAGGCTGGGGGCGGGGCACTTGGCGCGTTCGTGCAGAGGCAGTGCCCGTCTGTGGCCTTCGAGGGCTCCCGCAAGTGGCCATCCGTGCTGACCTATGGTTTGGTGTCCTGCGCTTTGTGCGTCGTCCTGTTACATGGCTTTGCCGTCTTCAATCATATCCCACTTCCGCGTTGCGGCAAGCCCTGAGAAGCAGGTGCCGAACCCCGTCTGCGCCAGCGGGCAGGGGGTGTGCTGGTCCTTCTGACGGATTGTGCCTGATGCGCCCTATATGCGCGATATGACAGGCGTGGTGCGTGGCGGCAACCCGGATGGGGTCACGTGTCTTCGCCATGGTGATATGTAACCATGGCACACGCCGTTGAACGCCGTACCAGTTGTCATACATTGTGGCAGAGCGTTTTGTCCGATGGGGGGCTGCGGGGCAGACCTCATCATCCGATTTGGGGTGTCTGTGAGATGTAGAAAGGGGAGAGGCTTTCGCCTCTCCCCTCGTGTCTTGAACGAGATGTCGATGGTGTCAGGCTATGGCGGGCTGACCTTCGGTGGCAACGCGTGCGGCGGGGCGCAGTGCGGCGGGGTGCTGTTCGGCAACCGGGAGTTCGACGGCTTCAAGGTACAGCGAGGCGTTCTCCTCGAGCATGCGCAGGAAGCCGTTGTTCAGTGCGTGACCGGAGCATTCGACGATGAAGTGCCCTTGCAGGGGGACGCCCATCATGGCCATGTCGCCCACGAAGTCGAGCACCTTGTGGCGGACGAATTCGTCGGGGGAGCGCAAGCCGTCGGGGTTCAGCACGGAGTAGTCGTCGAGCACGATGGCGTTGTCCAGCGACCCGCCAAGCGCAAGGCCCTTGCTGTGAAGATATTCCACTTCGCGCAGGAAGCCGAATGTGCGCGCCTTGGCGATTTCGCCGAAGCTCTCGGGCGTGATGTCGATGCTCAGAGTCTGGCGTCCGATCAGGGGATGCGGGAACTCGATGCGGTATTCGACACGGAAGCCGTCATAGGGGAGTGCGCGTATGGATTTGCCGTCGCGTTCGTAATGGACGGGCCGGGCGATACGGAAGACCTTGCGTGCGCTCGTCTGGCGGCGGATGCCCGCGTTGCGCAGCAGCATCACGAAGGAGGCGGCTGAGCCGTCCATGATGGGCACTTCTCCGCCTTCTATCTCGACGGTGATGTTGTCGATTTCAAGGCCCCGGATGGCGGCGAGAAGATGTTCGACCGTGGCGACGGATGCCCCGTCCATGCCCAGCGTGGTCGCAAGGCCGGTGGCAATGACCACCTGCGGTTCGGGGGCGATTCGTCTGACGCCTTGGGCCGTATGTATGTCGAATACGATGCCCGTGTCTTCGGCGGCAGGGTGCAGGACCATGCGAACGGTCTTGCCACTGTGAAGGCCGACTCCCGAACAGGCGATGCTTTTTTTGATGGTGGTCTGGTTCATGGCAACCTCTCGCCAGTGATAAAGCAAAAGATGTGCCAGAGTTTTAGAGTGTTTAATATGCTGTAAATAAACACATAAAATGGTGAGGGTGATGGTGTGTGTTGTGTCATCCACGCACAGTGTGTGTTCTGCACACCACATGGCGAGCGCGGAGAGGAGAGGCTGGGTTGCCCCGTGCAGCAGGCGGCTTGCCGTCTAAGAGGCCCATCACGGCTGGAGAAGGTTGCGGCGTGCGAAGATGAAACGGTCGAGTCCGGCGAGGTCGCGTCTGACTTCAACCATCTCCCACAGGGTGGAATAGGGGGTGAAGAGCGACGCCATGTCGGCACCCTGCATGCACCCGAATTCCATGAGCAGAATACCGTGTGGCCTGAGAACCCTTGTGGCCTCGGCGATGATGGCGGCCGCGTGTTCGAGTCCGGTGTCACCCGGAACAAGTGCCGACCGTGGTTCGAAGTCGCGCACTTCACGGGACAGGCCTGTGTATTCCGCTTCACTGATGTAGGGGGGATTGCTCGCATAGAGGTCGAGGCTACCGCTACGCAACAGGGAGGTGGTGAAGTCGCCGCGTACGAAGGCAAGCCGCTGTGCCACACCGTGCCGGCGGGCATTGTGGCTTGCAGTGGCAAGTGCCGGGGCGCTCATGTCCAGTGCAAGGCCGGACAGGTCGGCGCGTTCGGCGCAGAGGGTCACGGCAATGCAACCGCTGCCGGTGCCCGCGTCGACGAAACGGGCCGGGCCCGACCGGAGGGATTCGAGGGCTGTTTCGATGAGGTGTTCGGTCTCCGGTCTGGGAATGAGAGTTGACGGATTGACGGCGAAATCGCGTCCGAAGAATTCTTTCTCTCCCACGATGTAGGCCAGAGGTTCTCCGGTGGCGCGGCGGGCCACGAGTTCGGAGAAAAGGATGCAATCTGCCTCTTCGACGATACGGTCGGGGGTCAGCATGATGTCGATGCGGCGCAGCGAAAGGGCGTGGCAAAGGATGATTTCGGCTGAAAGACGCGGCGCGTCGACCTCTGCCGCTTCAAGTCGCTGGCGGGCATGCCGTAGTAGGCCTTGCAGGGTGGCGTGGGACGTGGAGGCAGGATTCATGGTGGGATTCCGGTTGCGGGCTTGGAGTGCGGCCCGGAAAGTAGCTGGTAAGACACTGGGCTGCAAGGGGGGCGGCTACGATAAAGGGAGAGGGCCGTTGCAGCAGGGGCTGGAGTCCTTGCTGACCGCATCTCGATGATGCCCATGCCGAAGACCGCTGTGCGAGCGGGGCGCGTGGCATCGGCATCATCCGCGGCGCGGCCTTGTGGGGGGGATGCCTTGGGTTAGGTGCTGCGGCGCGCAGCATGCCTGCGACGGCTGCACAGGGGCACAGGCGGGCTCATGTGCCCCAACGGGGGCACGGCTGCATCGGCGTCTGCCGGGTAGGCGGTCATGGCCCGGCCTCTGGCGCCTCTGCGGGCGTTGCAGCCGATGCGGGCACCCCGCACAGTCGCGGGGCTGGAACTCGGGGCCGATGTGCCGTTGCCGGGGAGCCACAGAGTACATGTACTACGGCCGCGTCAGGGACAACTGGCACAACCGGGGCAACGGGCGAAGTGTCGCCTGCGGCCGGACATCTCGGGCAAAACGGTAACCGCTTGTGGTTGGTGCTGCTTCAAACCGGCAGGCCGACACTGCGGGCGTTGCCACTCGGCGTTCGAAGCGGCTGCGCACCTGTGGCAGGGGCATCGAAAAAGGGGAGTCCCGTTTGGGCCTCCCCCGTCATTCCGGATGGTGCGAGTGTCGCGTCTCAGGCAGCTAGCTGGCGTCGGCCTGTGCCTTGAGGGCTTCGGTCTGCGCGTGGGTGACAAGGGCGTCAACCAGCGGTGCCAGTTCGCCTTCCATCACCTTGTCCAGCGAGTACAGGGTGAGGTTGATGCGATGGTCGGTGATGCGCGACTGCGGATAGTTGTAGGTGCGGATGCGTTCAGAACGGTCGCCCGACCCCACAAGGGCGCGGCGGGCGTCGGCGATGACGCTGTGGGCGCGCTCCTGTTCGGCCTGCAGGACGCGCGAGATGAGCACCTTCATGGCCTTGGCCTTGTTCTTGTGCTGCGATTTCTCGTCCTGGCAGGCGACGACGATACCGGTGGGGAGGTGCGTGATGCGCACGGCCGACTCGGTCTTGTTGACGTGCTGCCCGCCTGCGCCGGAGGCACGGTAGACGTCGATGCGGAGGTCGTCGGGGCGGATGTCCACGTCCACTTCCTCCGCTTCGGGCATGACCGCAACGGTGGCTGCGGAGGTGTGGATGCGCCCCTGCGCCTCGGTGGCGGGCACGCGCTGCACCCGGTGCGTACCCGACTCGTACTTGAGGCGGCTGTAGACCTTGTCACCGGCGATGAGGGCGATGATTTCCTTGTAGCCGCCCGTGTCCGAATCGCTGGCGCTCAGCACTTCGACCTTCCAGCCCATGATTTCGGCATAGCGGGTGTACATGCGGAACAGGTCGGCGGCGAACAGCGAAGCCTCTTCTCCACCCGTGCCGGCACGGATTTCGAGGAGGATGTTCTTGTCGTCCATGGGGTCGCGCGGCAGCAGCAGGATCTTCAATTCCTGCTCGATGTCGGGCAGGGCGGCTTCGATGGCCTTGATCTCCTCATGGGCCATGGCGCGGATTTCGTGGTCGCTGTCGCCGAGGAGCTCCTTGTTGTCGGCAAGGTTCTGCTTCATCTCCTTGTAACGACGGAACGCGTCGACGACCTGCTTGAGGTCGGCGTGCGCCTTGGTGAGCTTGCGATAGCGGTCCTGGTCGTTGAAGACCTCGGCGGAACTGAGCTGCTGTTCGAGGTCCTCGAACTTGAGCTCGAGATTTTCGAGCTTGGCGAACATGGTCTGTTACTCCAGATGGCGGTAGGCCGGTGCACGAACCGACTGCGGGGCGTCGTCTCCGAGCGCTTCGCGCAGGGCGACGATGGCCACTTCAAGCTGCTCGCGGTCGGGTTCTCCGGTGGTGAGCTTCTGAAGGAGCATGCCGGGGGCGCGCAGCAGGGTTCCGGTCAGTCCTTCGCCGAGACGGGCCGCATAGCGGATGGTCTCGTAGGCGAGGGCGCTGATGGGAATCATGAGCAGCAGCTTGAACAGCACGGTGACACCGTGCTTGGCAAAGGCCCCGGAAGGCGTCCATACGAGCATGAGCAGCGGCACCAGCACTGCGTGCAGGATGATGGAAATCGAGAGCACGAAGAGCAGGAATGTCGTGCCGCAGCGCGGGTGCAGGCGGCTGTGGTGCATGGCCGTGTCGGGGGTCACGTCGCCCGCGGCTTCGAAGGCGCGGATGACCTTGTGCTCGGCCCCGTGGTACTGGAAGACACGGCGGATGTCCGGCACGAACGAGATGGCCACGATGTAACCGATGAACACGGCGAACTTGAAGAAGCCGTCCCACATGTGGAACGAGAGTCCTTCGACGTCGCCGCCCAGTCCCAGCAGCTTCATGCCGATGGAGAACAGGTGCGGCACGACGACAAAGAGCCCGAGGGCCATGGCCACGGAGACAGCCAGTGTGGCTGCGAGTTGCCATGGTTTGAGCTCTTCACCCGTCTCGCCCTCGACGGCCTGTTCGGCCGAACGGTTGAGGGCCTTGATGCCGTTGACCAGCGTCTCGACAAGAATGGGGAAGCCGCGCACGAACGGGCGTTTCAGCCATGCGCTGCGCGTCAGTGAGAACCACGGACGGCTCTCGGCCACGATTTCTCCGTCGGGACGACGCATGGCGATGGCGAGCCTGTCGCCGTTACGCATCATGACGCCTTCCATGACGGCCTGTCCGCCGATGGTGCAGGAAGCGCCCGAGGTCAGCGCCGTGCAGAGGCGAGACCAGGAGGTGGGCCGGTGGTCAATCACGCCGAACCCCCGATGTGGGAAAGGACAAATGATGACGTCTCCCCGGAGAGTGAAAACCCTCCGGGGAGAAAGACGCACCGTGCGACGCGTGCGCCGCGTACGGACGAAAACGGCCTATTTCTCTTCGCCAAACTTGGCGTACTTCTTGCGGAAGCGGTCGATGCGGCCAGCGGTGTCGATGAGGCGCTGCTTGCCGGTGTAGAAGGGGTGGCAGTTGGAGCAGATTTCCACGTGGACGTTCTCGCCCTTGGTGGAAAGCACTTCGGCCTGATAGCCACAGGCGCAGTTCATGGTGGCCTTGTAGACGGTAGGATGGATATTGTCCTTCATGGGATACCTCTCTGGGGAAGATGCGGAACGTTCGTTAATACGCGCATAACCCCTTTTTGGCAAGCCCCGTTCACAGCCGTTGCCCGAGACGCCCTGCTCATGTAGAACGCGCCCGTGCCGGCTGCGGGGAATGCCCAGCGCTACCCGCGTCGTGTGCAGCCACCACCTATGCCCCCATGGGGCGCATGTCAAGGAGAGCCTATGCCGCGAAAGGAACGTGCAGACCAGCTTGTACACGAGGCGGGACTTGCCGAAAGTCGTGAACAGGCCAAGCGCATGATCATGGCGGGGCAGGTCTTCGTGCTGCGGGGGCCCCTCGCCGCCCCGGTCGCCGAACCTGTGGACAAGCCCGGTCACAAGTTCGACCTCGACGCCCGCTTCGAAGTGCGCGGCCGCGAGCGTTTCGTCTCGCGCGGTGCCTACAAGCTGCTGACGGCCATCGACTATTTCAAGTTTGATGTGACGGGTTTCGTGGCGCTGGATGCCGGTGCCTCCACGGGCGGGTTCACCGACTGCCTGCTGCAGCACGGCGCGGTGCGGGTGTATGCCGTCGATGTGGGGCATGGGCAGTTGCATGAGAGGATGCAGGCCGACCCCCGCGTGGTGAACCTCGAACGTACCAACCTGCGCACAGCACCGGCGGACCTCATCCCCGAACAGGTGGACATCGTGGTGGCGGACGTGTCGTTCATCTCGCTGACGCTGGTGCTGGAACCGTGCATGCAGTGGCTGAAGCCCGGCGGGCGCGTGGTGGCGCTGGTCAAGCCGCAGTTCGAGGTGGGGGCGCACCAGACGGACAGGGGTGTCGTGCGCGACGAGGGGTTGCAGCAGGCGGCCGTGGACAAGGTGCTGACCTACTGCCGCGAGACGCTGGGGCTGGTGCATGAAGGCACCGTGCCTTCGGCCATCAAGGGCCCCAAGGGCAATCAGGAGTATCTCGTCTGTCTGCGCCGCGAGGCGTGACCTCTCGCGTCGTTGCGCTGCTGGCGTCGCCCGAGGTCATGCGGCGATACCCGCTGTGTGGTCGCAAGGGCCGGCAGTCCCGGCAGCGCGCCGGGGTCAACCGCGCATGCGGTGCATCATGCGCCTTGCCATGACGAAGGTGGCTGCCTCGCGTCAGAACATCCAGCCCCGTCCTCGCCGTCTGTCCGCGCTACAGGGCATCAGCCAAGGACGCTGCGCGCTAGGGTCGCCGCCGTGTCGAACACACCGTGTTCGTACAGGATGCGAAGCCCTATGCCGATGAGGACCACGCCGCCCGCAAGGGCCGCGCGTCTGCCGAGGCTTTCGGCCCGTGACAGCATCCTGCCCAGATGAAGCCCGGTGGCCGTGAAGAGAAGGCAGACGACGCCGATGACGATGGCGGGCGTGACGATGTCGATGCCCAGTACCGAAAGTGAAAGCCCCACGGCAAGGGCGTCGATGCTCGTCGCCACCGCCAGCATGATCAGCGTGAGGCCCCGGGTGGGGTCGCAGCGGTCGTCGTTCTCTTCCGTTTCCTCGAACGCCTCGCGCATCATGCGCACCCCGATGTACAGCAGCAGGCCGAAGGCCAGCCAGTGGTCCCATTGTTCGATGTAGCCGCGCACGGTCAGGCCCAGAGTCCAGCCTGCCACGGGCATCAGTGCCTGAAAGAGGCCGAAATGGAAGGCCAGCCGGAAGGTCTGGCGGGGCGAGACCTCGCGTAGCCTGATGCCGGTGGCGATGGCCACTGCGAAGGCGTCCATGGCGAGGGCCACGGCGACGGCGAGACATTCGAGGGTGTTCACGGCGAACCTTGCCTACACGGGCCGGGTTATGGTTTCGAGGTAGTCGAGCAGGGCCGCACGCTGGTCGGGGGCGAGGGGGGCCATGAGTCTGGCTGTCATCTCCCGGTGCCGGCGGGCGTGCCCTTCATACAGGTCCTGACCGAGGGCGGTGAGGCTGACCAGTGTGGAACGCTTGTCACGCTCGTTGGGGTGGCGTTCGACGAAGCCCTTGGCTTCGAGTCGGTCGATGAGCACAGTGACCGTACCCGTGGTCGTACCCATATATGACGCCAACTGCTTCATGGGCAGGGGGCCGTGCATGGCAAGACACCCCAGGGTGTGGGTCTGGGGCACGGTAAGCCCCTTCTCGCGCGCCACGTCGTGTTCCCATGAGAGAAGGCGTTCGTGAAGGGCCACGATGGCCTGTGAGAGTCGATCGGTAATCATGGATGTTCCGTTACGTGTGTCTGCAAATGTGGGGGCTGTATAGCCGCAGCCAGAGCGGGCTGCAAGCCATGGAGGCGGGTAACTTCTCAGGGTGTGCGAGGCGTCAGGCGGGCAGTAGCGTCAGTCCCCATCCTGCGACGGTGAGGAGAACGGCCCACAGCCATGCCCTGCATGCGGGCGCGAAGCATGGTCGCCATGCCTCAGGGGTGTCCAGCCCTCGCACTGCCAAGGCCACGGTCTGCTGCCATGTGCGTTGGCCGAGAATGCGCAAGATTGCGGCGGGCACCAGCGTCAGTCGTCGGCGCAACCCGCCGTGCGGCTGTCTGCGGGCTGCGCATTGCGTCACTTGTGTCACGGTGCGTTGTGTCAGGGGCAGGAAATGCAGCATCAGCGCCAGTGCCAGTGCGGGCCGCCATGCTGCGTCACCCATGAGGGGGCGCAGGGCCCATGCCAGCGCCAGTGCCAGCGCGCGGGGCGATACGGCAAGGGTGAGCACCATGCCGATGCCGCCCAGCACGGCGAGTCTTCCTGAAAGGAGTGCGGCCCCGGCAAGGGCGTCTGCCACGTCCGGCGTTGCGACGAGCATGTCCAGCGCGAACTTGAGCAGCCCCCAGAAGGCGCAGAAACGCATAAGCCCACGTACCATGCCGGGTGTGCGCCGTCGCCGTATGAAGGGGTGGGCCAGTGCCCCCATCACCCCCATACCGATGACTGCAAGCCCCATAGGTCCCACCTGCCAGACGAGGATGCCGTAACAGAGGGCCACCAGCAGCAAGGGCCGGGGGTCGGTGCATGGCGGTGCATAGGCCGCAGGGGCCGTACGGTCGGAGAGGGGGCTGGGGCGGGAAGCGTGCATGGCGTCTGCTATGCCTCAACCCTGTGTCGTGGGCAAGGGCCGGATGCGGGATGACGGCGTAAGCCCCGTTCGCTGGTCACGGTGATGTGCACGGGGCTTCGTGGCGTGTCCGGTGGCCCGGACGCGGGGCATGCTGCTGTGATGTGTGACGTATCTTCCTAAAGATAACGGGTACGTTTCGTGATGTTCGTCCCGGGTGCCTACCGGACACTTTCCGATTGTATCCATGTGGAAGACGTACCGGTCCTGCGAGGGCAGGTTGCAGTGGGGGGGCGTGAGGCGCAGAATGGGACGATGAAGCGCCATACAGTCCCCGACGACTCACCGACTTCCAACCGTGGACAGGGTCATGCGGCCACAGACCGCGTGGTGCCCTGCGCCGTGCCTGTGAAAGACCCGCCGCGCCTGTCGCGTCCTCTCATGCTTTCGCGGGTGGCTGCGGGTTTCCCGTCTCCCGCCGACGACTATATCGACCGCAGCCTCGACCTCAACGACCATATCGTGAAGCATCCTGCGGCCACCTTCTATGTCAGGGCATCGGGCGAATCCATGCTGGGCGCGGGTGTCCATGACGGCGACCTGCTGGTGGTGGACAGGGCCCTCGACCCCCGTCCCGGAAGGGTGGTGATCGCGGCAGTCGACGGTGAACTTACCGTGAAGCGACTGGTGCGCGAGGGGGGCAGGCTGCTGCTGGCCCCCGAGAATGCGGCGTATCCGCCTCTGGACATCACCGGTCGCGAGGATGTCGAGGTGTGGGGGGTGGTGACGCATGTCGTCCATGCCCTTTGAGATGACCGGGCCCTGTGACACGACTCGCCCCCTCGCCGCATCCTTGTCTGTTGATGCGAAGCGGGGCACGATGGTGCGCGGAGTTACGGCGTCGGCGGCAACAATGGCGAATGGCGCACGCCCAGCGGGGCGTCTCCGGTATTGCGGGGAGTGCCGGTGTGAGCACTTCTGAAGCACTCAAACCACCTGCTGCAGTGCATGGGCCGCCTGAATCACAAGAGCCATGCGGAACCTTCGGGCCAGACGAGACCACAGGGGCAACCTCGACGGCCGCATCACGCGGGGAGGCCCGACGCCTGCCGCGGGGGGGCGTCCTGTGGGCGCTGGTGGACTGCAACAACTTCTACGCCTCGTGCGAACGGCTTTTCAGGCCCGACCTCAAGGGGCGTCCGGTCGTGGTGCTTTCCAACAACGACGGCTGTGTCATCGCGCGTTCCGCCGAAGCCAAGGCACTCGGCGTGCCCATGGGGGCACCGGAGTTCAAGGTGCGCGACATGCTGCGTGCCCACGACGTGGCTGTGTTCTCGTCCAATTACGCCCTGTACGGCGACCTCTCGCAACGGGTCATGCGCACACTGGCGACGGTGGTGCCCCGGGTCGAGGTCTATTCCATCGACGAGGCGTTCATCCCGTTGCCTGCGGCACTTGCCGCCGACCCCGTAGCTGTGGGGCGCACCCTGCGGCAGCGCGTGGCGCAATGGGTGGGCATTCCCGTGTCGGTGGGCGTCGGCCCCACGCGGACCCTCGCCAAGCTTGCCAACAGGCTTTCCAAGCAGGACTCCGCGTATGGGAATGTCTTCGACCTGACCCCGGAGACGGTGGACATGGACAGGGTACTCGCCAGCGTGGATGTGGGCGATGTGTGGGGCGTGGGGCGCCGGAGTGCGGAGATGCTGCGGGGGCGTGGCATTCTCACCGCGCGGGCGCTGCGCGACGCAGACCCCCTGTGGGTGCGGCAGCGCATGACCGTCACGGGCTGGCGCACGCAGCAGGAGTTGCGGGGAATGCCGTGCCTCACGGATGACGACCTGCCCGTGCCGCGTCGTTCCATCCGCTCATCCCGTTCGTTCGGTCAGATGGTGCGCACCTTGGAGCCCCTGCGGGAGGCGGTCGCCACGTTCACCGCACGGGCGGTGGCCAAGGCGCGCGCCGAAGGGCTTGTGGCGTCGTGCATCGAGGTGCATATCCGCACGCCGCGGCACACCGAACGACCACGTTACGACGAGACGACGACCATCACCCTGCCTTGCCCCACGGCGGACACGGGCCTGTGCATACGACACGCCCTCACGGGGCTGGAGCGCATCTTCCGTGAGGGCTATCTCTACGCCAAGGCGGGGGTCACGCTGTTCGGACTCGAACCGGCTGCGGGGCGGCAGGGGAGCCTTCTCGACCTCCTCGACGGTTCGCACGAGCACAAGGCGCGACGCGAACGACTCATGGCCGCGCTGGATGCCGTCAACCTACGGCACGGGCGCGGGAGTATCCGCCACGGTGCGGAAGGCGACCCCGGTGCCGCGTGGCATATGAGCCAGAAGTACCGTTCGCCGCGCTACACCACGGCATGGGAGGAACTGCCCGAAGTGCTCTGCCGTTGACCTGCGCAGTGTCCGCCTGCGGCAGCCCCGGCATTGATGACGAGGCTGTTGTGGCGTACGGGAGGTGTCTTTCCCCCCGCGTCACGCGGGAGAGTCATGAAGGTCGCAGCCCATGCGACCGGGCAACGGGGTTGCCATCGCGAGGGGCGAAGTCTCGCTTCCCGGCGTACGGGCGGCGAGGACGGCGCACACCCTGCGTGAGGCGGCGTGTGCTGCCTTGCCGGTTTCCCCGGTACGGGGCTGCATAGCATTGTCGTTCGCGAGGACATGGAGGCATCATGAAGGATTTCGTCTATCATAACCCAACGGAAGTACGTTTCGGTCGGGGCGTGGTCGCGTCTCTCGGGGCACGTGTTCGCGCCGCGGGACTTTCGGCCGTTGTCGTCGTCGCGGGGGGCGGTGCTGCCCGTCGTTGCGGCGCATTCGGCGATGCGGTGACCTCTCTGGAGGCGGCGGGCGTAGCATGGACACCGTGCGAGGGGGTGCGTCCCAACCCCGACCTCGACGGCGTATTGCGTGCCGTACAGGCGTTGCGTGATGCGGGGGCCGGGGGCTTCGTCGCCGTGGGCGGCGGCAGCGTCATGGATACCGCCAAGGCTGCGGGTGTATGCGCCCTGCATGACGGAGACCCGTGGGACCACTTCACCCGTCGCACCACGGCGACCGCGGCGGTGCCGGTGTTCACCGTGCCCACCCTGTCAGGGACGGGGGCGGAGATGAACGGCACGGCCGTCATCACCAACATGGCGCAGCAGCGCAAATGGTCGCTGCGTGGCCCCACGCCGGTGGCGGCGTTCCTCGACCCGGTCTATCAGCGTGACGTACCCCTCGCGCTGGCGGTGGGCTGCGCCGTGGACGCCATGACGCACGTGCTGGAATTCGCGGTGGCGGGAACCCCCTGCGTGGATGCGAAGGCCCTCGATATCCCCGGTGGGACGTATTTCATGGAAGAGACGGTGCTGGCGCAGAACGAGGCGCTTCTCCGTTCCATCATCCGGTCGGTGGAGGTGTTGCGCCGCATACCCGGTGACTATGCGGCGCGGGCGTCGCTGGCGTGGGCTGCGGGCCTTGGCCTGTGCGGGCTGACCGGGGTGGGGCTTGGCGGCGGTTCGTGGGTCTCGCATGCCCTCGAACATGCGGTGAGCGGGCATTTCCCGCAGGTGCCCCACGGCCCTGCGCTGGCGGTGCTCTTCCCCTGCTGGATGGAGGAGGTCGCATCGGAGCACACTCCGATGTTCGAGCGCCTCGCACGGAACGTGTGGGGCGTGGAAGGCGCTGTGGAGGGCATCCGTGCCATGCGCGCCACCTTCGACCGCTGGGGTGCCCCGCGCCGTCTGGCCGCATGGGGCGTGGGCGAGGACGCCATCCCCGGTCTCGTCCGTGCCGCGCTGGAGTACCCCCGTCCGCTCGGCCTTGCCCCGGAACGGGTGGAGCGCATCTTCAGGAGCGCCCTGTAGCGCCTGCGCGAAGCGGGTTCTGCGTGGCCGGTCACGCACATCTACGCCAAGGGGCCGCGCATCATGCGCGGCCCCTTGGCGTAGTAGGCATTGATGCCATGGCAAAGTCGGTGTGCGGTCGCCGTCATCCTGCTGCCCAAGGCTTCAGCAACGGCAGGTTCCGCCCCTCGGGCATCCCTCGATGATGAGCGGCAGGCAACCCGCGGGAGCGTCTGCCGACCTTGGGGCATTCCCGGTCGAACGTCAGGGCAGCGCATGGTCGGGCGTCGTTCCCTGCCCGCACTGCCGCGGGGCTAGGCCTCGGGGGCATCGGCCCCGGCGGATGCCGTGCCGCGCTGCAACTCGGAGGCCTTGAGCTGCCCGCAGGCGGCCTTGATGTCCTGCCCCTTGCTCTTGCGGATGATGGCGGTGATGTTCTTCGACCACAGGTACTGCTCGAAGGCGAGAATGCGTTCCGGCGTGGGGGCGTCGTAGGGGTCGCCCTCGGCGGGGTTGTAGACGATGAGGTTGAGCTTGCCCTTGGTCCGGGAGACGAGGCGCACCAGTTCACGGGCATGTTCGATGCCGTCGTTCACCCCGCCCAGCAGAAGGTACTCGAAGGTCACACGTTCGCGCGTCTTGAGGGGGTAACTCTCCAGCGCGGTGATGAGGTCGTCGAGATGCCAGTGCGCGGCCTTGGGCATGATGCGCTTGCGGATTTCCTGATTGGGCGCGTGCAGCGAGACGGCAAGGAAGGCGAGACCGCTTTCGCCGAGTTCACGCAGTCCCTTCTCGATGCCGCAGGTGGAGACGGTGATGCGGCGTGGCGAGAACGACAGGCCGAATTCGTCGTTGAGTGTGCGCAGCGAGCGCATGACCTCGTTGAGGTTGAGCAGGGGTTCGCCCATGCCCATGAAGACGAGGTTGCGCAGGATGGGGTGGTCGGGGCGCGAGTCGCCGAGATGGGCGCGTGCGACGAGCACCTGCCCCAGTATCTCGCCCATGGTCATGTTGCGCTCGAACCCCATGGTGCCCGTGCTGCAGAAGGTGCAGCCCATGGCGCAACCCACCTGACACGAAAGGCACTGGGTGATGCGGAGCGTGCCCTCGCGTGAGGCGCTGGGGATGAGAACCGTCTCGACCAGCGCACCGTCGGCGAGGCGCAGAAGGAACTTGGTCGTGCCGTCGGCACTCTTCTGCACGGTCTCGACCTCGGGCCACGTGATGACGGCCTTTTCGGCCAGCCGGGCGCGGGTCGCCTTGGAGACGTTGGTCATCTCGTCGAAGCTGCGGGCGCATTTCTGCCACAGCCATTGCCATACCTGACGCGCACGGAACCGGGGTTCGCCCAGTTCAGCGGTCATGAAGGCTTCAAGCTCTTCATAGGTGAGGTTGAGGATGTCTGTCATGTTCCTCTGCCCTTGTGGGCTTGTGGTGTGACGCGCTTGGCGCGTGCTGCGAAAAGGGGAATCGCCAGCAGTCATGGCTGTCGTGGCGATGGCATGCGGTCGTTCATCGTACGCCTGCCGGCGCGGGACAGAAGGCCTGTGCCGTCCATCGGGTGCGCTTCCCTGATGTCGCCGTGAACAGGCGGGAGGGTGCGCAAGGTCGTCGAGTCCGGTGAAGGTGCGGGGAAGAGACCGAATGAACGGAAACCGTGTGGCGTGGCAATACGGGATAACGCGCCGAAGGGGAAGCCCCTCATGCGCGGTACGACCGGCGGGGAGTGACGCGCCCGGTGAAGGAAGACCGGGCCGGGAGGTTCTCCTCCCGGCCCGGAACGCTTCGTCTGCAAGGGCTTCAGGCCGTCAGGACTGCATCAGGTTCGAATCCGGCGCGGCAAGGCAGGGCATATGTGTGCGCTGCCGCCGCTACGGCAGCCCTAGCTGAAGTACTGGCGCTTGTATTCCTTGATGAAGGCCACGGCGTCGTTGACGTCGGCCACGGCCCCGGTGACCTGCGCGTTGAGCAGGGCATCGCGGATAAGGCCCACCTGCGGGCCGGGATGCAGACCGGTGTGCTGCATGATTTCGTTGCCGTTGAGCAGCGGTTCGAGCATCTGTTCCGGTGTGGCGGCGCGTTCGAGGTACTTCTGGTTGTGGTTGAAGTAGGTGTAGCTGCCGTCACGAGCCTTGATGTCCGCACGTGCCATCTCCATGAGACGCGGGTACTCATCCAGCGCGGCGAAGCGGCGGATGCCCTTGTCGGTGAGCATGAAGTGGAATCGCATGTGATGCCGCACGAGATGGCAGATGAGGTCGACCTCCTGCGCGGGCAGGTGCAGGCGGTGCAGCAGGCGGCGGGTGACCTTGGCCCCCACGCGGTGATGCTGGTAGAAGGTCCACTGCCCGTCGTGGAAGTCGGCGGTGAAGAGCTTGCCCACATCGTGGAAGAGCATGGCCAGCGTTCCGTACCAGTCGTGGTGGAACCCCTCTTCGGGGTAGTGGCGCATGCATTCGATGGTGTGGTCGAGCACCGTCTCGGTGTCGCCGCTGTCGTTGCGACTCTGGCGCACACGGGCGAGGGCCGCCACTTCGGGCAGCAGACCGTGCAGCAGCTGCGCGTCGAAGAGCAGGCGTACGAACTTCCACATGGTCTCGGCCTCGACCATCTGCCATTCGGCCACGATGTCGGACACCGGCACGTAGTCGAGCACGCGGCCCGCACTGCGCACGATGGCTATCCACGTCACGGGGTCGATTTCCATGTCGAGGTTGGCGGCGTAGCGTATGGCACGCACGGCAAGCAGGTAGTTGCGGCGCAGGGTCTCGTCGGGCAGGCCGCGCAGGCGGATGATGCCCTTGTCGAAGCTCTCGAAGTCGTCGCTGTCGTGCGGTGCGGCCGCACCATACGGCAGTGTGAGGCTCGAATGGGCCTTGCCCAGTGCCTGCAACCTCGCGACCATGTGCGGGGTGATGCGCATGAGCGTGCGGTCGGGGTACGACGACTCTTCGGTGTCGGTGAGGTAGAAGCGGTGGGCGACGCCGCCTTCCTCGAGCATCGCCAGCACGCCTTCCTCGTCGGAACGTGTCGCGTTGGGGAAGAGACGGGCGATCTCATCGAAGTCGCATTCGCAGGCGAGGTCGATCTCCATGCGCTTGTCTTCGGCCATGAGCTCGGACTGAAGGCGCATGTTGACGACGTAGGCGTCGTAACCGTTACGCAGGATGGTCTTGCAAATGGAGATGGCGTCCTTGAAAGGCTGCGTCATCCGTTCCTCCTGATCTTTATGAAGCCCCGGCTGGCAGGGCGGCTGTGCAAAACAGGTGAGCGGCGCGCACGGCGCGCCGCATCGGGATATTCCGCTACGGGTCTGCATCACAAGTGCGGGGCGAAATGTCAAGGGCGGCAGGGGGACGCAACCCGTCCTGCCACGCCCGTACCGTCACCTGCGCCTTGCAGGTGCTTCACCTCGGGACTGTTCCCTCTGTCTGTCGGGGCGAGGGATTCCCGGCCCGTGCCAGCCTGTGCCCGTCGTTGCCCGTCGTTGCCCGTCGGCGTCGGTTGTCGTCGGGCGTCCTTTCCACGTCAGGCGATGCGCCTGCCGCCCATCCAGTGGGCCTTGACCCTGCCGGTGAGCGTATGGCCGAGGAAGGGCGTGTTGCAACTCTTCGAGTGCATGGTCTCACGCGACACCACCCACGCCTCGTCGGGGTCGAAGAGGAAGAAGTCCGCGGGGTCGCCCGGTTCGAAGCCGTTGCGGGGCAGTCCGAACACGCGGGCGGGTTCGCGGTTCCACAATCGCACGAGGTCGCCCTCGGTGAGCAGCCCTTCGCGCACCAGCCCCCACGTCAGGGCCACGGCGGTGTCGAGACCGGAGATGCCGTTGGGGGCCTCGTCCAGCGGGGTCTCCTTCTCATGCGCCGCGTGCGGTGCGTGGTCGGTGACGAACATGTCGATGACACCGCTTTTGACGGCCTCACGCAGGGCCGCCACGTCGTCGGGGGTGCGCAGGGGCGGGTTGACCTTGGCGTTGGTGTCGTAATTCTCCAGCGCGGTGTCGTCGAGAATGAGATAGTGGGGGCAGGTCTCGGCTGTGACGGGCACGCCCCGCACCTTGGCCCACGCGATGAGTTCCACCGAACGGCGGCACGAGATGTGCGCAAGGTGGATGGGCAGCCCGAGATAGTCGGCCAGCAGGATGTCGCGCGCCACGTGCAGCGCCTCGCCCACGTCGGGCTGGCCCTTGACGCCCACGCGCCCGCTGGTGGCCCCTTCGTTCATGTGCGCGCCCTTGGCCAGATAGGGGTCTTCGCAGTGGTCGATGACCACGCGGCCGAGGTCGGCGGCGTACTCCACGGCACGGCGGAACATCTCGGTGTCGGGCACCGGTGCACCGTCGTTGGAGAAGGCGGCGCAGCCCGCGGCGGCGAGTTCGGCCATGGGTGCGAGTTCCGTACCCTTGAGGCCCACGGTGGCTGCTCCCACCGGGTACACGCGCGGCCCGTGGGGCCAGTGGCGCAGGGACGTCTCGATGATGTGGCGCGTGACGGCGGCATCGTCGTTCACGGGCCTGGTGTTGGCCATGCACATCACCGCACCGAAGCCGCCGTGGGCTGCTGCGGCGAGGCCGGAGGCGATGTCCTCCTTGTACTCGAAGCCGGGTTCGCGCAGGTGGACGTGCGCGTCGATGAAGCTGGGAAAGAGGATGTGCCCCCCGGCGTCATGGACGGTGGCGTCGGCGGGGGTGTCGAGGGTGCCGTGCTCGCCGATGGCGGCAATGACGCCATCCCTTGCGATGAGGTCGACGGGGGTGCCCAGCAGGCGGGCGTTACGCAGGAAGAGGATGTCGGACATCAGCGGCCTCCGTCCGTTCGGGTTGCGAGAAGGAAGAGGATGGCCATGCGCGTGGCGACCCCGGCGGCGACCTGGTCGAGGACGAGGCTGGCGGGGGCGTCTGCGATGGACGAGGCGATTTCGAGTCCGCGATTCATGGGGCCGGGGTGCAGCACCTTGGCCTCCGGCTTCGCCAGTTCGAGGCGGCGCGGGGTGAGGCAGTAGCGGTTGGAGTATTCGCGCAGGTCGGGCAGAAGTCCCGCCTGCTGGCGTTCCAGTTGCAGGCGCAGGCACATGACCGCGTCGGCGTCGCGCACGGCGGCATCGAGGTCGGTGAACACCTCCACGGGCCAGTTGCCCACGCCCGCGGGCAGAAGGGTGCGCGGGGCGCACAGTCGCACGCGCACACCCAGCGAGGTGAGCAGCTTCACGTTGGATCGTGCCACGCGGCTATGGGCGATGTCGCCGAGGATGCACAGCGTGCGTCCCTCGAAGGTGTCGCCCCATACCTGACGCAGCGAATAGCAGTCGAGCAGCGCCTGTGTGGGGTGTGCGTGCCAGCCGTCGCCCGCGTTGACCACGCCGCAGGCCAGCCGTTCGGCGAGAAAGCGCGCCGCCCCGCTGGACGAGTGGCGGATGACCAGCACGTCGGGGTTCATGGCTTCGAGCGTGAGCGCCGTGTCCTTCAGGCTCTCGCCCTTCTGGAGGCTCGACCCGCTCTTGGCGAGCGAGAAGGTGTCGGCCGACAGACGCTTGCCCGCCACGTCGAACGAGGTCTTGGTGCGTGTGCTGGGTTCGGCGAAGAAGAGGATGACGCTCTTGCCCTTGAGTGTGGGCACCTTCTTGACCGGACGGCGGTTGATCTCGTGGAACTGTGCCGCCGTGTCGAGGAGGTGGAGAAGCTCGTCCTTCGAGAGCTGGTCCACGTCCAGCAGGTCCTTGTGGGGCCATAGGCTACGGGTCTCGTTCTGCATGGTGTCCACTGGGTTATGCGGTTGCCGGGATGTCCCGGGAAAGGTCGTCGGGCAGGAGGGCGAAGGCCGCGCGTCTGCCGGGTTCGAGCGTGCCGAGGTGGGCGAGTCCGAGCGCCGCGGCGCCGTTGACGGTGGCCATGCGCAGGGGCGCGGCGGCGGGCAGGGCCGCCATGTCGCGCAACGTGCGTACCTCGTTCCACAGGTCGAGGTCGTGGTTCGAGGCGAGGCTGTCCGTGCCGCAGCAGAGGCCCACTCCGGCTTCGATGAGCTGGCGCACGGGCGGTGCGCCCTCACCGATGACGGCGTTGGAGCGCGGGCACAGGCAGGCCCACGTGCCCGAGGCGGCGAGCAGGGCCGCGTCATCGGCGGTGCACTGGGTGCAATGTACGGCCACGGTCTGTTCGTCGAGCAGACCCAGTTCGGCGGCGTAGCGCACCGGGGGCACGCCGGGGGCCTCGAAACCTTCGGGCAGCACGCGCACGGCCAGCATGTCGGCGAGGGCACCCTTGCCCGTGGTCAGGAACTCCACCTCGTCGGGATGTTCCGCCAGATGGATGGAGAAGGGGCGACCATTGCGCGAGCACCATCGCTTGGCCACGGCGAGGGTGACCGGGTGCGTCGAGAAGAGGGCGTGTCCGGCCAGTGCCGCCTGTCGCATGAAGACGTCGGGCGGCAGGGCACGCGCGCTGTCGGGCCACAGGGCGTCGCTCACGGGCGGGTCGGGCAGTGTGTAGCCGAAGCATTCGCAGAAGAGCGTGGCCCCTATGTCCGCAGCGGCAAGGGCGGCTGCCACCTGCGGTGTGGCCCTGTTGCCCACGTCGCCCACATGGGCCGTGCCGCAATCTGCAAGTTGCCGCACGGCGGCATCGAGCGCGTCCTGTGTGAGAGGATGCGTTGCGAGAGGAAGCAGACTGCGCACCCACGGTACGAAGCCCGCACCCTGTACGGTGCTGCCTGTCAGGTGGGCGAGTTCGAGGTGCCCGTGGGCGTTGACCAGACCGGGAACGAGGGTGACCTCGCCCATGTCGGTGAGCGGGGTGGCGGCCCTGCGACGGAAGTGCCCATAGGGTTCGACGGCTTCCACGAAACCGCCCCGGGTCACGATGACGGCGTCGTCGTGTACGCGGGGCGGAGAGAACAGTTCTCGCGCGGTTCTTGACGGCCCCTCTCCGGCGAGGGGGATGATGCGTCGTGCGCGGAAGGCTCGTTGCATGGCTTGTCGATGAGGCTCGGGGTTGTCGGGCGTACGCCCACACGATACTCTTCCACAACAGCGGGTCGATGTAAAGAAAAGCCGTGTAACGCCGTCTGGGTTATGCCATCAGGATACAGGCCCGTAGGGTACGCAAGGCCTGCGGCCCGCGGCCCCGGCGTCACCGCCCATACCGCCACCGCGCCCGCATCACGCCCATGGAGTACCGAAAGCCCATGCCCCCGACCCTGCATCCATCCTGCCGCCCTCTCTGTATCATCCACGCCAACTGTCAGGGCGACCCGCTGGCTGGCCTTCTGGCTGCTCACCCGGTGTTCGGCGGTGCCTTCGAGGTGCGCCGCTACACCAACTACGAGCGCGAACCCATCGCCGAAGAGGACATGGGCCGCTGCCGACTCTTCATCTACCAGCATCTGGGCGAGAAGTGGGACGACCACGCCTCCGACAGGCTTCTGGCGCGTGTTCCCGGCGAGGCGGTGCGGCTGTGCATCCCCAACATGCTGTTCAAGGGCTACTGGCCCTTCTGGACGAACCGCAGCACCATGGATTTCGGGGACAGCTTCCTCGACCATCTCGTGGACATGGGGCTTTCCGAGGCGGAGGCCCTGCATGTGTGCCTCAAAGGCGACCTCGCCGCCAAGTACGACCTCGCCGCCCTGCTGGAGGCGTCGCTTGACGTGGAACGGGGCAAGGAGGGCAACACCGTGGTGCAGACCGTGCCGCTGGTGCTTGAGCACTGGCGCACGGAACGGATGTTCGCCACCATCAACCATCCCGGTTGCCGTCTGCTGCTGCATGTGGCCGACGGCGTTCTTGCCGCGCTGGGCATGACCCCGGTGCCCGCGGAGGTGCGTGCCGCCTTCACCATGCCCTATGACGACTTCGAACTCCCCATCCATCCGCAGGTGGCGGCCTTTCACGGGCTGGCCTTCGGCGACGCCGGAACGCGCTACAACATCTACGGGCGCCCCATGACCTATGAGGACTATGCCCGCCGGTACATCGCCTGCCGCCATGGCGGCGTCGGCAACTTCATAGGCTACCTGCAGCTGGTGTGACGCGACGCGTGATGAGATGTGCCGCGCACTGGCGGGCGCGTGGCGTCATGGGCGACGTGGAGTACCGCGCCCCGGTCGGGTTGCAACGGCGTGGCGGGCACGGATGACTTGGCGGCTGCGTGAGGCCGCCACGCACGACGTGAGGTCTCCCCTGCCGCAGATGCCTCAGTGCACGGATGCGCGGCGGCGTACACTGGCGGACGCCCGGTCGACGGGGTGGCCTACTCGCTGTGTTCAAGGGCTTCGCATGCATGAGGGATGCCCCATGGCGTTCCCACACCTGTGCAGCGTTGGCTTCACCGGGGCATGACACATGGGGCGATGCCGCATGCGGGGTGCGATGCTCGCCATCCAACGCGGGAACAGGCAGTGGCAGCAGTCCTGCTAGGCTCGTGACTCCCCGTCGACGCCATCCTTGGTGAGTTGGTAGTAGGGCAGTATCTCGGCCCCGAAACTCAGCTTGAACCAGCCGCGCCGGGGGCTGTTGACCCCTTCGAGGTCAACGGTGGTCACGCCCGCACGGGCGAGGGCGGTGAAGCCCTCCCACAGGACGGCGGTGCCGCAGGGGGTGTTGCGGTGGGCCGGGTCGCCAGCGCCGAAGAGGTAGTAGGCCCGTTTGCTGTCCGTACCGAAGAGCGCCATGGCCGCAGGTTCCCCGGCGGGGGTGCTGGTGACGAAGAGGCGTCCCGTCCCGCTGGTGAGCAGGGCCGCGGTCAGGTCGCGCAGTTCGTCGAGCTTCTCCTGCTCCGGGGTGATGCCTTGCCGTCCCATGGTCATGGCGTAGAAGGCCGCGAGGGCTGCGGCGTCGTCGCTTTCCACGGTGGGGACGCCGCTCTTGGCGGCTTTGCGCACCTCTTGCCTGCGTGAATACGAAATCTCGGCGAAGAGGGGGATGTCCTCGGGGACAGTCGCCTCCGCGAATCCCGCAAGGTCGGCGTAGGCGGTGTAGCGCACGTCTGCCGTGTAGTGCGGGCCGTCCTCGCCGTAGTTGTGCCACAGGAAGGCCCGGATGTCGGTGAACTGCGGGGCGAGTGCCAGTTCGACCTTCTCGTAGCGGCGCGAAAGCTGCGCTGCCACGGCTTCGGAAATCTCGAACTGCTCCGAGAGGACCTGCGACCTGTTCTGCTTGTTGGCCACAGGCCCGAAGATGATGCCGTTGTGGATGACGAAGTCATGCAGCAGCGCTGCCGTGCCGTCTTCGTTCTCCATGACGGCGACGGCGGCCCGGCGCTCCTTGCCGCGCATGCACCAGAAGAGGCGCGATGGCTGGCGTATGGCTGCGAGGTACGACGAGAGGGAGAACAGGGTTCCCGTGTGCGACGCTTCGACGAAGGCGTCCCACTGGGGGCCTGGGGTCGCTTCTTCCAGAAGAAAGTTCTCGCTCATCTCCGCTCCGGAGGCCCGCCGTCGGGCGGGGCAGGGGCTGGCGTCCGCCCATGTCATGGCGAACGCGGAACGCACCCCGGTGGCACTGCACGCGGGTGCGGTGCGTCCATATCACCCTGTGGGCGGCTGTTCAAGCGGCGGGCCGTTTCGCCACCATGCCCGCGTAGCCGACCACCCTCTCGTGGTCGCCGCTTGCCGAGGCCGAGGTGTCGTAGGCGGCAAGACAGGCCGATTCTGCGCCAAGGGCGCGGCAGGCGTGCAGGGCCACCACGGCGGGCAGCACGCCGCACATGGTGATGCGGTTGTGCCGCACGGTGGCGTACAGGCCCTCGGGGTCGAGGGCTGCCATGCGACCAAGGGCAAGCGCGTCGCGTTCTTCGGCCTGTGTCCGGGTGACGTAATGGCTCATGTCGGAACTGAGCACGATGGAGCTTGGCACCCCTGCTGCCGCCAGTTCCTGCATGGTGCGGGCAAGGGATGCCCCGGCCCGCTGCAATGCGCCCGCATCCTGTTCGGAGACGGCGACGGGGATGATGGAGAGCGCCGGATGACGCACCTGTAGCAGAGGCAGCAGCACTTCGAGCGAGTGTTCGCCTTCATGGGCCGTCCTGTTCGCAGTGTATCCGCCGTCTTTGTCGAGAAGCGCCGCCGCGGCACGTTCATGCACGGGCACGGAACCCAGTGGCGTGAGCCAGTCGCCTTCGGGCCACACGGCCAGTGGTGCGCCTCTTCCCGTATGGTTGGGACCGAGCATGAAGACCACCGGGGCAAGCCGCACTTGCGAAAGCGTGCGGCCCGCCACACGCCCGGAATAGACGTAGCCGGCGTGCGGCAGCATGACCAGCAGGGCGTCTGTCGTGACGGAGGCGGGGGCCGGGGGCTTGGGCGCCGCGCCCTGTGCGACGCCGGGTGTCAGGCCGGAGGTCGCGTCGGACGACACATCGGGCCCGTCACATACGGCGGGATGCGCCTCCTGCCGGGTGGCGTCGGCCATGGCCTGCAACACGGGTTCCGGCACGGGCAGCGGTGGCGTGCGCAGCAAGGCGTCGACGGCATGGCGCAGGGAGCGCGAGGTGCCGGGGTAGAAGACACCGGAGACGATGGGATGTCTGTCGGGCATGGAGCCTCCCACAGGGCTAGCCCCACGGGTGAGGGGCGTGACAGGGTGCCATGCCCATCTGTTACCCGAAATGCGGTGCCGGAGGCAATGCCGTATGCGGCATCACGTACATCGTGCGGCGGGCTGAAGGTATGGTCGTCTCCGGACCTTTGGCACGACCGGACGGTCGTGCTGTCTTCTGCCCACGTGGTCGCCCGTCGTACGTGCGGACAGTCCGCTCATCTGCACGTCTGCCCGTGGCGTGGCGTTCCGAACGTAGGACGCCCGGGCTGCGCGCAGTCGGCTGTGCGGTGGCCATGATGCCCATCTGTCGACAGGCGCGAAGTCCGGTGCGCGCAAAGGTCAGTTGGTGAATGAGGATGCACCGCGCGTCACGTCGTAGGTGCGAAGTTCCGACGCGGCCATCTTGCCGTAGACCGAGTCAGGTTCCTTGGCGATGATGCCGTCGAGGATGCGTCGCCATTCGCCGAGGTCGCCCAGCTTGCGGTGCAGCCGCGCCACCCGGTAGTCCAGTGCGGTGTACTCGGGCGTGTCCTTGGTGAGGTAATGGGCGAACTGCCCTGCCCAGTCGAGGGCCTCACGGGTGCGTCCCGCCGCTTCGGTGATGTCCATCAGCGAGGCGATGCAGTCGCGGATGCGGGCGTTGTCGGCCTTTTCCTTGTCCTTCTCTCCGAGGGCCACGAACCGGGCGAGGGCGTCCTTGTTGAGCAGGTATGCCTGCTGGAGGTCGCGTTTGCGTTCGGCGTCACGGGAGAGGAAGAAGGTGACATAGGCCTTCTGGTCTTCGGGCAGGTCGGGGTCCTTGTCCAGCTTCTCCCACAGGGGAACGGACTTGTCCTGCTGCTTCAGGTTCTCATGGGCGAGCGCCACGGCATAGTCGCGCTGGCGCTGCGCCGGGGGCGAGAGCTTCCAGCCCGCGACGTTATTGGCGAGGTCGAGGATGGGCTGCCAGCTTTCGGTGCCGAGGTAGACCGTGAGCGAGAGGTTCATGGCCGCCTCACCGTACTTGGCGTCGGGCGGTTGCTTGATGAGCGGTTCAAGCACTTCCAGCGCCTGGCCCGGCCTGTCCTTCTTCCAGAAGCTCATGCCAAGAGCGAGCCTGAGTTCGGGGCCGAAGTTCTTCGCCTGTTCACGGACGATGGGGTAGTCTTCCCAGAATCGCAGCACCCTGTCGTAATCGCCTTCCTTGACGGCGTCTGCGGCGAGCAAGCCGAAGGCGCGTACGGCCACCTCGCGTGCCTTGTCCAGCAGTTCGTGCTTGCCGTGCTGTGCGGCGAATTCGGCCATGGCTTCGAGGGCTTCGGGGTACTTCTGCTTCCACAGGTGCCACATGGCGAGCTTGATGCGGGCCATGGGGACCAGGGCGCTTTTCGGATGTCCCTCGATGATGCGGTTGTACGCCTCTGCGGGGTCGCTGGCGCCGGGCTTATCGAAGACCGAGAACATGGCTGCCACATCGGGCTTGTCATAGATGCCCTGTTCCGTGAGGCGAAGCAGGGCGATGAGCCCGCCGTCCTTGTCGGGGAAGCGTCGCAGGGCCTCTTCATAGATTTCGCGGGCGGCCTTGTCCTGTTTCTGCTGCGCGTAGATGTCGCCAAGCTTGGCAAGCACCACGTCGTTCTCCGCACCTTCGGGGTGGATGTTGAAGTACGTCCAGTATGAGGCGCGGGCCTGGTCGAGACGCCCTGTCTGCGTCTCCACGTCGGCGGCCATGAGCAGGTATTCGGGGGTTTCGAGGTAGAGGCGCGGCCAGCGCTTGTCCACGAAGTCCATGATGGCAGACGCCTGTTCGAGGTAGCCGAGGCGGTGCAGCGACCGTGCAAGGAACACCGACGATTCGCGTACGTAGCGGCTTTCGGGGTGGTTCTGCAGGATGTACTGGAACTGGTCGGCGGCCTTCTGGTACTGGCCCTTCCTGAACTGGTCTTCGCCAAGATAGAAGTAGGCGAGGGGGATGTTGTCGTCGTGCGGGTACTGGCGCTTCATCAGCGCGAAGTAGGCTTCGGCCTCGCGCGTGTTGCCGGCCCGCAGATTGAGAAGGCCGAGGCGCAGCAGGGCCAGCGGCACCCGCGGCGAGCGGATATTGTAGTTCATGGCTTCGCTGGTGGCGTCCATGATGCTCTCGTAGCCCTCGAGGATGGTGTCCTTGTGCTGGGCGAAGAGCGTGTCACTGATGAGGTAGAGCACTTCCTCGCGCATGTCGGACGGGATGTCGGGCAACCCCTTGAGCAGACCGAGACGTTCCAGCGCACCGGGCCAGTCCTTGGTGGAGATGAGGCTCTTTGCCTCTGCCAGCAACTGTGGCGGGTCGGGTGGCGGGGGAACGGGATTGCCCTTCTCGTCCACATAGACCACGCCGGTGGCGTTGGCTGCCGTGCCGTTGCCTGCGGGAGAATGGGCGACCGTGGCATTGGCGGGCGCGGAGGCGCTGGCCTGTGCCGTGGGGTCGGCCTGCGGGGTGACGGGTTGCAGCGGCGCGGGGGCGTCGGCAGTCTGTCCCTGCGCTGTCTGGTCAGCCGTTGCCTGTCCGGCGGGCTGCTGCGGGGTCCCGGCGGGGGCTGTGACGGCGGTGCCGTCACGGGGGGCCATGCGCCCGCCCACTGCATTGTCAGCCTGTGCTGTGGCACCGTTGGTGGCATTGCCTTGCGGCGCACCGAACGAAGCCGAAACGGCCTGTTCCTGTGGCCAGTCTTCGGGGCCGCCGAAGTTGACGCGTCCCCGCAGTGCGTAGGGGACCGTGAAGTAGGCACGCTGCCTGTCGGCCCCCGTGTGCGGGGCGGGCAGGGGCGGCGGGGCGGTGGTGGGGCCGGGTGCCGGGGCCGCATCGGCTGTCGGCGCAGCCGGTTCCTGCGCCGGAAGCGGGGTGACGGGGTTGCCGGGGGCCAGTTGTCCGCTCACGGTCCCTGTGACGGGCCGGGCGTCTGTAAGGGGCGTCTCCACGATGCCACGTGATTTGAGCGGCGCAGGGGGTGCCACTGGAGGGGCCACTGGGGCGGGCGCAGCAGGTGCCGCCTCCGTCTGGGCAGAGGGGCGTTGCGGTGTGACGGTGGTCTGTGGCGCCTGTGGCGCCATCGCCTCCGCCGCTTGTCCAACTGGTGCAGTTGTCGCCGGGGCGGTTGCGGTCGCCGCTGTCGCTGTCGCGGCAGGTGCCGTGGTATCCGGCTGCCACGAGTTGCCAAGCGGGTCTTCAAAAAGGTCGATGACGACATGCCCTGGGTCGGGGCGGGTGAGTATGTAGCCGAAGCCCGGGGTGCGGGTGGAGATGCGGACGTCTGCCCCCTCGACCTTCACGTCGTCGAGAATGCGGGCCGACGCCGGGGTTGGCCCGGTACGTTGCAGCAGACCCGACCCCCCAAGCGGAAGCGTTATCTCCTGCCGCCCCGTACGGCTGTGGCGAATGTCTGCCTGCGGCGCGTCGAGGGCGATGGTGACACGTTCCCGACGCGGCATCGACGCCCACTGCCACGAGGCGGCGAACGCTTCGTGGGCCATGGGCGGCAGGATAAGCCATGCCGCAAGGAGGAACCGGGCAAGACCGGCGGGTGTCTTTCGCATCACGGGTTTCGCAAGCAAGAACCGTGCAATGTTGAAGGTCTGCCATGTTCCGGGAAACGAGTCCCCGGAGTGTCTTCATGCGCGTCGCCCGGCGTGTCTTCCTGAACCTTCAGGGAGTGCCCCTGAACGGTGCAGGCGTTCCGCCGTGTGTCTGACGCCCCTGCCGAGAGGGGCATGTCGGGCCGTCGTCGACAGCTGCTTCGCCGTCTGTCCCTCTCGTCCTGCGCCGTCTTCGCGCCTCGGGGCAGCCTGTGTTCACGGCCTTCGGCACCCCGTTCGAGTCTGTCGATGTGTCGGGGCATCCGGTCGGGCACCTGCCGGGTGCCGGGTCAGGCGTCGGGGCGTTTCTTCTTGAGCTTCTCGATGAGGGTGGTGCGTTTGATGCCCAGTATCTCCGCAGCCTGATTCTTCACGCCCTCCGCCATGGCGAGCGCCTCCTGAAGGAGTCTGTCCTCCATGGTGTCGAGAAAATCCTTCAGCCCCATGCCCCGTTGGCGCATGTCCGCGATGGTGGGCCAGTCGAACCCGCCGCCCGCAGGACGGCATACGTCTGCGGCGTGTGCTGCGGGGGCCACCGGCGCGGGTTCCGGCAGGGTGACGATGTCGCCCACCTCGTCGAGGAGTTTGCGGGGCAGGTCGGCGGGGTCGACGATGTCACCCTCGGCAAGGATGCTCACGCGCTCCATGAAATTCTCGAGTTCACGGATGTTGCCGGGCCATGAGTAGGCGGCGAGCACCTTGCGGGTGTCGGGGGCGAGGGCGAGTCTTGCACGCTGTTTGCGTTCGCAGAACCGTTCGAGGAAGTGTTCCGCCAGCACGAGGATGTCGCCGCCGCGTTCGCGCAGGGGCGGCAGGTGCAGGGGGATGACGTTCAGGCGGTAGTAGAGGTCCTCGCGGAAGCGCCCTGCGGCCACTTCACGTTCGAGGTCGCGGTTGGTGGCGGCGACGATGCGCACGTCGACCTTCTTCGTACCCGTGCCGCCGACCCGTTCGATCTCCTTCTCCTGCAACACGCGCAGGATCTTGACCTGGAGCATGAGGTCCATCTCGCCGATTTCGTCGAGGAAGATGGTACCTCCGTCGGCCAGTTCGAAACGTCCGGGGCGCGAGCGGATGGCGTGCGTGAAGGCTCCCTTCTCGTGGCCGAACAACTCGGACTCGAGCAGGTCTTTCGGGATGGCCCCGCAGTTGATGGGCACGAATGGCTGCTGGGCCCGCTGGCTGTTGGCGTGCAGGGCACGCACCAGCAGTTCCTTGCCGGTTCCCGATTCGCCGGTGACCAGCACCGTGCTGTCGGTGGGGGCCACCTTGCCGAGCATGCGGAACACCTGACAGAGCGTGGTGCTCTGCCCGATGATGCCACAGGTGTCTATCTCCATCCTCCCTCCTCGTCGGGCAACCGGCGTTCCGGACAGCCACAGACTCTAACTGTCAATTACATGACATGAAGTCAAGCGAAGTTGCGTCATCCGCAGCTTCCGGGTGTGGAGAAGACGCGATTCATGGCATGGGAGTCCCCTTCCATCATGCTGCCGACGCGACGGGTGCGGCACAGGCTTGCGGGGGCGGGCTTCATGCAAGGCGTCGACGCAAACGCGCCGGATACCTGTAGTGGGCATCCGGCGCGGTACGTTCATGCGGGTCGGGGACGGGGGGTCAGACCATGATGTCCAGCACCACTCCCGTCATGTCGTCGTGGGCGCGTATGGAGGCGACGTTGGCCTCATGGGCACGCTGTGTCTCCATCATCGAGACCATCTCGCGCGCTGTGTCGGTGTTGCTGCCCTCGACGAGTACGCGCTGCTGTTCCATGCGTCCTTCGCGTTCGACGATGCCCATGCCCTCATGCAGGGGGCCGGGTGTCGTGCTTTCGCGAATCTCGCCCAAGCGCACCCCTTCGCCGCCCGGCCCGGTCTCGTACCGGGTCTGCGAGGCGCGAAAGCCATCCGTGTTCACGTTGGCGATGTTGTTGGCCGTGACGCCAAGGCCGATGCCGAAGGCGTCAAGGGCGGCCCATCCGGTGTCGATGCGCATGGCTGCCTCCACGTCTATCGTTCAGATAAGACGCGCGGGACGGTTTGTCAGCTACCCGGTTGCGTTTCGGGGGTGATGGTGCGCTCGATGCTGGCGAAGGCGTTGTGGCAATGGATGGATTCGAAGCTTTCCACCTCGACGCGGAACCACGAAATCTGCGGATGGCGTTCAAGACGTTGTGCGGCAGCGCGTACCACGTCCTCCACGAAGGTGGGGTGGGCGAAGGCGTCTTCGGTGACGTACTTCTCGTCCTCGCGCTTGAGCAGGGTGTACACGGGCGATGAACCCGACACCTCGGCAAGGTCGATGAACTCCTCAAGCCAGCTGAAGCGCGTCATGCGAACGGCGATGCGCACCACGGCCCGCTGGCTGTGCGCGCCCTCGTCGCTGATGGCCTTGGAGCACGGACACACGGTCATGACCGGGACCTCGACCTCCAGCAGGAACGAGGGGCGTCCCTCCTCCAGTTCACCGGTGAGGCGGCACTGGTAGCAGACGAGACCGGGGCTGCCCGTGGCAGGGGCCTTCTTGCGGATGAAATACGGGAACCTGAAGAGCACATAGGCCTTGCGTGCCTCGAGACGTGTCTTCACGTCTTCGAGCAGGCGCTTCATGCTGGCGTAGTCCAGTTCTTCGGTCCAGTTCTCGAGAGCCTCGACGAAGCGGCTCATATGCGTGCCCTTGAAGTGGGCGGGCAGGTCGACGCCGATGTCGACGGTGGCGACGGTGTGCTGGCGGCCCTGCGCCCTGTCGCTGACCACAAGGGGCAACTGGAGGTTCTTCACGCCCACGCGGTCGATGGGCATGGCCACCTGTGCCGGGCTGTTCTGTACGTCTTCCATTTCCATGATGCTAGGTGAGGTCCTGTCCGGTTGTGGTGAGCGAAAGCTTGCCGTGCTTCACGCCCTTGGTGGATATGAGCCGTTGCGCGAGGTTGCGCACCTGCTGGCCGGGGCCCTTGAGGACGAGCACTTCAAGGCAGTTGTAATGGTCGAGGTGCACATGCAGCGAGGTGATGATGATGTCGTGCACGTCGTGCTGTATCTCGGTGAGTCGCTGTGCGAGGTCGCTCTTGTGGTGGTCGTAGACGAGGGTGAGCGTACCGGCGATTTCGCGGTCGGTGTCTTCCCATTCCTGCTGAACCAGCGTGTTGCGGATGAGGTCGCGGATGGCTTCGGAACGGGTCTGGTAGCAGCGTTCATCGCAGAGGACATCGAACTTGTCCAGAAGCTCGGAGTCGAGTGATACGCCGAAGCGGATGGTGCGTCCCATGGCGGCTCCTTCGTTGGTCTAGCGGGTGATTTCCCAGAGGTGGACGGTGACGCTCTCCGGCTGTTCGTAGAGGGATGCTGTCTCCGACGAGAGCACCCTGCGGGCATGCCAGCCTCGCGCGTCGAGCGTTTCGCGAAAGTGGTTGTACACGGTTCGCCCCGGTTCCGCCACCCACGCCGCGCCGCAAGGGGCCAGCACGTGGTCGAGGAAGTCGAGCACCGGTGTGACGAAGCGGCGTTCGTACATGATGTCGCCGCCCCATACAAGGTCTGCCGCATGACGGCGCACGGCGGGGGCGCGCCAGTCCATGACCGTCCACAGCGGTTGCGGCACCCGGTTGCGTTCGGCGTTGCGGCGGGCGTGGAACAGGGCCTCGGGTTCGTAGTCCATGCCCGTCACGCGGGCACCGAGCCACTGTCCCACCAGCGAGCACAGGCCGAGCCCGCACCCCATGTCGAGGCATGTCCTGCCGCGGATGCGACCGGCGTTGTCATGCAGCCAGTCGGCCAGAACGAGGCTCGACGGCCAGAGTTCCGTCCAGTACGGAAGGCGTTCGTCGTCGCCGAAGTCGGCCTCCACCATGTTGTCCCAGAGGGTCTGGAGGTCGGCGGCGCGTTCGAGCGTCCATTCGCGCCCGGCGGCGAAGACGGTGATGACAGGGGTGTAGGTGGTGAGGGCCATGTGTTCTCCGGGGCGCGTCATGCGCCGTGCCACCAGTAGCAGGTGGGGCGGCGGGGCGTCCACCCCGGCGATGGGCTTCCGAGGGTGCCCTCCGGAGTCGGGCATGAGGGCGACGGCGAAGCGATTGACCGTACACCCCGCCGCACCTATTGTTCCCGCGTCGTGCGCCGTGCGGGGCAGGCCGGTCCGTTCAGCCACCCAGCGCGGGACGCTCATTCTCATTGTGGAGTCATGATGCCAGAATCGCCTCTCGCAGACATCCATCGTCTTGTCTGGACATCGCTCATGGCGGCCCTCATCGCCGTGGGCGCCATGACCGTCATCCCCGTCGGGCCGGTGCCCGTCACCCTTCAGACCCTGTTCGTGCTGCTGGCGGGATTCGTGCTGGGCCCGCGCGGCGGTGCCTACGCCATGCTGCTGTACATCGCGGCGGGGGCCTTGGGGCTTCCGGTCTTCGCCGGTGGCAAGTCCGGTCTGGCTGTGCTCTTCGGGCCCACCGGAGGCTACCTTGCCGGGTTCGTCGTCATGGCATGGTGTGCGGGCATGGGCGGGCGACGCCGCGAAGGCGGGCGCATGACCGTGGTCGTCGCGGCGGCGTGGGCCCTTGCGGGACTTGCCGTCGCCTACGGGCTTGGTGCGTTGCGCCTCATGTCCGTGCTGGACATCGGCATGGGCCGTGCCTTCGCCGTGGGAGTGCTGCCGTTCCTGCCGGGAGACCTCTTGAAGATTGTCGCCGCCGTGGCCGCGTGGCGCTACCTGCGTGACAGAAGGCTACTGCCATGACGCTATCGGTACGTGACCTCGGTTTCGGCTACCCCGGTGCTGAACGCGCCGCCCTTGAAGGTGTGACGTTCTCCGTGCCCGCGGGCGGGCTTCTGTGTCTGTGCGGAGTGAACGGCAGCGGCAAGTCGTCGCTGCTTTCGCTGCTGGCAGGGTTGCAGCGACCATCCACGGGGGGCATCAGGCTAGGCGGCGGGCCGGATGCGGGGTCCAATGGCTGGCCGGGTGACGCGCCTGATGCGAAGGACGGTGACAGGCGGGAGGGGCTGGTCGCACCATCCGCACGACAGGCGCGTGAGGCCGCGCGGGTACTCCGGCAAGGGGCGGCGCTTCTGTTGCAGGACGCGGACATGCAGATTCTGGGGGCCACGGTGGGTGAAGACCTCTGTCTTGCCCTCGACCCCGGCGATGCCGAAGCCCATGGCGCGGCCCGCGACATGGCCGACCGCTTCGGCCTCGGGCACCAGTGGGACGAACCGGTGCATACGCTGTCCTACGGGCAGAAGCGCAAACTGTGTCTTGCCGCTGCGTTGCTGACGGGGCCGCACCTGTTGTTGCTCGATGAACCCTTCAGCGGGCTGGACCACCCCGCCATCATGGAGTTGCGTGCCGTGCTTGTGGCGCATCGTGCCGCAGGACTCACGCAGGTCGTCTCCGTGCACGACCTCGAACCGGTGGTGGATGTCGCAGATGCCATGCTTGTCCTGCATGAGGGGCGGCAGGTGTTGTACGGCCCGCCCTGCGAGGTGCTCGACCATGTGCGCGATTTCGGCATCCGCCCTCCGTATTCGTGGACGGCCCACCGGACGATCGTGCCTTATCTCTGAACCCCTTCCGGGCTTTCGCCTCATCCGTCCCCCTGTCCGGCGCAGTAGGGCTTCGGCGGACCGTCTGTGGCCCGTCTGTGGCCCGTCTGCGGCCTGTCCAAAGCCTGTTCGCAGCCAGCCCAGCCTCTCCGCAGTCTGGCTGGGCTGGTCAGCGCGCGGTCAGCGGACTGTCATCGCAAGGTCACCGGGCGCGGGTGCCCATGAGAACACCACCCATGACAAGGCCGGTGGCGAGGTACTGCGTCGTCGTCAGCGTCTCGCCCAGCAGAAGCCAGCCGAAGAAGATGGCGGCCACGGGCACGAGGTTGATGAAGTTGCCCGCGCGGCTGGCGGGCATGTGTCCCAGTGCCCAGTTGTAGAGGCCGAAGGCCCCCAGCGATGAGGCCCCGCCGAGGTAGACGACGGCAAGCAGGACCTCCGTCGACCAGTCCGCGACGCCGCCGATGACGCCGGGTGCCCCCGGCAGGAAGAAGACGGCCCCCGCCAGCGTCTGGATGCCGGTGAGCGTCAGGGCGTTCCACCTCCCCTTGCCGCGCGAGATGAGCGCGCCGATGCACAGCGATGAGCCTGTGGCGCAGGCCATGGCCGCGAGTTCAAGCAGGTTGCCCGTGAACGGGTCTGGTGCTGAACCTCCGCCTTCACCACCGGAGGAGGTGAGCCATGCCACGCCGATGCACGACACCCCCACGCCGAACCACAGCCGGGGGCTGACCTTCTCGCCGAGGAGGAAGCCTCCCACGGCCATCATCAGCGGCATGGACGCGGCCATGACGCCCGCCTGTGACGAGGTGGTGAGTTGCAGTGCCGTCGATTCGCACAGGAAGTAGAGGCAGGGCTGCATCAGGGCCATGCCCGCCAGCAGCGGCAGGTCGCGCCGTTCGATGCGCGCGGGGGCGAGGCGTCGTGCCAGCGGCACAAGCAGCAGCAGGGCGAACACCATGCGTGCCCACATCATCTGCCATGTGCCGAGGGTCTGCACCGCGACCTTCATGGCAGGGAAGGCTCCCCCCCAGAGGACGACGGCGGCGAGTGCCGCGAGTACGGGCAACAGTGGCGATACCGCCGTGCGTGAGGGCGTCGCGCAAGACGTCGCATCCGCGAGGTCTGCGTCGATGGTCGGGGTCGCTGTCAGTACGGTGTCTCTTTCCACGGGCGTCTCTCCTCCTGTGCTGGGGGGAGGTCTAGCAGATGGGTGCGCGATTGTCTTGGAGAGGGTTGTTGCAGAAAATTGCGGTGGGGCCGCGTCCATGCGGTGGCGTCCGGCCCGCAGGGCAGGTGGACGTTGCGTCGTCCGCCTGCGGGCGGCAGGGCTCAATTCAAGGCTGGAACCGGTGAGGCTGTGATGGCGTCGCCCGCCTGATGGCGTTGCCTCCTCTTCGGCTTGCGGTCGCGGCTGTGCCTCACCCGTTGAGGTATTGGCCGGGCGTGGCCCCCACGAAACGGCGGAAGGTGTTGGTGAAGTGACTCTGGTCGGCGAACCCGGTGTCTGCCGCCGCCTCGGCTGGCGTCCAGCCGGAACGTAGCAGGTGCTTGGCCTTCTCCACGCGCAATTGCAGGTGGTAGGCGTGGGGCGTCATGCCCGTGGCAGACCGGAACACCCGTAGCAGGTGGTACCGGCTGAGGCCCGTGGCCCCCGCGAGGTCCTCCAGCGAGACGTTGCCGCCGAGATGGGCGGAGAGGTGTTCGCGCACACGCAACACCGCCATGTGACCGGCATGGCGCGAAGCCGGAGAACGGCGCAGGGCCGGTTCCGCACGCAGGGCCGCACCGCGGGTGAGCAGCAACGAGAAGGCCCGCACCATGGCGGATTCCTTCGCGAGGCGTTCCGCACCCCGCATGATGGCGTGGCTGCACAGCATGAAGGCGTCGAGCATCTCGCGGTCGGCGCGGACGATGGCGTCGAACTCCGGTTCATGGGCGTCGCGCCCGGTGAGTTCGCTGGCAAGACGCCTCACCCACGCCTGTTCGACGTAGAACATGCGAAAGGTGGGGAGCACGTCCCGCAAGGGTTCGCCTGTGTGGACCTGCCCCGGATTGATGAGGCACAACTGCCCCGCTGCGACGACGGCACTCGACCGGGTGGCCCCCAGACAGTAGCTGGCCCCTTCTTCCATGGCACCCACGACATACGTGTCATGGGTATGTCTGGGGTAGCTGTGTGAACTGCGCACGACACGCTTGACTTCGAGGTCGGGGAGGTCGGCGTCGCGCCAGAAGCGTACGTCATGGCTTGGCTGCATGGGGCTTCTCCATCCTCGCACCATACCCGGCAAGGCGGGGTGGCGTATTGCGTGAAATTGCCCTCGTCGGCAGGGGGGCGTTGGCCCCCCCGTGCAGTGCTCGTGGTCAGGCCGTCGGGCCCGCGAGGGCCTTGGCGAAGATGGCTTCGACGTCTTCGGGGCGCAAGTCCACCGGCGTCAGGGGAAAGAGCGCCCCCATGGTCTCGCGGGCGTTCTTCGCCAGCGCGGGAATCTCTGCGGCGGTGATGCCATGGTCGGCAAGGCGCAGGTCATCGAGGCCCACGGCGCGGATGAGCAACCGTAGCCCTTCGACGAAGGCCATGCCCTGCTGTGCCGGAGGCAGCCCATGCAACGGCATCCCCATGGTGGCGGCGAGGTCGGCGCAACGCTTGGGTTGCACCCGCGCCATGACCTCGAAGAACGGCAGCGAGAGCATCACGAGGCCCGCGCCGTGCGGCAGGTCGGGGTGGTAGGCGCTGAGGGCGTGTTCCATCGAATGGTGCGCGATGCAGGAAGAGAGCGATTCGCACAGCCCAGCGGCGGTGCTGGCCCACGAGACCATCGAACGCACCTCGACGCTGTCGCCCTGACGGACGGCCTGTGGCAGGAATTGCGCCAGCAGGCTCACGGCCTCCAGTGCCAGCAGGTCGCTTGAGGGCTGGCGCGAGAGGGAAAGATATGCTTCCACGGCGTGGAAGAAGGCATCCATGCCTGTCATGGCGGTGATGCGGGGCGGGACGGTGATGGTAAGCGCGGGGTCGACGATGGACAGCACCGGGTAGGTCGAGTCGTTGCCCCAGCCGATTTTCTCCTGTGTCTCGTCACGGGTCACCACCGTCCACGGGTCGGCTTCGGTGCCCGTGCCCGCCGTGGTCGGAATGGCGACGACGGGCAGCGCAGGGTGCTGCGGGGTGCGGCGGCCGCCTGTGCCACTCTGGATGTAGTCCCAGTAGCTGCCACCGTTGGCTGCGGCAAGGGCGATGGCCTTGGCCGCGTCGATGGGGCTGCCGCCGCCGAGGCCGACGATGAAGTCACAGCCGTTGGCGCGTGCCACGCACGCCCCTTCGTCCACGTGCACCAGCGAGGGATTGGGTCTGACGCGCTCGAAGAGCATCGGTTCGCAGCCGTTCTGGCGCAGCAGGGCGAGCACCCTGTCCAGGTGCCCGTGACGCCGCATGGAACCACCTGCACCGACGACCACCAGAGGCTTGACGCCGGGCAGCGGCAGCCTGCCCAGTTCTTCGAGCCTGCCTGCACCGAACACGATACGGGTGGGGACATGGAAGGTGAAGTCGAGCATGGGGCCTCCTTGCGGTGGGGAGAGAGGGGTGTAGATGGGTGCGGCTGGCGGGGCTGGCGGAGGTGTGGTGCTCCACCCCGGCGGTCGGTCCGCTGCGAGATGCGGCAACCCCTGTCGCGGGGCGTCGGCATGTGTGAGCGGGCTTTTGCCCGCCCTCCGGTTCAACGGTCAGCGTTCGAGGAACGCCGTATAGGCGAGTCGTGTGGCATACAGGTCGGCCACGCTGGCGAGTTCGAAGGGGCTGTGCATGGAGAGTACGGCAGGGCCGAAGTCGATGATGTCCATGCCATAGGCGGCGAGGTACATGGCAACGGTGCCGCCGCCGCCCTGGTCGACCTTGCCCAGTTCGGCCATCTGCCACGGGATGCCACGTTCGTTGAGCACGCCGCGCAGCCAGCCCACGTATTCGGGGTGGGCGTCGTTGGCCTCGTACTTGCCCCGGTGTCCGGTGAACTTGCAGAACACGGGGCCGTGGCCCATCGTGGCGGCGTTGAGCTTCTCGTGCAATTCCTGCCAGTCGGGGTCGAGGGCGGCGTGCACGTCGGCGGAGACGGCGCGGGTGTTCAGCATCACGTCGCTGAAGCGCGCCGCGGGCTGCCACGACTGGATGAGGTCTTCCACGCAGTATTCGAAGAACTTCGACTTGGCCCCCGTGGAACCTTCAGACCCTATCTCCTCCTTGTCCCAGAAGAGCACGCACTGGGGGGCGGCGGGGTTCTCGGCGTTGAGCAGGGCTTCGAGCGCAGCGAAGACGCAGATGCGGTCGTCCTGCCCGTAGCCGCCCACCAGCGAACCGTCGAGGCCCACGAAGCGCGCGGGGCCTGCGGGCACGGCCTGCAACTCGGCGGAGTAGAGGTCCTCTTCGCGGATGGCGTACTTCTCGTGCAGCAGGGCGAGGACACGGGCCTTGATGGGGTCTTTGGCCTCCGGCGCGTCCTTGGCGTCGGCTTCGTCACCGGCGGTTTCGGGCTTCGGCTGCGGGCGATGGCCCATGACGATGTTCAGCTTCTCCGCTTCGAACGCGTCGGCCACGGTCTGCCCCGACTGCTTCTGGGCGAGATGGGGCAGCAGGTCGGCGATGGTGAAGACAGGTTCTGTCACATCCTCGCCTAGGGTCACCTGCACGGTCGTGCCGTCTTCACGCACCACGACGCCGTGGATGGCGAGGGGGCGCGCCAGCCACTGGTACTTGCGGATGCCGCCGTAGTAGTGGGTCTTGGCCTGTCCCACCCCTGCCTGTTCCTGCAGCGGACGCTGCTTGAGGTCGAGGCGGGGCGTATCGGCATGGGCGCCGATGAGGCGCATCCCCTGCGAGAGGGGCTGGCGGCCCTTGCGGGCGATGAACACGGTCTTGCCCTTGAAGACGCGGTACACCCTGTCGTGGGCGAAGTTCTCGGTGTAGCCAGCCGTGCGCAACCGTTCGACGACATAGTCGATGGTCTCGCGTTCGGTCTTGCAGCGGGAGAGGAAGTCTACATAGCGCGTGGCGAGGTCGTTCATGGCCGCCGCGTCTGTCTGGCTGGCGTAGGTCTCCCAGCAATTACGTGTGGAGAAGGCAAGGTCTAGGGTCATCTATTTCCTCCTGCGGGACGGGCCCGCCAGTGTTCTTTCCTGTCTGTGCTCGGTGGCACTACAGCCCCAGTGCCTGCCGCAAGGCAGTGGCGACGGGGGCGAATTCGACGTCGTCGAGGGTGCGCGGGTCGAGGCGGAAGGTGTCGTTCTCCAGCCTGCCGACCAGCGGCGGGTCGGTGTCCAGAAGGCGCGTCTTGAGCACCGTGGCGGTGCAGGAGGCGGGGGCCACCTCCACGAGGGTGGTGGGCAGGTCGCGTTCGGGGAACGAACCGCCACCCACACGCGAGACGCCCGGCACCGTGCCCACACGGGCCGCGTCGCCCAGCGCCTTGCGCAGCCGTGCGGCAAGGCGACGGGCGCGTCGCGCCAGTTCATCGGGCGATGCCGTCATCATGCGCAGGGTGGGGACTTCGTTCCGGGCGCGTTCGGGGTCGAGGTACAGGCGCAGGGTGGCCTCAAGCGCGGCAAGCGTCATCTTGTCGATGCGCAGGGCACGGTTGAGCGGGTTGCGCTTGATGCGGTCTATCCACTGGCGACGTCCAACGATAAGCCCCGCCTGCGGGCCGCCCAGCACCTTGTCGCCGGAGAAGGTGATCACATCGGGCCCCGCGCCCACCACGGACTGCACCGTGGGTTCGCCGGGAAGGCCCCACGGGGTGAAATCGAGAAAGCTGCCGCTGCCGAGGTCTTCGATGACGGGAAGGTCGCGGGCGCGCCCCAGTGCCACAAGTTCGTCGAGCGGCACTTCCTTGTGGAAGCCGACAACGCGGTAGTTCGAGGTGTGCACACGCAGCAGGGCCACGGTTTTCTCGTTGATGGCGTTCTCATAGTCACGCAGGTGCGTCCGGTTGGTGGCGCCGACCTCGCGCAGTGTCGCGCCGCTCTTCTCCATGACATCGGGGATGCGGAAGCTGCCGCCTATCTCCACCAGCTGCCCGCGCGAGACGACCACCTCGCCCCCCTTGCACAGCGTGTCGAGCACCAGCAGCACGGCGGCGGCGTTGTTGTTGACCACAAGGCCCGCCTCCGCCCCGGTGACACGACACAGAAGCTGCTCGACATGGCTGTAGCGGCTGCCCCTCTCGCCCGTGTCGAGGTCGAACTCGAGATTGGAGTAGTGGGCGCAGGCGGCGGCGACGGCTTCGGTGGCGGCGGGGGCGAGAAGCGAACGGCCGAGGTTGGTATGGATGACCACCCCGGTGCCGTTGAGCACGCGCCGGAAATGGGCTCGGCTGCGTCTGCCCACGGACTGGACGAGAGACGGCAGCAGTCTTTCGGCGGCAAGGCTTTCGGGGGCGTCGATGCGCCCCTGCCGGATGTCCTCACGCCTTGCGTCGAGAAAGTCGTTCACGAGGTCGCGAAGCAGGGCGCGAGGCAGGTCGGCGAAAGTGTCGTGGCCGTGTGTCGGCGTCGTCAGTGCCGTAAGCAGGGCGTCGACAGATGGCAGGGCCCGGAACAGTCGGTTCACGCGAAAGTCCTCGTCATGTTGGGTGCAGTAGGCCTGTCGCATCGCCTCTGTGGCGACCATGCGGTCATGGCGGCGCGACAACCGGTGCGTGCTGGCTGGTCTGGTTCACGGCATGAAGTCGTTGCAGGCAAGAGGGCCCTGCCCGCCTTCGCGCCGTGGTTGGCCCGCTTGTCAGCGGGATGCAGCGCAACCGGTCGCTTCTGCGGGTGATTCGAGAAGGTCGGGCCGAAGTGTAAAGAACTCGGCCAGCAAATACAAGGAACCGCAGAGCAGCACCGGGTGCTTTGGCGTCACGTCTCCGGCCAGCCGCGCGGCTTCGTGCAGGGCGTCATGAAGGCGTGGCACGGCGCGGGCGTTTGGCCCCATTCTGCGGGCGAGGGTCGCACCGTCAGCTGCACGTTCGTTGTCGGCGATGGTGGGCACGATGACAGGGGCACCGGCGGCGATGTCGTGCAGCAGCGGCACGAGGGCCTCCGTATCCTTGTCGGCGAGACACGAGAAGATGACAGCTGCAGGGCGCAGGCCCTGTGCTTCCAGCGCGGTGCGCAGTGCGGTGAGGCCGTGGGTGTTATGCGCCCCGTCGAGGATGAACGGCAGCGACCGGCAGGGATGCGGGTTTGTCGTGTCCGCATCCGGAGTATCTTCGATGGAAGAGGGGATAGTGACGTCGGGCGGGGGGCCAGCCGGACAATCTCCCGAAGGGCAATTTTCCGAGGGGCAACTGTCTGCCGGGAGAATACGGGCCGGATGCGTATCGGAAGGATGGAAGCCAGCCGGAAGAACATCAGCCGGACGAACCCCGGCCACTGGCAGGTCGGAGAGGCGCACCTCGACACGCTGGAATCTGCCTGCGATGTGCGCCGAGGCGAGTCCATGCCGTTCAGCCGCTTCGGAAGGCGTCCAGCCCCGTGTGGCTGCGATGGTGCGCCATGCGGCCAGTGCCAGTGTCGCGTTGTCGCGCTGGTGGGGGCCTGCGAGTCCGAGGTGCGTCCCGGCGGGGAGTGTCGTCGTGGCGGCGGTCTGTACCAGCCGAGTCCCTCGCGTGGCGGCGGCCTGTGCAAGGGCCGAGAACGCCTCACCGCATTGCGGGGCGGTGAGGGCCACATGTCCTTCACGCATGGCCCCGGCCTTGTCGGTGGCGATGGCGGTGATGGTGGGGCCGAGCACATGCTGGTGGTCAAGGCCGATGGGCGTCACGCAGAGGATGTCGGCGGCAAGGGCCGTGGTCGCATCCCATGTGCCACCGAGTCCCGCCTCGATGACGGCCATGTCCACCCCTGCCTCTCGGAAGGCGAGAGCCCCGAGGACGGTCAGGAATTCGAAATAGGTGAGGTTGGCCCCGCCGGCGTCGAGGATGCGGTTGCCGAGAAGGGGCCACTGGTCGGCCTCGAGCATCCTGCCATCGATGCGGATGCGTTCGCGCGGTGTGATGAAATGGGGAGAGGTGTAGAGACCCGTGCGCAGCCCGTGCGCTTGTGCGATGGAGGCGAGAAAGGTCGACGTGGAGCCCTTGCCGTTGGTGCCCACCACCTGCGCCACGGCGTAGGGAGGACGGGTGAGGTCGAGGGCGGCGAGGGCTGCATGCATCCGGTCGAGTCCGAAATCCATATGAAAGAGGCCAAGCCCCTCGAGATGGGCGACAACGTCGCCATAGGTGCGGAACGTCATGTTGATTCCGGTGGGTTGGTGTCTTGCGGATACAATGCTGTGGGGTGCACGTCGTATGCAGGCTTTTCGTCCATGCGAACTGCCAGATGCTTGCCCCTGCCTAGGCCGAGGCACGTTGGACGTCAAGGGTTCGTGTCCCCGAGGAGGGGCGCAGGGGCGCTGGCCTTGTTGACAGTGCCCCGCTCATGCTCGTCCCATCGCACATGAAGGCGGCCGATATCATCGGGGCCACTAAACGGCGTACCCTCTGAGCTCCCGCGTAGGAGACCCGCACCGTGCTCGAGTTGGCGATGCGACTGAGGCAGCGGTAGCCTCGCACGCAGGGCGACAGCATCGCCGTGTCGCGTCCCACATGGCATGTGCCCTGCGCGCGCAAGACAGGCTTTTCTGTCGCCATGGGAGGGCTGAACGCCCTCTGCGTTCTCTCCTGCCAAGCTCCCCCTTGACCATGGGCCCGCGCTCGGCTATTCATTTTCGCCTTCACGCGCCCGTAGCTCAGTTGGAAAGAGCAGGAGCCTTCTAAGCTCTTGGCCGGGGGTTCGAATCCTCCCGGGCGCGCCAAGATATTTCAAGAGGATACATGCGGAGACGCGTGTGTCCTCTTCGTCGTTTTGGAAGATGGTTACCACGCGGTTACCATTTTCTTGCTGGTCTGCATGGGGGAGGGTGCACCCGTGTGGTCCGTTGATCGCAACAGTGCCCCTAGCCTCCGCCGTGCGCGATGTCATGCCCGCACGGGTGCTTCCTTCAGCCCGCGCCGCTGCGCGGGCCTCCGGGGCGGCGCAGTCCCCCGCGCCCCCTTCCCCCCCTCTCCGGAGAAGCTGACCAAAATCTCCCATAAGCCCGCGCGCCCCTCTGGTGGCTGCGGGTCCTTCCCCTACGGGGGCCAGCCTACGGCTGCTGCCGACCCCACGATTTGGCCGCGAACTGTGGAACGCATTGCGTGGAAAAATGGAATCCGCGCGGGCGCGACACCTTTGCTGCATACGCCAAGAGACAATCGTAACACTGCACCCCGCCCGTTGAGGGGCATTGCACCATGTACGGGCGGGTTCATGGAGTACCGTCATGCATGAAGATCGTACCGGCGATGCGTTGCCTGAAGTCGGTGCTGCCGCGCCGTCTGTGCCTGCCACGGCTGATATGGCCGCGAGAGTGGCAGCCCGCGTCAAAGATGAAGAGGCGTCACGCCCGGTTGCCCCGAGAGATGAAGTGCCCGCACTCAGTGACGACTTCATACTGAAGTGCCTGAAGGCCAATCGCGTTGGCGACGCCATGCTCTTCAACGCGCTAAACCGAGGAAAGTTCGTCTACGTCAAACGCTGGGGGCGCTTCATCCGCTGGGCCGGGCATCACTGGGAAGAGGACATCATGGAGACCTCACAGGCTGCGGTCGAGGCCGTGTGCGAAGCGTACCTCCGTGCTGTCTCGAGCCTGTCGAAGCAAGCCGACGACGCCGTGGGGGACGAGAAGGCCCTGCTCGAGCGCAAGCGCGAGGAATTGCTCAAGCGTGTCAGCTTCCTTCGGGCACCGTCCGGGCGCGAGCAGCTGCTCCGGTGTACCCACACCATCGCCGACCCCCTTGCCATCACGGGTGATGAACTCGACCAGCAGCCGTTCCTGCTTGCCTGCCGGAACGGGGTCATCGATCTGCGGACAGGGGAGTTCCGCCCCGGCCATCCTGACGACTATGTGCTCAACGCCTGTCCCATCGAATGGGCCGGCATCGATGCGCCGTGCCCGCAGTTCGAGCGGTTCATGTACTCCTGCCATGAGAACGAGGCCATCGTGTCGTTCCTGCAGCGCGTGTTCGGCTACGGCATCATGGGAGCGAGGGATGATCACTACTGGTTCGTGTTTTACGGGGCGCGGGGGCGCAACGGTAAAGACACCCTTCTGAAGATACTGACCGCCATCCTTGGCGATGACCTCGCTTCGACCATCGACACGGCGCTGTTGCTGGATACCAAGCAGCCGCGAAGCAGCGCGGGGCCTTCGCCCGACGTGCTCGCCCTGCGCGGCAAGCGCATGGCCTTCGCCACCGAAGCCGAGGACGGCCAGAAGTTCGCCATGTCCAAGATCAAGTGGCTGACGGGCGGCAGCAACCTCATGGCCCGGGGCCTTCAGGACAAGCTCTACACCACATGGAAGCAGACGCATCTGCTGTTCCTTCTGACCAACGAGATACCGCGCGCCAAGGCCGACGACGACGCCTTCTGGACGCGCACCCTCGCCGTGCCGTGGAAGCTCCGTTTCGTGGATCATCCGACCACGCCTGACGAACGGCCCCGTGATCCACAGATGGAGCACAAGCTGATGAAAGAGCTTCCCGGCATCCTCGCGTGGCTGGTGCGCGGGTGCCTCGAGTACCAGCGTGTCGGACTCAACCCGCCTGAAGAGGTGCTGGCCTGTACGCGCGAGCGGCGCAGAGCCTTCGACGATGTGGGCCGCTTCCTGACCGAGTGCTGCGAGATCGAGCAGGTCGTCGAGGGCATCGAACCTGCCACGCGGACAAGTGCCACGGTGCTGCTCAACGCCTTCAACTGGTGGCTGCACAAGAACGTGGACTCTTCCTACTCGTATAGCGCCCGGCGGCTTGGTGACATCCTCGCCAAGAAGGGCATTCCCAAGAAGAAGTCGGGCGGCATGGTCTACCTTGGCGTCTCGCTTCTGCCCGAGGTCGAGGACGAGATGGCTGCGGATACGAGTTCGTCTGACGCGTCCTCTGCCAAAAGGAGGAAGCTCTTTGACTAGGCCGCACGGAAACCTCCCAAAAGCTCCCGTTGTAATGACGGACGCGCAGTCACAACATTCAGTGATGATTGGAGGAATAGTCACGTCTGGAGGTTGGGAGAGTCCGCAGCGGTATCTTGCCACGCACATGCGCATGATTGCGAGTTGTGTGCATCGCCCACGTCGAATGTCCCATGCTCCCATTCATTAAATTTATTATGGAAAAACATAAGGTTAAAGAAAGAAATGAGCTGGGAGATTTCAGGGATATTGGGAGGTTCAGTCGAATGAGAGCGCCGTTGCTTGAAAGACTTGCTGCCCGTGGTCTGCAGCCCAGAAAGGTGTCCACCGGCAGGGGGGACAGGGGCGAGGAGTTCGCTAGCCCGTGTCCGGTGTGCGGCGGGCGTGACCGCTTCCGCATCTGGCCTGAACAGCCGGGCGGTCCTGCCTGCGCCAAGGCCGGAGTGGTCGGCACATGGTTCTGCCGTCAGGAACAGAAGGGCGGCGATGTGCTCGAGTACCTGCTCACGGTCGAGCGTCTTGAGTGGGCCGAAGCCTGCAAGGAACTGGGCATAGAGCGCACGACCTTCGTACCCGGCAGGCTGCCCGCCATGCCCAAGGCGACCCGCAAGGCCTGCTTCCAGCCGAAGCCCTCGGCCTTACCGGGTGACATCTGGTCAGCCCAGGCAGGTAAGTTCGTGGCCGATGCCCATGCTGCCTTGCTGCGCACGCCCCGGGCGCTGGCCTATCTTGCCGAGCGTGGGCTTCCCGAGGCCGCTGTGCGTCGCTACCGCATTGGCTACCTCGCCGGGGAACAGGGACGGCAGGGCGTCTTTCGCGCTCGCTCTGCGTGGGGTCTTCAGCCCAAGGAAGGCAAAGACGGCAAGCCGAGAACCAGCATGTTCATCCCCCGTGGCATCATCATTCCGGCCTACGGGCCTGCCGGGCAGGATGGCGCGCCGGTGCGTATCCGAATCCGCAGGCCCGACGGCGATGTGGAGCAGTGGGGCGACAAGTACATGCTCGTCGAGGGCGGTTGCGGGCGCACCACGATGCTGCTGGGCGAGGCTCCTCGTGCGGTGGTCGTGGTCGAGGCCGAACTGGACGCCATGCTCGTGCATCATGCCGCTGGCGACCTTGTCGGTGCGCTGGCCGTGCTGACAAACCGGGGCCGTCCTGACGCCACAGCCCACACAGCGTTGCAATCCGCTGCGTCCATCCTCGTGGCACTGGACTACGACGGCCCGGGGGCAGACGGCTGGGCGTGGTGGCGCGAGACCTACCCGCAGGCAAAGCGGTGGCCCGTTCCTGCTGGAAAGGACCCCGGTGACGCCTTCAAGCAGGGTGAGGACCTGCGGGCGTGGATTCTTGCCGGGTTGCCTCCGGTGCTGGCCATGGAACATGCAAAGGCTCGGGGCGCGGCGCAGCTTTCGTCTGTCGAGCAGGCTCCCACAGCGTCCTCCGCACCCGCCGTCGCCCCGTGTGCGACTGCACCCGCACCCATTCCCACCCCGGCGGCTGCTGCCGCATCCTCGTGCGGCCTCCCGCCGGATGTTCTGCAGACGGTGCTGGCCTTCCGTTCCCTGTGGGAGGGCATGCCGGTGAAGTACGTGCGCTTCAACTCCGGCGGGTACGAGTGGCAGTACCCCGCCCCGTGGGGCAAGCGCCACATGGCCCGCCTGCACGAACTGCTTCGGCGTTTCGACGCCACACCGGCCTTGTGGGACTACTTCGCAGAGCACCCCGCCCGCATCATCACCCCGGACAATCTGCTGTGCAGGGCACGGCGTTCCAACGCCAACAACGCCAACAGACCGCATCAAAACGACGCGGCCTGTTGCTGACAACCAAGGTGAGGGTTGCCCTGCAGAGTTGCCGCTCTTCAGGGCGACCGGATGTAGCAGCATCCGACCAGGACCGACCCAACCCTCATGCCAACGGCGGCAGAGGCATAACAGGAATCCTAGCGGATGGAAAACCTCAACATAGAGAACTGGCCCGTGGACAGGCTTCACCACAGCGAACATGCCACCCGTCGTAATGACGATGCCATACCCCGTATGGTGGACGCCCTGCGTATGTTCGGCTTCCGGATACCCTTGCTGGTCACCGGGGCTGGAGAGGTGGTGGACGGCCACTTGCGGCTCAAGGCGGCGATTGCCATGGGCATGACCAGTGTGCCGGTGATCGTCGTGGATGACATGACGCCAACGCAGGTGCGGACCTTCCGGTTGCTGGTCAACCGTTCGGCGACATGGGCCGAATGGGACGACGAGGCATTGCGCGTCGAACTGGCCAGCCTGCGCGACTTCGGCGTGGACCTGACGATGACCGGCTTCGCCGATGCGGAACTCGACGCCTTCCTGCAGGGAGTCGCCCTAGCCGGAGAGACCGATCCGGACATGGTTCCACCTCTCCCTGAAGCACCTACATCCCGCCCGGGTGATGTCTGGAACATGGGTGGGCATCGTCTTCTCTGCGGCGACAGCACGTCTGTGGAAGATGTTGTCCGGCTCATGGCTGGCGAGCAGGCAGACATGCTGTGGACCGATCCGCCTTACAACGTCGACTACTCCGGCAAGGCTGGCAAGATCCGGAATGACAAGATGAGTCCGGAAGACTTCGACGCGTTCCTGCTGCGTCTTCTGTCGCGTTCCTATGAAGCTTTGGCTGACGGGGCTGCCGCCTATGTGGCCCATTCCGAGGCCGGAGGCGGTACGGCGTTTCGCAAGGCCTTTGCCCACGCCGGCTACAAGCTCGCGTCATGCCTCATCTGGCGGAAGCATCAACTCGTACTTGGGCGAGGCGACTATCACTGGCAGCACGAACCCATCCTCTACGGGTGGAAGCCGACGGGCAAGCACCGCTGGTACGGCAACCGCAAGCACACCACGCTGCTGGAGCACTTCGCTGGGCAGACGGTCCTGCCTGCTGGCGAGGGCGTGTGGCAGGTGGCTACGGGAGACGCTGTGCTGCTCATCCGGGGGCAGGATGTGACGGTGGAGGAGGTCTCCACCTCGATTCTTGCGGTGGCAAAGCCCGCACGCTCCGAGTTGCATCCCACGATGAAGCCCGTGGCACTCGTGGAACGCATGGTGGCCAACAGCTCTCCTCGCGGCGGGCTGGTGCTCGACCCCTGCGGCGGTTCCGGAACGACACTCATCGCCTGCGAGCGCATGGGAAGGCGCTGCAATACGATGGAGCTTGATCCCCGTTTTGCGGACGTGATCGTCCGGCGCTGGGAGGAAGTCACAGGCAAGACAGCGGTACTGGAAGGCGGCGCGTCATTTGCCGATGTGCAGCTGGCGAGGGAGGTGGCTCATGCATGAGCATGATTTGCTGTCTCTCGTGGACAAGAGTGCGGAGACCGATCTGCCCTTGCTGCTCAAAGCCAAAGAGGCCGCCAAGCGTCTGGTGAATGATGATCCGTCGGCGGAGCACCTGCGGCTCCTTGAGCGGGTCACAAAGATGCTGGAGCAAGTGATGCACACAAAGCAGAGCTTCGGCTCGCTCAAGGATGTGCTGGCACATCTGCAGGAGCAGGGGCGAAAGATCAGCCAGAGCAAATTGTATCAGGACAAGGGAAGGGGGCTTCTGAAGGCACAGCCGGATGGGACGTACCGCAAGCGTGACGTGGACCGTTACGCGGCCAGCCTGCCCACCCACGCCCTGCCCGAGAAGGAAACGGCAGAGGCGCAGGAATACGCCTCGCGCAAGGCCAAGGCAGAGGCCGAGAAGCTTGAGGAACAGGCCAAGGCCGAACGGTTCAAGAACGAGGTGCGCGCCGGCAAGTACATCCTGCGCGATGACGTGGAGGTCGAACTGGCGGCCCGTGCCGGGGTGCTGGCAACGGGTCTGCGAACCATGTTCGAGACGAGCCTGCTCGACCTCATCCACACCGCCGAGGGCAATCCGAAGAAAGCCCCCGACCTTCTGTCGTTCTTTGAACGCCAACTGGACGCGGCACTCAACGAGTATGCGCGTCCTATGACCTACGAGGTTGTGTTTGATGACTCCGACCCTGTTGCCGAAGCCGAAGAATGACGACTGCCTGCGCGTTGTGGTTCGCCTGCCTGCGGGCACTGCGCGCGAAATCGGTTCACGCCTGCACGAACGCCAGACAGGGCGGCCCGGCGTGTACCGCTTCAACTTCTCCATGGCCGAGCGTGCCGTCATGCGCCGGCGCGCACCCATGCCGGTAAGCCAGTGGGCCGAGCGTCACCGCGTGGTGGCGTACTCCACCATTCCCGGGCGTTGGCACAACTCCATCACGCCCTACAGCGCGGGCATCATGGACGCCAGCTTTCACGAGGCGGTGCGGAAGATAGGCATCTGCAAGTGCCCGCAGTCGGGCATCACCGAGGCCATCCACAATTGCATCGGTTACGCCATCGACCGTTCCCCGGGGCCGGTCATGTACGTCTACCCCGATGAACTCACCGCCCGCGAGAACGCCAAGGACCGCATCCAGCCCATGATAGAGGGCAGTCCGCGCCTCGCCACCTATCTGACAGGCTCGGCCGACGACCGCTCAAGCCTGCGCATCAACTTGCGGCATATGCCCATCTTCCTCGCATGGTCGGGGTCTGCCGCACGGCTTGGCAACAAGCCCATCCGCTATCTCGTGCTGGATGAACTGGACAAGTACCAGGGCAGCCGGAACGAGGCCTCCGCCGAAGCCCTTGCCGAGAAGCGCACCATCACGTGGCGGCATAAGGCGCGTATCTGGAAGATATCCACCCCCACGGTGGAATCGACAGGCATCTGGCAATACATGACGCGCGAGGCGCAGGCCGTGTTCGACTTTCATGTGCGCTGCCCGCATTGCGCCATGGAACAGCTGATGACCTTTGACAGAATCCGCTGGCCCGAGGACGTCCGCGACCCGGAGGACGTGCTTTCGCGCCAGCTTGCCGAGTATGTATGCGAGCATTGCGGTAGCGTATGGCACGACGGCGACCGCGACCGGGCCGTGCGCCTTGGCCTGTGGCGTGAACGCTCGACAGGGCTTGAACTGAAGGCCCACCTCGACACGCACCGGCCCGCGAACGTCGGTTTTCATCTGCCTGCATGGCTCTCGTATTTCGTGTCGCTGTCCAAGGTGGCGGCGTCCTTCCTGCGGTGGAACGCCTCGAAGAATCAGGAGGACCTGAAGGACTTCTGCAACAACTTCAAGGCGGAACCGTGGCGGGTCTATCGCATGGACCGCGACGAGGACCGCATTCTTGCCCTGTGCGACGACAGGCCGCGCGGCATGGTGCCGGGGCCGCTTGCCGAAGACGGTACGCCGCGCATCGCCGCACTGGTGGCAGGTATCGACACGCAGGGCAGTGACGAGCACCGGGGCTACTTCCGCTATGTCATCCGCGCCTTCGGCTGGGGGCAGGAGGATGAAAGCTGGCTCATCCAGTGCGGTACCGCGCCGACCTTTCCGGCACTGGCCGAGATTCTCTGGGGCAGTGCCTACCGCGACGGGCACGGGAACGAATACCGGGTTCGCCTTGCCCTGCAAGACTCCATGGGCCACCGGACGAAAGAGGTCTACGCCTTCTGCGCCGCCAACAAGGGCCGCATCTTTCCCACGCAGGGCAAGCAGCATCAGGCTGCACCCCTGACCTATTCGCCCCTGGAGTACTATCCGGGCACGCAGCGCCGCATTCCGGGCGGTCTGCGTCTGCTCAAGGTGGATACGACGTTCTTCAAGAACGACCTTGCGGCGAAGCTGTCCATTGCGCCGGAAGACCCCGGTGCCTTTCACCTGCACCACGACACGCCGCTGGAATACGCGCGGGAGATGGTTGCAGAATACTACGATGAACAGAAGCAGGCGTGGGTCTGCCCTTCAGGACGGGATAACCATTATTGGGACTGCGAGGTGCTTGCCCTTGCCGGGGCCTTCGCCCTTGGCGTGCGCAACTGGAAGCAGCCGCAGCAGGAACCGAAGATGAAGAAGGAGACACCGCAAGTGCCGGTCTCGCCCACAGGGGGAGTCCGCCCAAGCTGGTGGGGAGGTGCGCGATGAATAGCGGGAACGATTTGGGCCGCAAGCTCAACTGGAGGCAGGCATGCACGCTGCTTGGGTGCAGCCAGAGTCACTTCTACAACCTCGTGAACTCGGGAGAAATACCGTCTTACAGGCATGGTGTTGTTCGGGGCGTTCGTGTGCTGGAGCAAGATTGCCTGAACTATTTGGCGCGGCGGCAAGATGAACGGGAATTGAGGCAAAATCATGTCTGAAAGGCGTAAGCCATACTCGTCTTTTTGCCTAAAAAACGGGGCAAGGCGGCAGAAGGTCGAACTCTATGATGCGTCCGAGTGGGGAGAACCTTCGGGGTGCTTCAGGCTTCGTATCAATGGGCGATGGGCAGACGGACGTTCCGGCGTGCATGCCTATCACTCCATAGCTGAAATCGCGACAATGTTGGCAACGGCGTTGACCGGGCAAGAGTTTACTCCCGACTCGCTGCCTCCTCTGTCGCGGGGAATGCGGGTGTCGGTTCCTAACGGGCGTAGCTTTGCGGGGCTTGCATTGCGTGATGTCACCTTTGTGCTGACCGAAGGCCCCCTCCGTGATGCTTCCGGTCACTGGTTTGTGGGGGTGGCCAGGGTTGGGGGAGGCATGAGGCTCGTGCCGGTGGAAGATGTGAGAGTGCTATAGGCTCTGCCTATTACGCCGATGGAGTCGGTAATGCCGACACCATCTAGCACCGAAGGGGTGTCGGTAATGCCGACGCCCTTTCGCAACAAAGGGGGAGTCGGTAATCATGGACACCCTTTCCGTCCGCAGAAATGGGCCAGAACCGCCGACGAGTGATGAGAAAAAAACAGCGTTTTCTCAACTCTTTCTCCACTAGCTCCATAAGCCCCACTAGCTCCACGACAACATGCCGGCAGCGTACTACGTTGCCGGCATGTCTACCATCTGGACCCTTGAAGAACTCGACGCGCTGATAGCGGACTGGAAGGCAGCCTTGCTGGCTGTCGCCTCGGGCCGCGAATACACGATTAGCGGGCAAAGCGTCCGCCATCATTCGCTGCCTGAAATCCGCGAACAACTGGCGTACCTGCAGCGCGAACGGCAGTTGCTGCTTGCCGCGCAGTCAGGGCGTCCACGTCGCCCCGGGCCGCTCACCGTGCGGCCCGTCATCGCACGGGGGTAGCGGATGCCCGCCCTTCGTCCACATGCCCGCCGCCCGTTCAGGCGTTCTGCCTGTCAGGGCACTCGTGCCTCATTCGGTCCTTCGGTTGTCGGTCGTGCCTCCTCCCCGCTGGTTCCCGGCGTCGTGCAGCCTGTCTCGCGCGACGCCGGGGCCTTCAGGGGCACGCTGTCCAACTATCGGCCTTGGCGACCCAGCCTTGTGGCGGGCGGGCAGGAGCGCACCACCGCATCCACCCGGAGTGAGGACCTTGTCGCCAACGACTGGGCCGGGCGTTCCATGGTGGACACCATCACACTCAATGCGGTGGGGGCCAACGGTCTGTTTCCGCAGTCCACCATTCCGGCGGCGTTGCTGGGCCTTGACGAAGAGCAGGCGCGCGACATCGGCGACAGGATGGAGTCCATCTTCAGACTGTGGTGCGAGTCTGCCGGTCTTGAAGGGCAGCACTTCGCAGACCTTCAGTTCATGGGGCTGCGGTCAACGCTCGTCCACGGCGAGATGCTGCACATTCCGGTCATGGTGGATGCGACGAAGGAGGGGGGCTTTCTCGGTCTTCGCATGCAGCCCGTGCATCCGGAGAGGCTCTGCACCCCGTCCGACAAGCGCGCCATGCACAATATGCGTGACGGTGTGGAACTCGACCGACTTGGCAGGCCCTGCGCCCTGTGGGTAGCGGAACCTGCGCCGGACCTCTGGAGCGGTCGGCTTGGCTGGGGGGCACTTGGCAGCGACAGCTTCAGGCGTATTCCGCACAGGCTGTTCCACCGTCCGGGGGCGTTCCACTGCTTTCGCCGCACCAGCGAGGAGCAGTACCGGGGCGAGCCTATCCTCTCACCGGCGCTCAAGCTGTTCAGGCACTTGGCCGACAGCCTCGAATACGAGCTTATCGGGCAGATTGTGGCGGCGAGCTTTCCGCTGTTCATCAAGGTGGCCGACGGTACGCAGGGTGTCGAGGACTACCTCGGGCAGTTCCAGCAGGGACCCGGAGGGCAGGGCGGGCAAGAGCGCGTCTACCACCAGAGTTACGCCCCCGGGCAGGTGCTCTATGGCAACCCCGGCGACGACGTGAAGCCGCTCTCCAGCGACCGCCCCGGTGCCAACTGGACGGGCTTCGTCAACTTCGTGGTGCGGGCCATGGGCGCATCGGCGGGCATACCCTACGAGGCCCTGCTGAAAGACTTCTCCAAGACCAACTACTCCAGCGCCCGCGCGGCCCTGCTCGAGGCGTGGCGCGTCTACATGCTGTGGCGTCAGTGGCAGGCGCGTTCTTACTGCCAGCCCATCTACCGCATGGTCATCGAAGAGGCGTACCTGCGCGGCCTCATCTCCCTGCCCACGTCCGCCCCCGGCTTCTACGAGGCGTTGCCCCTCTGGACCGCCTCCATGTGGATAGGGCCGGGGCGCGGCTACATCGACCCCGTCAAGGAAGCCAAGGCCAACATCTCGCTCATCGAAAGCGGCCTTTCCACTTACGGCGAGATTCTCGGTGAACGGGGGCTTGCCGTGGAGGACGTCTGGGCGGCCCGTGGCTACGAGGACCGCCTCATGCAGCGCCTTGCGCCACGTCTTGCCGCACGTCTCGACGCCGCCAGTTCCGTGGCGGGCGCACCGGCGGAAGACGATGCCTTCCCGTCCGACGACGAAGGCGACGGAGACACCAACCACGACGATGCCGAGGAGGGCGACGATGCCGCAACTGCATGACCTTTTTGCCGAGCGCATGTGGGCCGCCATGCCCGAAGCCCTTGGACATTTCTTCTCGGCCTTTCGCCATGCCGACGCCTCCGGTGACCCCGGTCGTCCTCTCCCTGCCGATGCATCCCCCCCGCACGGCGAGGAGAGGGCGGCCACCTTCGGCGTGTCCGGAGGCGAAGAGCGCCCTTATGAACTGTGTGATGGCGTCGCCGTCATCCCGGTCATGGGCATGCTCACGCCCCGCCGAAGCTGGTCTTGGGGCTACGGATACACCACCGGCATGCTCGACCAGATTCGCCCGGCCATTGCCTCGGCCCTTGCCGACAGGGGCGTGCGCGCCATCCTGCTGGATGTGGCCAGCCCGGGCGGGACCGTGGCGGGCATGAAGGAGCTTGCCGACTACATCGGTGCCGAACGCGCCAAGGGCACGAAGCCCATGGCTGCGTATGCCAACGGCCTCATGGCCAGCGCCGCCTACATGATCGGCTCGGCAACGGGGCGGGTGCTGGCACCTGCCACGGCCACCGTGGGCAGCATCGGCGTGATCTCGGTCTACGAGAACTGGTCCAAGTGGAACGAGAAGGCCGGCCTTTCCTACGCCTATCTGACGGCGGGCCAGTGGAAGGCCGTGGGCAACCCCGACACCCCCCTTGCCGACAACGAGCGTGCCTACCTGCAGGAACGGCTGACCGCTCTCTACAGACATTTCACCGACGGGGTGAGCGCGAGCATGGGACTCGACGCCGCGAACCTGACGACGTGGGCGGACGGCAAGGTTTTTGTCGCCTCCGAAGCGCCACAGGGCCTCGTTACCGCCATCGTGGCCGACCGCGAAGCGGCCATAGCAACCCTTGCCAAGGAGATGACCATGGACAGGGCGAACCTTGCCAGCCAGCACCCCGAACTGCTGGCGTCCATCGAGCGCGAGGCCGCAGAGAAGGCCGTGGCTGCCGCTCGTACCCAGTTCGAAGAGAAGGCCACGACGGGCCTCGGCGACAAGCAGCAGGCGTGCCTTGCTGCGGTCAGGGCCGTGGCGGGCGACGAGGCTGCAAGCCGCGTGCAGGCACTGCTCGAGCAGAACCTTTCCGCGTCGCAGATCGAAGCCGTGGCGTCGCTGCTGCCCAAGCCCGCAGCGCAGGCCACGACTGAAGCCCGGCCCCGGCATGAGGAACCGAGCGCCAGCCATGAGGAGCGCATCCTCGCTGGCATCGTCGGTGCCCACGCCGCGCCGCTTTCCGGCGTTCCCGGCAACCCCGGTGCGGAAACCCCTGCACAGTTCGGCCAGCGCATGGCCGGGCTGCTGACCCGATAGGAGCCGTCCATGAATGGCGTGACCACCTACGAGAAGACGTTCGTCCCGTTCCTTGGCGCGCATCCGCCGCTGATGGAATCCGTCACCATCGCATCATCGGGCGCGGCGCGTGACCTCATGGCCGGTACCGTGCTCGCCGTCGTCACGGCGTCGGGCAAGCTCAAGGAACTCGCCCCCGGCGCGTCCGACGGCAGCCAGACCCCCACGCACATTCTCGCTGAAGATTGCAGCGTGCCCGCTTCGGGCGATCTCGTGGCGGTGGCCTACACCCACTGCGAAGCGCTCGACCGCGGGCTGGTGTGGCCGCAGGGCATCACGGCACCGCAGAAGGCCGCAGCCATCGCCGCGCTTCGTGATGCGGGCATCTTCGTGACCCTCAACCAGCCCGCCTAGGGAGAACCTTCATGGACTACTTCGACTTTCGCTACCTGACCGAGGCCGTACAGGTCATGCCCGGCCAGCCCGGGCTGCTGCAGAAGATCCTCTTCCGCGAGCGCATCTCCAACCCCGCGAAGATCCTCCAGTTCGACGCGGACCGCTTCAAGAACAAGGTCGTGCCGTACACCTCCGCCGTGAAGGGCGGGACCATCCTCGAGAACACGCGCCGTTCGACCTCCTTTCTGCAGTTCCCCAAGCTGCGGCCCAAGAAGCAGCTCGACCCCGAGAAGATCCTCGCCCGGCCTTCCGGCATGGCACCCTATGTGGCCGGAGGCCAGAGTCTGGAGCAGGCCGCGCAGAAGAACCTTGCCGTGGAACTGCAAGACCTGCGGCGTCGCCTCGACCTTACCGTGGAGAAGGCCTGCGCCGATGTGCTGCAGGGTGCCCTGACCATCCCCGAACTTGGTCTGGCCTACGACTTCGGTATGCCCGCCGAGCACAAGGTCACGCTCACCGGCACCGCAAAATGGTCGGATACGGGCAGCGACCCCAACGCCGACCTCGAGGCGTGGACGAAGAAGACCAAGGACGCCACGGGCTACGCGCCTGACGTGCTCATTCTCGGCACCACGGCCTGCAACGCCTTCCTCTCGCACGCCAAGGTCAAGGAACGGCTCGACCTGCGCCGTGTCGAGGGCGGGCTTCTCGCCCCCGACTTCGCGGCGGACTTCAAGGGCTACTACGGCGGGCTTCAGGTCTACACCTACGGCGGCAGCTTCTTCGACGCCACCGACACCGCCCGCGAGATATGGCCCGCCAACAAGGTGGCGCTCTTCTCCTCCAAGGCCCGTGCCGTGCTCGAGTTCGGCCTCATCGAGGACCTCGATGCAGGCCCCGGCGGGGTGCAGGCCGAGTTCTTCTCCAAGATGTGGACCGAGCGCGACCCCTCCGTACTGTGGCTGCTGGGCGAGACCGACCCGCTGCCCGTCACCTATGAGCCTGCATCCATCGTCACCGCCGTGGTGGCCTAGGAGGGATCATGGCCAAGAGCGTGAAAGTGCGTCTGCTGTGCGCTGTGACCCACGGTTCCAAGGGAGGCCGCAAGGACTACGCCCCGGGCGATGTCGTGGCACTGCCCCCCGACCTTGCCGACGAGTTGCTGGAACAGGGTGCCGCCGAACCGGCAGACCGCATCCTGAAGCCGGTGGATACGCTCGAAGACCCGGCAACCTCGCCGCAGGCCCAGCTTGGCAGCCTGCTTGATGGCAAGGCCCGTAAGGACACTTCGCCTGAATCGGGGACCGATTCCGGAGGGGCTGACGCGGGTGCCGATTCCGGGGCGGGGTGCGGTGGCGATGAAGCCGCCGGAGACACCCCCGAGGCCTGACGATGTTCGACCAGCTAGCCCTGTGGTGCGGCATCCAGTGCCGTGAACTGACGGAGAACTCTGTGTTCAAGTCCGCTCTTGCTGCCGTGTTCGCGTGGGTGGCCGGAATGCTGGGAGGGGTGGCCAACGTGTTGCCCTTCCTCGCCATTCTGCTGGTGCTCGACTACGTGCTGGGCTTTGTCCGCGCCTGTCGCATCAGGCGTATCAGCGGGGCCAAGATGCGCGCCGGCGCGTGGAAGTTCCTCTTCTACTTCGCCGCCGTGTTCGTGGTGGCCACCGTGGACGGCGCGCTCGGCAAGGCGTGGACGCTGTTCCATGTGCCCATGGGGGCGTTCTTCGTCTTCTACCTTTGCGTCAACGAGGCCATGAGCTGCCTCGACCACCTCAAGTTCTTCGGTGTGCCCATTCCGGAGTGGCTCTCCACCCGGCTGCGCGACTACCGCGAAACCATCTGTCCGCCCGCAGGCCGGGCGGCTTCAGGAACGAAGTGATGACCTACGACGTAGCATTCATGCGTGCCATGGAGTTCACGCTCCCGCGCGAGGGCGGCCTCTCCGATGATGCCGACGATCCGGGGGGCGTGACCAACCACGGCATAAGCCTGCGCTGGCTTCGCTCTCTCGGGCAGCTTGAGGGTGATGTCGACGGTGATGGCGATGTGGACGCGGACGACATCCGGGGCCTCACCCCCGAACAGGCCACGGCCTTGTATCACCGTCACTTCTGGCTGCGGCCGGGCTTGCAGTCGCTGCCGCAGGGCATTGCCATCTGCCAGTTCGATGCGGGCGTGAACTGCGGCCTGACCCGGGCCGTCCGCATCCTGCAAGAGGCCCTTTGCGGCATGGGCCAGCCCGTGGCCGTGGACGGCATCTTCGGCGGCAAGACCTTCTCTGCCGTCATGTCGCTCTGCCGTCTTCCGTATGGCGAGCCGCGTCTTGCCACCGCCATGTGTCTTGGTCGCATCCGTTTCTATGTGGACCTTGCGGCATCGCCTAGGCGCGCCAAGTACCTTCGCGGCTGGGTGAGCCGCGCAACCGACCTTGCCGGCCTCGTGGGCTGACACAGGCAGGAGGTCCCATGAAAAGATTCCGCACCCTGTTCCTCGTGCTCTCCGTGCTGCTGCTCGCCGCGTGCAGCGACTTCGAGAACAACGCCTACAACACGCTGGTCATCGCGGGCGAGACCTACGACGCCACCATGTCCGCCCTCGCAGACGCCCACGCCGGGGGCACTCTCGACGATGCGCAGTATGCCAAGGCCAAGGCCGTGGCCCGCATCTACCGGGGGGCCTTCCAGTCGGCGAGGATAGCCCTCGAGGAGTATGTGGCCAGCCCCGGCGACACGCAGCGCGACAGGGTCACGCGGATGCTGGTGGCCATGACGGGCCGCCTGTCCGAGTTGCTCGACTGCGCCCGCGGCATGGGCGTCGGCATACACGACCTGAAGACGGGGCAGCCTGCCCCGGTGAAGGAGGAAGGCCATGTCTAAGGAAGTGCTCGTCACCGTGCTGCGGCTGGCCCTCACGCATGGCGTGCCTGCGGTGCTGGACGCCGTCGAACGCTGCAAGGGTGAGGTCACCGTGGAGAAGATTCGCCAGTTGGCCGACCTCGTGCCCGACCCGGACAGCTACGACAGGCCGGAGCGCTGATCATGGCTGACAAGAGGCTTGCCCGTCTGGACACTTTCCACGCCAAGCATGTGCTGGGAGAACTCTACCGTAAGGTGGAGCGGCTCCCGAACGGCATAGAACGGGTGGTCGTGCACTCGCTGAACCGGGCCATCTACGCCATGCGGACGGAGACGAGCAAGGCCATCCGCGAGGAGTATGCCGCTCCCAAGAAGGATGTGGATGCCACCATGTGGGTGAGGCACGCTCGACCCGGTACGAAGATCGCCGTTCTCTATGCGCGGGGACGCATGTCCATCCCCCTCATCCGCTGGGGGGCGAAGCCGACGAAGAAGGGCGTCACGGTGAAGATCCGCCAAGGTGCGGGCCGGAAGCTCATCTCGACGACAGGCGGCAAGAAGGATCGCCCGCTACTGGGGGCATTCATCGCCAAGGGAGAGGTCTACGGGCGCACCCAGAAGGCGAGCTACCCGATCGTGCGCCTCTATGGTCCTTCTTTCCTATCCGTTCTCGGCAGGCCGGAGACGCGGTTCCGTCAGCAGGTGCGTGCGGAGGAGATCTTCTCCAAGCGTGTTCTGGTCGAGGCAAACCGCATTCTGGACAAGGTGAAGGCATGAGACTCGCAGACCGCGCCCGTCTGGATCAACGCCGCATCTTCGCTTCCGGCTTCACGGAGCCTGTGACCATCGCCTTTGCCAGCGGCGAGCAGGTGGCCACCAACGGCATCTGGTTCGAAGGGGCCGAACTGGTGGAGGCTGGCGACTACCTGCAGGTGAGCAGCAGCAAGCCCAGCATCGTGGTGCTTCGCGATGGACTGCCCGGCAAGCCCCGTGCGGAGGACGACCGGGTCTGCTTCTGCGACCAGTGGTTCACCGTGGCGGACTGCGAACCCCTGCACCCCGGCATGTGGCGCATACGCCTGCACAAGGAGTCTGCATGACCACGCGCAAGGCCATCGTCGACCATGTCGCCGCCTTGCTGCGTTCGGCGCTGGGGGATGCGGTCAAGGCAGTGCATGCTTCGCGCGTGCGCCACATCCAGTCTGCCGACCTGCCCGCCGTGGGCGTCTATGCGCTCAAGGAGAAGGCCGACCACAAGGACACCTCGCCCCGGCGCTACGAGCGTTCGCTGACCCTCGCCGTCGAGGTCGTGGCGGAAGCCACCCGTGAACTCGACGCCATCCTCTACGATCGTGCCGACAGGATCGAGCTTGCCCTCCTGGACGACCCGACCTTCGGCGACCTCGTGGATGACAGCGAACTGGACGCCGTGGAGATATCCCTCGCCGCATCGGGGGAGCGTCTCATGGGGTGCGCCCGTATCGACTGCACCGTGACCTACGAGCGGTCCCTCGCGGATGCGCCGCTGGACGTCTTCGCCACCGGGGGCGTCAGCTGGGACCTCGTTTCACCTGCTGGCACCCCGGACGGCACTATCGACGCTCAAGACACCCTGACCCTGCCACAGGAGGCTCCCCATGCCCCACATCCCTGAGACCCTGCACATCAGACCGCGCACCGGGCTTGTGGTGCGCGACCCCGCGACCATGCAGCCCCTGCCTGCCGAAGGCGCAGAGGTGCCGACCGATTCGCACTGGCTGCGCCGGCTGCAAGCGGGAGACGTGGTGCCCGTCACCGCCGGACCTTCCAAGCCCAGAAAGGGAGACTAGGCCATGACCATAGGATTCAACGAAGTACCCAACGCCATGCGTGTGCCGTTCGTCTATGTGGAGATAGACGACAGCAATGCCGTGTCGGGGCCTGCGCTCATGCCCTACCGCACACTGGTCTGCGGGCAGAAGCTGGCTGCGGGCGCGCAGGCCCCGCTGGTGCCGGTGCGCGTGACCTCGGCACAGCAGGCCGTGGCACTGTTCGGTGCCGGTTCCATGCTGGCGCAGTCCTGCGCCACCTATCTGGCAGCCGACCCCACCACCGAGATGTACGCCATCGCCGTGGAGGATGCCCCCGCCGGGCAGGTTGCCACCGGCAAGGTGGCCCTCACCGGGGCCGCCACTGAAGGTGGAACGCTGGCCCTGTACATCGGGGGGCGTCGCATCCTCTGCGGTGTCACCTCGGGCCAGCAGGCCGCTGCCGTGGCCACGGCCCTTGCCGCCGCCATCAACACCGTGCCCGACTGCCCGTGCAGTGCCAGCGCCACGGCGGGTGATGTGACCCTGACCTCTCGCCACAAGGGGCTTGCAGGCAACGGCATCGACGTGCGCCTGAACTACAATGGCGAATCCACGCCCGCCGGACTCATGGTGGCCATCACCGCCCTTGCAGGCGGTACGGCCAGCCCCGATGTCGCGCCGCTCATCGCCGCCCTTGGTGATGCCCACTGGAACGTGCTGGTCTGGCCGTGGACCGATGCCGCAAGCCTGACCGCCATCGAAAGGGAACTGATGGACCGCTGGGGCGCGCTGCGCATGATCGAGGGCGTGGCCATCTCTGCCGCCACCGGGACCCATGCAGAACTCGGCACCCTCGGTGACGGGCGCAACAGCCAGCACCTCACCGTCATGCACTGCCACGGCGTGCCCACCCCCGCGTGGGAGGTGGCCGCCTCGACCGCTGCCGTGGCTGCCTACTACGGCAACATCGACCCCGCGCGCCCCTTCCAGACGCTGGAACTCAAGGGCGTGCTCCCGCCGGCGCAGAAGGACAGGTTCACGCAGCGCGAGAACAACCTGCTGCTGTTCGACGGCATCTCCACCTTCTACGTGGATGCCGGGGGCGCGGTGCGGGTGCAGCGCCTCATCACCACCTACAAGACCAGCCCCAACGGGGCGGAAGACCCCAGCTACCTCGACCTCAACACCGTGCTCACGCTGGGCTACCTGCGGTACGACTTCCGCAACTACATCCTGCGCAAGTACCCGCGCCACAAGCTGGCGGATGACAACGCCCGCTTCGGGGCAGGGCAGCCCGTGATCACGCCCAAGGTCGGCAAGGCCGAGGCCATCGCCCGTGCCCGGATGTGGGAGGAGATGGGCCTTGTGGAGAACGTGGACGTCTTCGCCCAGCAGGTCATCTGCGAGCGCAACCAGCGTGACCGCAACCGGCTGGACTGGATGCTGCCGCCCGATCTGGTCAACCAGTTCTGCGTTGGTGGCGTGAAGCTCTCCTTCATTTTGTAACCAAAGGGGCTTCGGCATGGCCTGAAGCCCCGCCTACAAGGAGCAGACCATGGCAGGCAATGCCCGCGCCGGACGCATCTACCTCAAGGTCGACGGCGTCCTTCAGGAGGCCAAAGGCGAGTTCTCGTACAACCTCGGCACCGACAAGCGAGAGGCCATCGTCGGGGCCGATGCGGTGCATGGCTACAAGTCGTCCGTGCAGGTGGCCTTCGTCGAGGGGGCCATCACCGACAGCATCACGCTCGACCTCAAGAAGCTCACGTCGCTCGACGGCGTCACCGTCACGCTCGAGTTGCACAACGGCAAGACCATCGTGCTGCGCGATGCGTGGTACGCGGGCGAGGGCACGGTGAAGACCGGCGAGGCGGAGATAGCCGTGCGCTTCGAAGGCAAGCAGGCCGAGGAGGTGCGCTGATGGAACGTCGCATGACCCTCAAGACCCCTCTGCAGAACGGCAGCGAGACCATCACCGAACTGGTGTTCCAAGGCCCGCTCAAGGGCAGGCACATGAAGGGGCTGCCCCTCGCGCTGTGCTACGACCACCTGCTCACCATCGGTGGCAGGATGTGCGGCCAGCCGCCCAGCGTCATGGAAGAGTTGAGCGGCGATGACCTCGCCACCGTGCTCGGTGTCGTCACCGATTTTTTGCCAACTGGCCCGAGGACTGGACAGTAGCCGTCGGGCTCATCGCCTACACCTTCCACTTTCCGCCCGGCGACCTGCTGGACATGGACGTGGATGACCTCCGTTTCTGGCTCGACCGGATCAACGACTTGCCCAAGGAAAGCATGTGAGCACCCGCGAAACAGCCCTTACCTTCGTCATCGGAGCCGTCGACAGATTCTCGGCCCCGTTCCGCAGTCTGAACGACCGTATGGAACGGCTGCAGCAGAAGGTGTCGGGGGTCACGCATGCGTTCGGCAACCTCGAGGCGGAACGCTCACGGTTCAGCCGGCTGACCGGCATGGAGCGGTTCGGCAGGTTCGGTAACGAGATGCATGGCCGGGTGCAGCAACTCGCCGGTTCGTTCGCGGCGCTGGCTGCGACGGGCAGTGCCGCTGCACTCGGCCTTGGCTACGCCTTCAAGACGCAGTTCGTGGACACGGCCAGCCAGTTCGAACGGTTCGAGACCATCCTCACCACGCTCAATCAGGGCGACACGGGCAAGGCCAAGAAGGAGATGGGCTGGATATCCGACTTCGCCGCCAAGACCCCCTACGAACTGGCCGAGGTCACGGACTCGTTCGTCAAACTCCGCAGCTACGGTCTCGACCCCACCAAGGGCCTGCTGCGTACCTTGGGGGACACGGCGTCATCCATGGGCAAGCCGCTCGAACAGGCGGTGGAGGCCATCGCCGACGCCGTGACGGGCGAGAACGAACGGCTCAAGGAGTTCGGCATCGTCGCCAGAAAGACGGGTGAGAAGATCGTCTACAGCTACACCGACGCCTCGGGCAAACAGGCTTCGCTCATGGCCAAGGCCAATGACCGGGCCGCCATTCAGGCGACGCTCACCAAGATATGGGCCGAGAAGTACGGCGGCGGCATGGAGGCGCAATCGAAGACCTTCGGCGGCATGGTGTCGAACCTCTCAGACTCGTGGAGCAGGTTCACCAACATGGTCATGTCCAACGGCGTGTTCGACTGGATGAAGGGCAAGCTCGAGGGCGTGCTGGCCAAGATCGACGAGATGGCCGGCGACGGCAGCTTGCAGGCATGGGCCAAGGACATCGGCGAGAAGCTGACCCGTTTCTTCGATGCGGCATGGAACGCGCTGCCCAAGGTGTGGGAGGGCATCCAGCGGTTCGGCGACAAGCTGGCGTGGGTGGCCGACCTCGTGGGCGGCTGGGACAACCTCGGCATGGTGCTGGCCGCCGCCTTCAGCGGACTGCTTGGCCCGCTGGTGGGCCTTGTGGGGGTGTTCGCGCAACTCGGGCTGGTGATGATGGCGACGCCCTTCGGCTGGGTGGTTGGTGGCATCGGGCTTCTGGTGGCTGGCATCACGGCCCTGTGGCTCAAGTGGGACAAGATCGTGGCGTGGGTGCGCGACAGCATCCCGGAGTGGATGCAGCGGGGCGTCTTCGCAGAGAGCGGCGACCCGGCTGGAACCCCGGAGGATGACGCTCCGGAGCCTCGCCCCCTCTCGTCCCTCTTCGGTGGTGGCGAGGACGAGGCGACGCCACGGCCCAAGCTCGGCGCGGCCTCCGTGGCGCAGCACCGGCAGGAGATGCGCAGCACCCACACCGAACGCTCGGAGTCGAACGTCAGGCTCGAGGTGGTCGCGCCGGCGGGCACCCGCATGAGCCAGAGCGGGGCACCTGTGGATATCGACACCGTCTACACTGGCGAGTCTGCCCGTAACTAGGAGCGACCATGCAGAACACACCCGCATGGCGCAGGAACCTGCGCGAGGCCAGCTTTCGGGGCGTACCCTTCTACGTCGACGCCCGCGACATGGAGACCGGCAGGCGCACCGCCCTGCACGAGTTCCCCGGGCGCGACATCCCCTATGTGGAAGACCTCGGGCGCAAGGCGCGCACCATCTCGGTAGAGGCGTATGTGCTCGGCCCGGACTACATGCCCGGGCGCGACGCCCTGCTCGATGCCTGCGAGAAGGCAGGGCCGGGCCGACTGGTCGTGCCGTGGACGGGTGAGGTCGCCGTCGTATGCACCGGCTGCCGTCTGCGCGAGTCGCGGGCCGATGGTGGCATGGCCGCCTTCAGCCTGTCCTTCGCCGAGGCGGGCGAGGCTGCCACCCCCGCCGGGTCTGTCAGTTCATCCCGCCGGGCGGACTACCGGGCCGACAATGCGCTGGCCGTGGCAGGCAGGCGTCTCGACCGCGACCTGTTGCGTGACGGCATGCCCGCAGGTGTGTTGTCCGACGCGCTCATGGCCATGCGTTCGGTGGCGGATGATGTCGCCTCGTACCGTTCCGTCTACGGCGACCCTTCGGGACTGGCCGGACATGTAGCAGCCCTTTCCGGGCTTTCCCTCTCGGGCTTCGCGGCCCTTTCGCCTTCCAGCCTGCTGTTGCCCCTCTTCGGCGACAGTGCAGGCATTCCCGCTTCAGGGCATGGGCAGCGCTCGCGCGAGATGCTCTCCGTTGCGGGGGCGACACCACAGGTGACCATGCCCGCCGGGGCCGGGCGCGTGCGTACAGTGCAGGCCGAGAACCGCATGGCCATCGCCGCCTATCAGCGACAGGCCGCCGTGGCCGAGGCGGCACGGTCGGCTGCGCTCTCCGCCCCGGAGTCGCGGCGCGAGGCTGCCACACTGCGGGCCGACGTGTGCGACGCCATCGACGGGGTACTGGACGATAGCCGCGATGATGCCGTGCATACCTCGTTCACCGACCTGCGTACCGCCACGGTGCGTGCCCTGTCCGAAAGCGGCGGTTCCGCGCCGGAGGTCATCACCGTAAGGCCGCCTGTGGTGCTGCCCTCGCTGGTGGTGGCCCACAGGGTGGAGCACGTGGCCGCCCTCGATGCCGAGCACGACCTGCTGCGGCGTAACGCGGTGCGGCACCCCGGCTTCCTGCCCGCTGAAGAACTGGAGGTGTTGCGCCGTGCGTAACGTCATTTCCTTGGGCGACGCAGTCGCGAGCGGTAGCGAGCAGATAGCGCAGATGGCGGGCCGCGAGGCTATGCCGCGCGGCATCATGCCCGACATCGAAGCGGGTAAGGAGGTTCTCCGTCGTGCGTGACCAGACCGACAGGGCCGAGCGCATCGCCCTCGACATCGACGGCGTGCAATGGCTCGGCTGGGAAGAGGTGACCATAACCCGCGCTGTGGATGCCGTGGCAGGTTCCTTCGACCTGTCGCTTGCAGACCGCTGGGTCGAGGGCATGACGGCCCTGCCGCTGGCACCCGGCATGCGTTGCTCCATCCGCGCGGGCAGTGATGAACTCATCAGGGGCCACATCGATGCGGTCAAGCCGAGCCTTGCCGCAACGCAGCATGCCATTCGCGTGTCCGGACGCGACGCCAGCGCCGACCTTGTGGACTGTGCAGCCCTGCATACCCCCGGCGAATGGCGGCAGATCACCTGCTCGAGGCTGGCCACAGCGTTGGCCGCACCCTTCGGGGTGCGCGTGCGATGTGAGGGCGCAGAGGGCGCACCCCTTGCCGTACACAAGATAGAGCCGGGCGAGACGGCGTGGGAATGCCTTGAGCGGGGCCTGCGCCAGCGAGAGCTTATGGCCATGCCCGGTGCTGGCGGCGAGATCGTGCTCGTGGCCATCGGAGAAGGACGGGCTACGACGGCACTGGTGCAGGGGCAGAACGTGCTCTCGGCCGAGGTCGAGTTCGACGCCCGCGACCGCTTCAGCGAGTACCGCGTGCTGGCCCAGCAGCGCGGTTCCGACACGGTGGACGCTGCCGGGGCTGCCTCGGTGGTGGCGACAGCCAGTGATCCCGTCATCGGTCGCTACCGCCCGCACGTCATCTCCGGGGAGACGCCCAAGGATGCTGCCACCGCCCGCCGCCGGGCGGAATGGGAGGCCAGCGTGCGCGCCGGGCGTTCCGTATCCGTCAACGTCACGGTGCAGGGGTGGCGGCAGGGCGACGGCTCGCTATGGCCGCTCAATGCCATGTGCCGCGTGGTTCTGCCGTGGCTGCGTATCGAGCAGGACCTCATGATCGGCAAGGTCGTGCACCGGCTCTCGTCCGGTGGCACCACCACCGCGCTCACCCTTCGCAGCCCGCTGGCCTTCGCGCAGGAGTTCGAGAAGAAGCTCAAGAAGGACAAGGACGGCAAGTCCGCCGACCTGCTGCAAGGGGCGCGCGAACTGTCTGAAGCGGAGAAGACCCGCATCCTCAACGGAGAATAGGATGGACCGCAACACCTTCAACAGGATGCTCGACCCCTTCAAGCGCAAGCTCTGCGGCATGGCCGCCCGTGCCGTGGTCAGGCTCGTGTCCGACGGGGTCAGGATGCAGGCCCTGCAACTGGGCCTTCTCGACGGCGAACTGGCCGACGGGGTGGAGCGTTTCCAGAACTACGGACTCACCTCGCATCCCCACCCGGGGGCCGAGGCCGCCGTGATCTTTCTCGGTGCCGACCGCGGGCACGGTGTGGCCATCGCCGTGGACGACCGGCGTTACCGTCTCGTGAGCCTCAAGCCCGGCGAGGTGGCCCTCTACACCGACGAGGGCGACGTCATCCACCTCATGCGCGACCGGCGCATCAAGGTGTCGACGCTGCACCTCGAGGTGGAGGCGCAAGAGGATGTGACCATGACCACGAAGCGTTTCGGCGTCACGGCTTCAGAGGGCGTTACCTTCTCCACTCCGGCCTTCACTGCGCGGGGGGCTGGCGGTGGCGCGGCCTCGGCCCGCTTCGAGGGCGCGCTCCATACCACGGGCGACCTCACCACCGATGCCGACGCCAAGGCCGGGGCCGTGTCACTCCGCGCGCATACCCACCCGGAGACCAACGGCGCGGCGACCCTGCCGCCCATCGGAGGCTGATGTGGCAGACCTGTTGCTGGCGTTCGGCAGCCTTGGTGCCGACCTCGCCCTGACCGACCTAGCCGGGGCCAAGGACCTTGCCATCGATGACGGTCTGCTCTCTGCCGTGGTGGTCAGCCTCTTCAGCGACCGCCTTGCAGACGGGGGCGACGAACTGCCCGCAGGCGAGGCCGACCGCCGGGGCTGGTGGGCCGACGCCACCCTGCCCAGCGGCAAGGACCGCATCGGCTCGCGCCTGTGGCTGCTGCGCCGCGAGAAGCAACTCCCCGAAGTGGTCGCCCGGGCGCGTGACTATGCGCTCGAGGCACTGCAATGGCTCGTGGACGAGGGGCGGGTGGAGTCCCTTGAGGTGTTCGCCAGCGTGGCCGGGCCGGGGCATCTGCACATCACGGTGCAGATGCGGCTGCCGCGCGGGGCTGGCGGGTGGCAACAGACGTTCGGCTACCGTCCGGACACGAACCGGTTCGACCTTGCATAGGAGGCACCATGCCCTTTGATCGTCCAAGTCTGCCTGCGCTGGTTGAGCGTGCCGAGTCCGACCTCTCGGCGCGGCTGCTCGACGGCGAACAACCCCTCCGGCGTTCCGTGGCCGGGGTGCTGGCCCGGGTTACAGCAGGGCAGGCGCACATGCTCTATGGCTATCTCGACTGGCTGGCGCAGCAGCCCTTTCCGGATACGGCAGAGGCCGAATATCTGGCGCGCCTTGCGCGGATATGGGGCATCGGCCGCAAGCCCGCCGTGGCCGCAGCGGGAACCGTGACCCTGCAAGGTCAGCCCGGGGCCGTGCTGCCTGCCGGGCAGGAACTGCGCCGTGATGACGGAACGCTCTACCGGGTGCAGGCCGACAGCCACGCCGCCGGCGCGACGGTCACGGCCAGCGTGGCCGCGCTTGTGGCAGGGCAGGGGGGCAACGTCGCCGCCGGGCAGTCGCTCATGCTGACCTCGCCCGTGGCCGGGTTGCAGCCCGTGGCGCAGGTGACGGGCCACGGCATCTCCGGCGGGCTGGATGCCGAAGACGATGCGAGCCTTCGCGCCAGACTGCTGCGGCGCATTCAGGAACCGCCCCACGGCGGGGCCGCTGCCGACTATGTGGCGTGGGCACTCGAGGTGCCCGGCATTACCCGCGCGTGGGTCTACCCGGGGCGAATGGGCGCGGGCACGGTGGGGGTGGCAGTGGTCGCCGATGGCCTGGCTTCAGGCCCCATCCCGGATAGCACGTTGCTGGCCAAGGTGCAGGCGCACCTTGAAGGCGTGCGCCCGGTCACCTGCGAGGTGACGGTGTTCGCACCGCAGGTGCTGACCGTGCCCATCACCGTGCGTCTCGTGCCCGATAGCGAGGCCGTGCGTGCGGCGGTGCGGGCCGAACTGCGCGACCTGTTCGCCCGCGAATCCTCGCCCGGTGCGGTCATCAGGGTGTCGCACCTGCGCGAGGCCGTCTCCGTCTCTCCCGGTGAGGAGGACCACGTCCTCCAGTCCCCCACGGCGGACGTCGTGCCCGCCAGCCACCAGATGCCGGTACTGGGCGACATCACCTTCGCCACGGCCTAGGAGCTTGCATGCGACCCTACACAGAAGACGACTACGCCGCGCAACTCTTGCAGCTGTTGCCCCAGGGCCCGGCATGGCCGCGTGACCCCGAGGCCGTGCTCACGGCCCTTGCGCGGGCGCTGGCCATGGAACCCGCCCGCGTGGATGCCACGGGCCACCGCCTGCTTGCGGAGATGGACCCGGCGCAGGCACTGGTCCTGCTGCCGGAGTGGGAACGTGTCTGCGGCCTGCCTGACGGATGCTCGCAACCGGGCGAGACCATCGCCGAACGCCGCGAGAACGTGGTGCTCCGTCTCTCCGCCCGTGGCGGGCAGACCCCGGACTACTATGCGGAACTGGCGACACTGCTGGCCGGGGGCGTCTGCACCGTGCGGGAGTACCGGCCTTTCAGGGTGGGGCATTCCGCCGTTGGCCAGCCTCTCTCCAATGGGGCGTGGGTGCATACCTTCACCATCGGTGCTCCCTCCGTTCCGGTGCGGGGCTTCGCCGTGGGTGCCGGTGCGGCAGGCGAACCCCTGCGCCGCTGGGGGCATGAGCGGCTCGAGTGCGTCATCAGGCGGCTGAAGCCCGCGCACACCCATGTGATCTTCACCTACGGCGCAGCCAGCGCCCAGCAAGGAGCGACCCATGCATAGAATCGACGGCCCCGGTGCCACGCAAGACAACCGTTTCACCGATGGCGACCCCACGGCAGGCATTCCGCCAACCATCGTCACCGACGACTGGGCCAACGCGGTGCAGGAAGAGCTTTCGGGCGTCGTCGAAGGCGCGGGCCTCACGCTGGACAAGGCGAAGCACGACCAGCTGAAGGCCGCCATCACCAAGATGATCACCGACCGGGCCGCACCGCTGGCCACCACGGAACAGGCGGGGCTTGTGGAACGCGCCACTGATGCCGAAGCGCAGGCCGGAACGGACGGCGAACGCTATGTGACGCCGAAGCAGCTGGTTGCAGTCATGCGCGACATGTTGGGCGGAGCCATTATCGAGTGGGAAGCCGCAGCCATCCCAACGTTGACCGATGGCAAGCCTCTTGGGCTTGAACTGAACGGAAGCGTCGTGTCGCTGGCAACCTTTCCCCGTCTGCTGCGAAAATGGGCAGGAGCAGGCAGTAATGCCACAACTCCTGCATGGTTCAGATGCACGGCGGATGGTGTTCGTGACGCGGCAGGTGCCTATATCCGGCTGCAAGACCGCCGAGCCGAGTTTGCGCGCGGGTGGGACCATGGACGCGGCGTTGATACCGGGCGTGTGTTGGGAAGCGCACAGGGGCACATGATCGAGTCGCATCAGCACGACCTGCGGGCGTCGCGGGTCGGAACCGCAGGGTCAACAGCGTGGGCGTATTCCGGCATCACGGGTGAGAACCAGCTGACCATGCCTACAGGCGGTATTGAAACGCGGCCCCGCAACGTTGCCGTTATGTACCTCATCCTCGTCTAGGAGCACCCCATGCCTACGATTCACACCTATGATGCCCGTACCCGCGAATATCTGAAGACCATCGACTGGACGCCCCCGAACGAGTGGGTGGCCCTGCCTGCCGATGCCACGACGCTACAACCTCCGGCACAGCGCGAAGGGTTCGCCCGTGTGCTGAACCTTGCGGGGGACATTTGGGAACACATCGAAGATCACCGGGGCAAGGCGGGTTACGTCGAAGGACAGCCCCACACGGTGCGCGACCTTGGGCCGCTGCCTGCCGGATGGAGCGATACCGCCCCTGAAGTGCCGCTGGCCGACACCAAGGCCGCCAAGCGGGCGGAGATCGCCGTCGGGCATGATGCCGCCCTCGCGGGAGTGGTCGCCATCTCCGACCCCACGCCCACCGTGGTGGCCGTTGAGGCGGCGCTGCTGGCTACCACCGACCCCACCGGGCTGGACTACGCCCGGCAGAAGCTGGCCGCGCGCCGGGCTGAACTTGAAGCACAGGTCGAAGCTGCACAGACGGTGGAAGCGGTCATGTCCGTGGTGGTGAGCTATCCGGTGTAGGCGTACCATCGTTGCTATGGCCTCTACTGGGGGGCGACGTTCCGCGCTATGATGCCTTCATGCGTGAACCGTTCGACCCCCACAAGAGGCTCTTCAGCCTTGGCTGTACGCCGTGCCTGCACCGCAAGCCCGACGGAACGCCCTACATCTATCTGCGCTACTGGCGGCGTGTCGTACCCGGAGAGCGCCGCAAGTGCGAGTACATCGCCGAGATGTGGCGCAGGCTGCTCATCCTGCAACTGGACGTCCGCAAGGGCCAGCAGCCGCGTAGCGTGCGTGCGTTGCTGGCCCACGGCAACATAGAGGTGCGGCAGGGCCGGTATGTGCGGCCGGCGGGGTAAGGGCAGTACCAACTGCTGCATAGTAGCACTCTATGTCTTTTCTGGCTGCGCTGGTCGTTGGGGGGATCCGCCGAACCGTGCCTGAAGTAGCCGTCGGTTTCCGTTGAGCCTCTGCTGGCGAGCGCGCTAAAAACGCGACAAGCGCCACATGACGAAAGCGGATACAATTTGCCACAAAAACACCATGTCGCCTTTGGTGAAATGCATGCTGCCTCCATGTCTAGTGGGCATGGCGTCAGGTGCTAGCTGCTGCCATGTTTTCCTCCCTTTAGATATGGAGCCTATGCATATCTTTGTCACTTCCCTTAAATGACAGTGTTTTTTGTGAGTGGTGGTGATGGGTAGGCCATGCGGTGGGGGATGACGCCCCGCACGCCACCGCGTGGGTCGGGCGTGTCGCCTTTGCGTCTGGGAATGAGATGTATGTGGGCGTGAAAGATCGTCTGTCCGGCATCCTCGCCACAGTTCACACCGACATTGAAGCCGCTGATCGAGGCATCGGCACTGGCCAGTTCATCGCGCAGTTCGCGCAACAGGGCGTCGGCGTCGCGTTTTTCGGCCTGCGTCAGGCTGAAGTAGTCTTCGGTGTGGCGCTTGGGGATGATGAGTAGATGCCCCTCTGTCACTGCATACTTGTCGCGGATGGCGTAGCAGGTGGCGTTCTCGCGCACCATGTGCGGGGAGTGCTGCAGGGCGCAGAAGATGCATTCCTTCGAGTGGTCTTTCATGTCCATGGTGTGGTCAGCAGAAGGTGAAGCCGGCTTCGATCATGTCCTTTGCTAGGGCGTCCATATCGCTCTGGCTGCCGTTGACCTCAGGCACGAAATAGCGAGTCCTGTCATCGTCCAGAAGTTCGTGCAGGCGTCGCAGCAAGTGCCGTTTCAGCTCTGGGCCGAGCCATGTATCCAGCGTGCCATAGTGGGCCTGCATGCCCCCTCGCTTGTTCCGTTTCTTGCCCCACATGTGAACCGAGGTGATGCGGTGGCGGCACTCCATGAGAGGGGTGAGTACCCTGTCGATGTCGTCTTCGGTCCGTGGGGCAGGGCCGAAATGGGCGGAGAAGAGCTGCGGGACATCAAGGCAAAGATTGAGCGAAAGGTCTGTTGCGTCAAGCAGGTCTGTCAGCGCCAGCAAATCTTCACGGCGGCTAACAAGAAATTTGCCACCGGTGTAGCGCGTGCCATGACGATTCTCGATTACGATCAGGCTGGAGGGATACACTCTTGCAATTTCAGACTCAAACGCTTTGTAACGCAAGATAAGGTCACTGAATGAAGGGCAGTAATCATTGAAGGGGGGGTGGATCTCGATCACTTCGGGAGGCATGGCTTCTTGGGTCAACTCAATCACAAAGGCTGCGAACTGGTTTGCCCACTCCTTGCTTTTCCAGAGTTGCGGGATACCTCGCTGGTGTGCTGCCGTGATGGCACCCAAGGCATTCAGGGCCGTGTTCCTGAATTGCCGACAACCTGCAGCATATTCTGTATGAAGGCTGTAAGAGCCTGCTACCGAAAGACCTTTGACATCAAAGTGGGCAGCTGCCTCCTGGAGGGTTGCGGGGCCGAAAGGCCATGTCCGCTTGTGATAGCCCACGATTTTAAGCATGGCTCCTCCCTGCCGGTTATCCCTGTCCCGTGATTGCGTCTGGCAGCCAGGAGAGTTCTCCTGCCCTGATCTGGCATTCCCAGATAATGATGACCCGCCAGCCAGCCTCGGCAAGAGCTGTTTCATTTCTGCGGTCTCTCTCCACATTGGCGGCAAATTTGCTTTCCCAGAAGTCGACTCTTGTTGCCGGGAAGGAAGCAAGATTGCAGCCTTCATGGCGATGCCAGAAGCATCCGTGAACAAAAATGATAGCCCTGTAGCGTGGGAGTACGATGTCCGGGCAGCCGGGGAGATCCTTGCGATGGAGTCTGAAGCGAAACCCCGCTGCATGAAGATACGACCGGACAAGTCTTTCCGGTTTTGTGTTGCGCCCCTTTATGCCGGACATCATCCGGCTGCGCGTTGCGCTGTCAACGATGTCCGCCATGGTGATTGTCAGATGGCACCGTTGCGCTTCAAGGCTTCTGCCATTGCCCGGGCAATGGCCTTCACAACTGGAACGGCGACCGAATTCCCGAACTGTCTGTAGGCCTGACAGTCAGAGACTGGCTGCGGATGCGCCTCATCCCTTCTGTCAAACCAGCGCTGGCACTCCTTCGGAAAACCCATCAGTCTACAACACTCCAGGGGGGTCAGGCGTCTAGGCCGCGGCCTGTCCGGCTGGGCAACAAGAATCTCTGCCCCGTCCTTATGGTAACGGGCAGAGAGAGTGCGAGTCGTCTGTCCTGCGAAGGGGGGGGTGATCATGCCGTAGCCAAAGCCCTGGCCCTTGGCCGCGTGATTAGCTTTGTGCCTCACCAGGGTATTCCACGTTCCCGGTCCCAGTGTGTATTTTTCAGGCACGTCCGGCTCGATCACGCTTTCAAGGTCTTTCTGGGACCCCCGCCTGGAGACCTTCCCAAAGTCGAAATCCTTCACATCCCATTTCTGCGCGCCAGCAGGGCAAGCCTCCGGCAGGCGAAAGCCGACCATGAAGATACGTTCCCGATGCTGGGGAATCCAGTCACGGGCATCAATGACACGGTAGTGCATCCTGTAGCCGAGTCCCTCAAGAGACTCCCGGATGACACGGAACGTTCGCCCGGAATCGTGGCTACACAGATTCTTGACGTTCTCAAGCATGAAGGCCTTGGGCCGCTTGCTCTTGATGATCTCCTTCACGTTGAAGAAGAGGGTTCCCTGCGTGGGGTCGTCGAAGCCGTGAGGTCGGCCTAGTGACTGCTTCTTTGATACGCCTGCCAGAGAGAACGGCTGACAGGGAAAGCCGCCGGTAAGCACGTCGTGATCTGGTACAAGGTGCGGAGGTAGCTTAGTGATATCGCCAGGAGGCGAAACAGACATGATTTCTGAGAAATCGGGCGATTCACCAAAGAAGGCCCGATAGGTTTTCTGGGCATACTTGTCGTATTCGGCCGACATGACACAACGGCCCCCTGCAGCTTCGAAGCCTAGCCTTATGCCGCCAATGCCAGCAAACAGGTCGATGAAGGAAAAAGACAGTTGGGAAGTCATATGGGAAGGCTCTTACGGCATAGCTCGCAACAAGAAAAGCACTCAGATGGGAGGCGATCTCTGTAGTTGCATGATTCAGGTTTGTATCGTAACCCAATAGCGAGTGTAAGATAAGTCTTTAACAACTGATGGTTACGGTATGCGTTTGTCAGATCTGTTTCTTTGCGTGGCCGCCAAGCGTTTGCGGGCCGTGGAAGCCGAACCTGCCCGATCGAACCAGCATGAGTTCAATGGTGTGGCTGCGCTTCGCAATATGCTGGGGGATGACCGGAGAACCCTGGCTGCCCGCTTCATCCTTCTGGGTGACGACGAGTCGCCTCTCGCCTGTGATGGCTCCCTTACGTGGTATGATGCAAGGGAACGCCATGCTACACGGACGGAATATCGCCTGTACTTCCCACCCTGTGAAGTCATGACCGAGGCCCGCGAGGGAGACATGATTGTCTTCGGACTACGCGAGGATGGCTCCATGCTGGTGATCATCGGAGCAGCGGGGACCACGGGTGAAAGCCAGCTATCTTGGCTGTTTGGTCTTTCTCCCGCTGCAGATGGCGGCTACGCGGTTGCTTCGCCTGAGTTGCTTGAGCAGGACATCGGTTTTGCCGGAAGCTACATCCTTGAAGAATTGGGAGTGGAAATTGCGGCTGCCGGTGATGATGGTCAACTGGAACACCTGCTGTCTACCTTTGGTTCTGCTTTTCCCCCTACAGCCGTATTTTCAACGTATGCCCGCGACTCACTCCCTCATGTCAGTTCGCTAGATGATCCGGATGGTGCTCTCGTGGCGTGGTTCGAACAGGAGGAGAGACTGTTCCGGATGTTTGAACGGCATCTGGTTGCCCAACGGCTAAGAGAAGGGTTTGGCGAGGATGTGGACGCTTTTACGGGGTATGCCCTGAGCGTGCTCAATCGACGAAAGGCCAGGGCGGGTAAGGCGCTGGAGAATCATGTCGAGCAGGTGCTCAAGGACTGGGGCGTACCCTACACGCGGGAGTGCCGCACCGAGAACAATTCAAAGCCCGACTTCATTTTTCCTGGGTGTAGCGAGTATCACCAGACGAATTTTCCACAGGACCAGCTTCGCATGCTGGCTGTCAAATCAACCTGCAAGGATCGCTGGAGGCAGGTGCTGGCTGAAGCCGCCCGCGTAAGCCGCAAGCATCTTCTGACACTTGAACCCGGAATAAGTGTGCAACAGACGACTGAAATGGTCGATCACGCGGTACAGCTTGTTATCCCGCGAGGGATTCAGTCTTCGTTTCAGGATGCACAGCGTGAAGAGCTGATTTCTCTTGGAGAGTTCGTAGGAATGGCTCAAGCCAATTTGTGGAGTAGCTAATGAAGTATTTAGATGTGATAAAGAAGGACTGTTGCCTTGAAGAGAACGATGATTCTGACCGTGAGCTAAAAAAGAAGTTGCTTGAAAGATCGTGGGCAACTCGAGAGTTCGAAATAGAGTTATACTGGAAGCGAGCTATATATTTCTGGGGATTCACTGCAACAATTGGGGCAGCTCTTATCGCTAGCATGAATCCTAAATATCCGCATCCAGACTGGTTCAAGCTGTTGGTGTGTGGGCTTGGGTTTGTTCTTTCTTGGGCTTGGTTTCGTAGCTCGCAGGGAAGCAAATTCTGGCAAGAAAACTGGGAGGCCCATGTAGATCTTGTGGAAGGCGATGTGCATGGCAAGTTGTATCAGGTAGTAATCAGGCAGGATGATGCGAAGGGACATCTTGAATGTGCCCCCTACTCTGTATCCAAAATCAATCAGGTGGTGAGCTTAGTGGTTGCTGCTGTTTGGCTTGTTTCATATTTATGTATATCATTTAGTGTTCTGTCGGATCCTCAGGACTGTAAAAATATTGCTTTTCCTTTTGATAAACTCATCTTTCTCATTCCTGGCTTCGCCATCATTGTGGGGGGGTACGTAGCATTAGAACGTTGCAAATATAAATATGAGTTTCTTGAAAAATTTCAAGGGGACGAAGGCTATGCATACCATGTGCGGGGTCGGAAAGGGGGGGGCGGGAACGCGACATGATTTCCTGATGGCTTTTTGACTTTTCTATTTGTCTGACCGTCAAGAATGAAAACGGCACCCCGGTGTGATGGGATGCCGTTTTCATAATGTTAAGTAAAAGTCTTCGTTTTACTGAGGAATGTTGTTTTCTATTCGTCTGAGGGCGTCAGCAATGCGCTCGTCGGTATAGGCCTGCCCCTTCCACGCCTTGAACTGATTAATAACCTCAGGCTCGGTCGGCTCCTCACCTGCAACGAGAAGAGCGTTGCGGCAGTAGAGGACAGTTCCTAGTACTTCCATTTCATTGAAATCAGGATTTCGTGACCCTGCTATGTTGTCATAGAGAGCGTCAACACAATTTCTGATTCGTGTTGCATCTTGCTCGCTGAGTTGATGCTCAGGTAGATCCACGATGCTGTAGGTGGTTTTAGTGTCAAGTTTGAGGCTGTCCCAGAATGTCAAGTCGTCTAGTAGCTTGGCTAAGTCTTTCGAATAGGGGCCGTATGTGTAAGGTTTAAAGCGCAAGCCGTGTGATACGCCCCAAGATTTGAGGAAAAAAGCTGTCTTCTGGAGGTTTATCTTGGTTAATTCTACACCTTTCGCTTGCATCGCTCGTAGCATTTCGCAAACGATTGCTTCATTTTGGTCAGCCATTTATCCCCTCCTGTCGACCTGAGTCTTGCGGCAGACATCGGCTATTACCGCTTCAGCTTCGGACTTACGTTTCTGACTAGTATAAATCCTGTAGATTGTCACCGGGCGTAGGGCGCGCACAATATTCGAGTGCTTGACAATGTCAACGAGCTTTCCACTCTTGGTGCGCACATAAATGGTCTCTCGGCTTGTGTCAGCGAGTGAATTTTCCTTTTCATCCGTAGATATTAGCTTCGATGCCGTGATCTCTTTGCGGCATTGGAAAAAGTCATCATCTTCGACGAAGTTTTTCGCTTTAAGCCGGCGAATAATTTTTTTGAAAACTTTTCCTCCCCGATCAACAGAGTCTGTCGTGTCGTAGACAGGGCATAGGTGTCCTTGGCGGAGTAGCATGTTTGCCCAGAGATTGCCCGTACGAGCCTCGTGCTTGATGTGGTTGAAAACGGAGTAGTCATCAAAAAATTCAAATTTTTGAAGGTCAACCTTTGTGTATGCTCCTTCCTCAACCGTTAGGCCTAATTTGGCATCATCGCACTTGGGTAGAAATTCTTTAAGGAATCGACCAAGAATAATGTCGTACCCCATTCGTGTCCTATGGTAAGGAACTTGCATGTTATAGTGATGTCTAGCTACGAGAAATGATTCGATAACGAATATGTCGCGCTCGTGGACAAACAGTTTTAGCTCATTGGATTCGTTTATAGCCCCGAATGCCTGCATGTAGCGCTCAAAATCATATTCTCCGTATTTGACTCCGCAGGCATGCGAATCGCGCATGAGATAGTCTGCTCTGTCTGCATCAAGATGGCCCGATATGATTTGATGGAGCAGCCTGTTGTCTTGGGTAACGCTGTCAGCCAAAATGCTTATGACAGGTTTGATGTGCTCTCCGAGAATAGAAGATATAGGAGAATAATTGGCAATGATGAATTGCCCTAGATGTTCATGTTGCAAAGGGTTAAGAATAAGCTTCTCTGCTGCATGCGAAAATGCGATATGGCCAATGTCATGTAAAAGTGCAGCATACCGTAATCGTCTAAGCATATTAGCTGAATCTATAGCTCGTATGCCATGATACGAATGTGTATTATTTAAGATTCCTGTAAAGATTTGTGTCGCACAATGCATTGCTCCGAGGGAATGCACAAAGCGTGAATGCTCAGCCGTTGGATATACATATTTTGTCAGTGCAAGTTGGTTTACTCGGCGAAGACGCTGAAAAATGGGGGTATCAATGATCTGAAGTTCATCGTCGGTAACCCAAATATAGCCGTAAAGTGGGTCTCGTATTTTTGTCTGAGGCTCAAGTAAGTCTCGCCAATTAACAGTTTTGACCACACCATTTCCCTCTTTTGATACAATTAGTTGTTTAGAGAATAGGCGACATGAGCCTCTCTTGTAGCCCGATGTCAAATAGTGTCATCGTGTCGCCCAGCCCCTTCTCGTAATCCCTCTGTAAAGGCATACAATCCATCAACGCCATCCACTGGGTGACGAGTCTCTTTCTTATTCTCGTCGAATAGACCGATGTACTTTTGTTTGCCGTTGAAGTGCAGTCTGCAGATGGGCTTACGGTTGTTGTCATCCAGAAGGATGGCGCAGTAGCTCTGGGCGTCACGCATGAAGATGCGTTCAGGCGCAATCACATCACGCAGGATGGACTTGATGGCGTAGAAGGCTTCCCATTCTTCCTGAGTCGTCTCTACGACCTTCTCCACGGGCTTGGCCTGTTCTTCTTCCGGCTTCTCGAAGGGTTCGGGGTAAGCGTTGCCCTGCATTGCGGTCTGGAGCCGTTCATTGATGATGTCGTTGATGTGGTGCTGGAAGGCGAGCTTGAGCTTCTCACGATAGTCTTCAACGACGTTGGCCCTGAACTGTCCGTGGTGCACATCCTTGGCGAAGTAACGGACGAGGTCGTCGGAAGGGGTCGCGAATTCGTCCGCGACCTTCTTCTTCAACTGGCGGATGTGCTTCAAATCTTGCGCGGCGGAGAGGGTCGCCTCGATGTCGAAGCGATCGTTGGCTAGCTTCTTCAGCTCAGGGATGAGGGCGTCCTCGATGGCGGCGAAGTCGAAGGTCATGAACGGCTTCTGGTCCATGACGTTGGGCTGGTCGAGGTCTGAGAAGAACTGGTACACGACGCCGTCGGTGAGGATGCCGATGCGAGCACTATGTGTCGTGTGGAAGTATCGGAGCAGTTGGCTTGCTTTGCCAGCGTCGAGCGGAGCACCGCAGCACTTGGCTTCTATCAGCATGACCGGCTGACCGTCGCGGATGACGGCGTAGTCCACTCGCTCACCCTTCTTCGTTCCCACATCTGCGGTGAACTCGGGGATGACCACGCGCGGGTCGAAGGTGTCATAGCCAAGGGCTTGCAGGAAGGGGAGAATAAGGGCGTTCTTGGTTGCCTCTTCCGTGATGGTGTGGGCGCGCAGTTCTGCGATCCGGGCCGCCAAGGTGTAGATGCGCTCGCGAAAGTCCATATTCTTTCTCCCTGTTCTAATGGCGAGTGTTCACTTCTTCCTGACCAAAAACAAATGCCCCCGGACAGGGGGCACTTTCTTTCCACCGCCCCGAAGGATTCGCAATCGACGTTTAACTGACTGCGGCTTCGGGCTTTTCTGACACCTCATCATCGGCACCGGCGGCAGTCAATGTGCGGAGCGCCATGCGTAGGGCGTCGCGAATTTCCTCTGGTGATGCGCCGTGACGAACAAGCATGGTTTCGACACCTTCGAGGCGTCTCAACACCGGGTCTTGCTCGGTGCTCACAGCTCTAGCGGTCTCGTTAGCGAACATTTCGCCAGAGCCGAGCAGGAGCCAGTAGGGGTTCACGGAAAATTCACTGATGATCGAAGCAAGAACCTTGGCGTTAGGAAGAGCCGCACCGTCAATATAACTCTTCAATGTTTGCGGGCGGATATCCAGTCGTTCGGCAATCACTTTGCGTGTGCTTCCGAGCGCACTCTCAAGAGATTTCAGGCGCGCAGTGAAAACGACGGTGTCGAAAGTTTGATTCAAGTGACGTTTCCTTGTTGCCAAATGACGCTTTCTTGCTTTATAGACGAACTTAACGCACGATACGTAGCAAACAAACGGCGACATAGCCTGTCAGCAACGAATCAGGAGGCCGCAATCATGCAATCGTCTATTCCAACTAACCTAACTCATCTTTCACGACAAGAGCGTCTTCGAATCTGGATGCAGCGCAAGGGGATTACCTTCACTGCGCTGGCGCGTGAGCTTGATGTAACCCCCAATGCCGTTTCCAAGCTGTGCCATCAGTCGACCATGCCAACGCGGCGTCATGCGGCGTTGCTGGGCCTTGGTGTGCCTGTCGAGCTTCTTCCTACGCCTTGCGACCTCAAGACAGGGCCCAAGCCCCGCGTGCAGCAATCGCAGCCGGAATAGCAGCGGCGCTGTTCTGTTGTTCTCGAGCGTCGCCATGTGCAGCACAACGTCTAGCCTCAGGGGGCTTTGATGCACTCGTACACTCCTTCAGCCCAAGAAGCCGTGACCTTGGCCAGCATCCTTCTCGCGCATCCTGCTCTTGGTCTGGGCGATTTCGCGGCCTCGCTTGCGTATGCCCACCTGTTCCAAGTGGGGGAGTTGGCAGCGGATGGACCCTATCCCGCAGAGGACATCCTGGAACTGGCACTGCCGCTGCTGTGTGGGCGGCTGCGTAATCCAGAGGCAGACCTCCACGCATGGAAAGACAACGCGGCCATCGCCGTGGGCACTGCCCTGTGCATTCTTTCCGGTGCCGAGAAGATACGTGCCGGAGCAGACAAGGGGTGCTTCACATGCGCTACTCGATGAGGTCCACGTCCATCAGGTCGGGGCGCTGCCCGAATAGCGTGGTCATCTCTAGAACTCGTGCGTCTTGCCGGATCGTAGTGGCGATTTCGTCCCTGCTACGGCTCAGTGGTCCGCGCAGTCCAGCGAGGTATTCCATGCTGACGCGAATGCTCGCGTATCGCTCGCCAAATGTGCCGCGCAGTCCAAGTGTTCTGTGCTGGTGTTCGAGCCATGCAAGGAGACTGTCCACAGTGGCGTACAGGGCAAGGGCGTTAGCTTCGCTTCTGCAAGCTTCAGCGGCGATGTCTTGTAGCTTTTTGAGCACACATGCAATGCGCATTCGCATTCTCCTTTCAGACTGTAGTCATTTCACGTTCCATACCAGATATCATGCGAACCCCGAACTTGCGCAAGTATATTCATATACAGGGACCTTCAGGCTCACTGCTGGCCCATCTCTTCACACCAGTAAATGAGAACAGCGGGGCATCTCTCTCATGTCAGGCCATGATTCCATCCTCGAAGTGTTGCAGGAAGACGTGAAGCGCGCCCCCTCCGGGCACAAGGCGGAGCAGATCGCCGCGCTCATGGGCAAGGGCTATTCAACGCTGATGAACGAGCTGAACGGCTCCATACCGGGCCACAAGTTCGGGTTGTTGCAGCTCATTCCGCTCATGCAAGCCACCGGGTCGCGTCGTGCGCTCGACTTCCTGTGCGGGGCCATGGGGTGCGTGTGCATCAGGCTGCCACGGTCGGGCAGGGGGCACTCCACCACAGAGCGTGACGCCATCGAAGCCGTGCGCCAGTTCGGCGAGCTGATGGCCGCCGTGGGCGACAGCCTCGCCGATGGCAGAATCACGGCGGAAGAGAGCAAGCGCATCCGGGCCGAAGGCTACGAGGCGCTCCAGTCCATCATGACGCTCATCAAGAAGGCGGAGTCTGACGATGTCCGTGCGTGAGCCGAACCCCGTCGAACTGATGCTGGTGGCAGTGGCCCTTGCCAGCGAGACAGGGCCAGCAGAGGCCAACCTCGCGTGGGTCACGCAGCGCGCCGCGGGCAAGCGGCTGTGCTTCCACGGGCAGTACATCCGCATCGGTACGCCAGAAGTCGGCAAAGAGCCGGCGGTGCGGCGGCAGTGATCCCGGGGCCGGTCGCGGGTGCGATGACGGTCATCGCGCTCCCGCCCGGCTTCAGGATGACGGAACCTCAGCCAAGGACAAGGCCATGCCCATACATCCATCGGCAGTACTCGCGGAAAAGGCCCATCTGGCGTTGCGTACGCTCGATGACCTCTTTGAGACGCGCGGGGTGACGCAGGCGGACAGGGCCGCGTTGCTTCCGGCCCGGCTTGCCCTGAAGCGGGTCCGCGACAGGCACCGGGCGGCGCTCGGGCTGTCTGCCCCGGTGGAGGAGGTGCCCCATGCCGCACCTTTCTGACCCCTGGCTTGTGGTTCCGTGTGGCATCTGCGCGGTGCTGGCGGCGGGATGCTTCGTCATCGCATGGTCAATCAGGAGGAAGTCATGACGCAGAATGATCCGTATCGGCAGGGAGAGGTCCTGTTCAGGGCGTTCTTTCCCCGTCAGGGCGAGGGGCTTGTGATCACCAGTGGCGTGGTCGTGCTTGCCGACGACAAGCGTTTTCTGGTGCGGGCAGGCTCGCGTGAAGAGAGTCAGGCGCAGACCGCGCCGGGCGGCTGGAGGCGTACCCGGGAAGAGGCTCTGGACCATCTCGACCGGGGGCTGACCATCACCCGCACCCGGGTTGAGGCCGATGCACTACGGCTGAAGGCCAAGTCGCATTGCGTGAGGAAGCTGCGCGGGGAGTTGAGCGAAGAGGCGCAGTGTGGCCAGGGGTCTATGCCGCGACGACCTGAGAGCGCCCTGTGACGGGGCTGTTGGCGAAGTTACAGGCCGCCCTGTGAGATAACCTTAACGTCGGGAGGAAATGACCATGAACGATAAGACTGTGCTGGATAACCTTGTGCCCCAGTTGCCGCCCCTGATAGCCCGCAAGGCCTCGAAGTGGTTCACCGGCGGGGGGCTGTCGCCCAAGACGCTGGCGAACGACGACAAACTCGGGCGCGGGCCGCGAGAGCGTCTGGTCATCGGCGAGCAGATCTACTACCCGCGCGAAGCCTTCGTCTCCTACCTCGAAAGCAAGGGAGTGCGGCACATTGTCGTCCCCGAGTTGTAGATCACTCGCCTCGTGTGAGCCGGGCCAGCGCTGCATTGCGTTTGGCCCGGTCGCACAGATGCAGGTAGCGTTCGGTGACGGCCACGCTGGAGTGTCCCAGAAGCTCTTTGAGGGTGTAGATGTCGATTCCGGCCTCCAGCATGCGCGTGGCGTAGGTGTGCCGCAGGGTGTGCCATACGATGCGGTTGCGGTCGTCCGTCACGTCGGCATTGAGGCCAAGCGTGGCGCAGATGTGCGCCATCGCACGGCTCACGGCCGTCGTGTTGCGTACCGCGCCGCCTCGTCCCGGAAAGAGCAGCCCGGGGGAGCCCACGCGCCGGCGCAGCATGGTGATGCTCTCCGCGAAGAGGTGGCCTGCATGCACGATGCGGGTACGTCCACCCTTGGTGATGCCCGCGTCCGAGCCGCTGTATATGCGGATGGTGCCATGGTCGACGTCGATGTCCTCCGTCCGCAGCCGCACCAGTTCACCGGCGCGCATGCCGGTGTCGAGCGATATCAGGATCATGTCGTGCAGTTCGGAGGTCTCGACGACGTTCTGGCCACGGTAGGAGAGCAGGGCGCTTATCTCGGCATCATTGAGGATGCGGAGGCGTCGGGCGTCACTGCGGGGCAGACGCACGCCATGCCCGCGCCGGCTCAGCACGGCAGGGTTCTTGCCGGAGTAGAGCATGCGCTCGGGGAAGTCGGGGTGGGGCGTCTCGCGGGCGTAGTTGTACACTTCGCGCACAGCCTTCAGGCAGTGCAGTACGGTCTGGGCGCTGAGTCCGCGGCCCTCGGCCTTGCCGCGACCACGCAACGGGGTGGTCTGCTCCAGTTCAGAGCGAAGCTCGTTGAGGTGCTGCGGCGTGATCGAGGCCGCAGGCATGGAGTGCAGGCGTGGCAGGACGTGCAGCTCAAGCAGTCGCTGCATCTTGTGCCCGCTGATGCGGGTAGACTTGGCCCACGCTGCGTATCGCTCGGCCAGTTCGCCGAAGGTGATGTCCTTCAAGGCATCAAGCTGTGCCTGTTGAGCAGCCGCAGCCTGAGCCTCGGCTGCCATCTGGCGCTTCTCCTTCAGGGTCTGGGGGCGCAGGCCCTGCTTGACGTTGCGCTCAAGTTCGGCAAGCAGGGTGGCGGCCATGTCGGCAGTCCAGCCTTCAGATGTCCAGCCAAGCATCTCGACGATACGCTTGCCGTCAACCATATGCCTGATTGCCCAGAAGCGGTCGGCCCTGCGAGAGAACTTGCGGGTAGCATGCTCCCTGTAGAGCAGCCCCTTCCTGCCGGGGATTGTGTGCCAGCTGCGGTCACTCATGCGGTTACCATTTGGTTGCCATTTGCGCGGAGGTTCGCAGGATTCCCAGTCGAACGGCTTTGTACTGAACACGCTCATAACACTCTTGTTTTCAGAAAGATAGGAATCCGGAGAGTTCTTGAGCAGACTTCTTCTAAGCTCTTGGCCGGGGGTTCGAATCCTCCCGGGCGCGCCAGAACAAGAATCCCTCACGTATCCGGACGTGGGGGATTCTTGTTCTGGGGATGTTATCAGTTGGCAATGGGCTTGCGTAGGTGTCAGGCACCGCTGCGATGGCGCATCATGAGACAATGCGTCACGCAAGTCGAGAACGTGGTATTCTCGACGTGTGTGGAAGGGGACAGCAGTGCAATGCCTGTATGGCGTCGCGCGTCCGTGCTCGTGTGGCTGCACCCTTCAGGAATCGTTGGGTGGAGGCTTACCCGGGCTGCGTTTCACGGCATGGGCTGTGGCCTTTGTGTTCCACAGCGCTTGTGAAACAGGAGAAGGGGTGAAGTCGTGCTCCTGAGAGGGGGGAGACAGTACTCCTGCTGTTTTCGCAGTCCATTACTGTCCGGTGTTCTCCTGCTCCTCATCCCCCGAGACCCCGGCGAGCGATGAGCCGCGCAGCTTGCGGAAGAGTGTGGTGCGGCTGATCTTGTACATGCGTGCCACCTTGCACACCGAACCGTGCGTACGCACGGCCTCTTCGAGGATTTCGCGCTCGATGTCTGCCATGATCTCCTTCAGCGGTCGGGCGTCATCGGGCGCGGGAGGCGTGTATGCCGTGCGATTGCGCGCGGCCTTCTGTATGTGCGGAGGGAGGTGCTCCGGCTTGATGGAATGCCCCTCGCACGTCACCACGAGGCTCTGGATGAGGTTCTGCATCTCGCGCACGTTACCGGGCCACTTGTAGTTCTGGAGTGCCTGCCGTGTGCCCTTGGGCAGGGTCATGTTGCGGCGGTACTTGGCATTGAAGCGATCGAGAAACCGCTCAACGAGGGGGATGATGTCCTGTTGCCGTTCACGTAGCGGCGGCAGGTCCAGTACGGCGACATTGAGGCGATAGTAGAGGTCGCTGCGGAATTTGCCCGCCTTGGCGTCTTCGGCGAGGTCGCGGTTGGTGGCGGCGATGATGCGCACATCCACCTTGCGTGCCTGTGACGAGCCTACGCGCATGACCTCCCTGTCCTGTAGCACACGCAGCAGCTTGGCTTGCATGGGCAGCGGCAGTTCACCGATTTCATCGAGGAAGACGGTACCGCCGTCGGCGATTTCGAAATAGCCCGCCTTGCCTTTGGAACTGGCTCCGGAGAACGCACCGGGAACGTAGCCGAACAACTCTGATTCGATGAGGTTCTCGGCGATGCTGCCACAGTCCACCTTGAGGAACATCTTGCTGCTGCGCGGGCTGTATTCGTGGGCTAGCCTCGCGAACACGTCCTTGCCCACGCCCGTCTCGCCCAGAATGAGGATGTTGGCATCCGTGGCAGCCACCCGCTGCAAGAGGTCGAGCACCTGCTGCATGACTTCGCTTTCGAAGACGGGCTGGCTGTTGCGCACCTGCTCATGCAGCATGCATTCGATACGGTCGTTGAAGGTCTCGATGAGCTGCTTCTGCTGGGCAATCTGCTCTCGGAATTGCGTGATCATGGTGATGTCACGGGCGAACGTGACCACGAGGCAGACTTCGCCATGTTCGTCGAAGACCGGGTAGCCACGCAGGATGATCTTCTTGCTCTGCCGGACGTGCTGCACGGAAACGGCCGGACGCTTGGTCCGCACCACTTCGGGGTTCAGGATGGTGTCGAAGATGCCGTCGGCGACGAGGTCGTGAACGTTGCGCCCCCTGAGGTCCTTGAAAGAGAGGCCGGTCAGCTGCTCGTACATGCGGTTGACCAGCAGGGTCGTGCCGTCGCGTTGGGTGATATAGATGCCGTCGCTAAGAATATCAAAAATACTTTCAATATGTTCAATGATCTTTTTCATCTGATGCCTTGATACTGTGCAGTCATGTGATACGTCATGGCGTGATGCGAAGTGTCATGTCCATCTTGCCGATGCCTGCACTGATGCAGTTCGGCAGGATGAGCCTGCACAACATCTTCTTCAACCGTGTTGTTCTGGGGTCTCGACGTGCGGCAGAGAGGGGGGCGACGCGTTTCACGCAGGACGTTGAAGGCGATTCTTTAATATACGCTTGTTGTAACATATAATGTAAATGAATGTGGCGCAATGTGGATTTGAAGTGGCGCTGCGTTTGTATTAATATTCTGATTTTAAAAGATAAACGTGCCGGAGAGCTTCTCCGGCACGTTTTCTTGTCTGCTTGATCAGTTGGTCGTCGGGTGGCGCCTGTGACTGGCCAGAGAGGGGTCATCGGTGTGCCTTATGTCGATATTCAGGGTTGGCCGGGCTGTGGGCAGATTCAGCTGTCCGCCGTCTGCGCCACGACCGCCTCCAGCCTGCGCATGGTCTCCGCATCGAGGGTCACCTCACCCATGGGCGCCTCCCTGTCGAGGAAATGGTACTTCTGGGTACCGAGACGGTGGTAGGGCAACAGCTGGTATGACACACCAAGTTCGCGGGTGAGCGCGGCAATGGCGGCGATGTCGGCCTCGTTGTCGTTGAAGCCGGGAATGACCGGTGTGCGGACGAGGACGGGGATTCCCGGAAATTCGGCGCGCAGGGCGCGCAGGTTCTCGACGATGCGCTGGTTGGAGACGCCGGTGGCTTCCTTGTGCCGGGCGTCGTCGAGATTCTTGATGTCGTAGAGGACGTAGTTGAGGAAGGGCAGCGCGGCTGCCATGTCGTCCCACGAGGCGTAGCCGCATGTCTCGACGGCGGTATGCACACGGCGACGGCGTGCCTCGCGCAGCAGTGCCAGCGTGAAGGCGGGCTGGGCGAAGGGTTCGCCGCCGGAGATGGTCATGCCGCCACCGGAACGGGCGTAGAAGAGGCTGTCCTGTTCGACGGCGCGAAGCACCTCGTCCACGGTCTTGTGGGCACCGTAGGTGATGAGGGCGTTGGAGGGGCAGGCGCCGGAGCACAGCTGCTCACAGTCGTTGCACAGCGCGCGGTCGATGCTGATGGTGTCGTCCTCCGCGCGGGAGATGGCTCCGGCCGTACAGATTTCCACGCAACGGACGCACTTGGCGAGAGTGAGACAGCGTCCCGTGTTGTAGGCCAGTTCAACGGACTTGCGCTGCGATTCGGGGTTGCTGCACCAGCGGCATTTCAGGGGACATCCCTTGAGGAACACCACCGTGCGGATGCCGGGGCCATCATGGACGGAGTATTTCTGGATGTTGAACGTGATCCCTGTGGTCTTTCTGTCGGCGATGGAGCTCATGTCATGTCCGTTGTACCCGGTGCCCCGGGGCCTGATGGTGCTGGATGGTGGACTGTTCCGCGTCGGTGGCGGCGCCGGTCGACTTCCGTGCATGACCGCGTCCGGGCCGCCCGCCCCCGGTGGGGAGGCGGGCGGCATGGGATCGCGAAGGCGGCGGGGCGCGAGGCCCCGCGCCGTTACATCACGTCGTGGCCGGTGCGGGCGATGAGGTCGTTCTGCAGGTCGGGCGACAGGTCCACGAAGTAGGCGCTGTAGCCCGCGATGCGGACGATGAGGTTGCGGTACTTCTCGGGGTCGCGCTGGGCGGCGAGCAGGGTCTCCTTGTTGATGACGTTGAACTGCACGTGCCACAGCTTGAGGTCGCAGAAGGTGCGGATGAAGGACACCAGCTTCTGCGAGCCTTCTTCGCCTTCCACGCACTTGGGCGTGAACTTGATGTTCAGCATACGGGCGGCGCGGTCGCGCATGCCGTAGTTCTTGGAGTTGAAGTTGGACTGGAGGATGGCGGTGGGGCCGTTCACGTCGGCACCATGCGAGGCCGACGAACCGTCCGACAGGGCCGACCATGCCTTGCGACCGTTGGGCGTCGCGGAGACGACGCGGCCGAAGGGCACGTGCGAGGTGAACGGCACGTAGCGCACGTCGTTGTGCATGCCGAGTTCGGGCGAGTAGCGTCTGCCGTACTTGACGGACAGGGCGTCGATGTCGCGGGCGATGCTGTCGGCGTAGTCGTCGTTGTTGCCGTAGCAGGGCGCGCTCTTCAGCAGCTGCTGGATGTCTTCCTTGCCTTCGAAGTTGCACTTCAGGGCTTCGATGAGTTCACCCATGGTCAGCTTCTTGTCTTCGAACACCAGCTTCTTGATGGCGGACAGGGAGTCGACCACCGTGCCGAAGCCCATGTACTCGAAGTAGCCGAGGTTGATGCCCTCGGGAATCTGCGGGGTGTGCAGGTCGAGGCAGTGCTTCATGCACAGGTCGTGCAGCGACGAACCCATGGGCTGGGCGAAGTGGCGTGCGCGCAGGTTGTTGATGATGTGCTGCTGCACGAAGGCGGTCTTGAGGAACAGGTGGTGCTGGGTGACGTAGGCGTTCCAGAACTCTTCCCATGTCTTGAATTCGCACGGGTCGCCGGTGTGGGCGCCGAGGTCGGTGTCGCCGTACTTCAGCATCTTGCCGTTGTAGAGCACCATCTCGAGCGCTGCCGCGAAGTTGATGTACGCGCCGCCGCTGGTGTAGGTGTCGCGGTTGGGCATACGTGCCTCGGTGCAGCCGGAGACGGCGTAGTCGAGGGCCTCGGCGAAGGTCGCTCCCTTGGAGACGTACAGGGGCACGACCTCTTCGTCGTTGATCAGCTTGGGGAAGCCGGAACCGTCCTTGATGGTCTCGGCAACTTCCCACAGGTAGCGTTCGGGCGAGCGCGAGTGGATGCGTGCCGCAAGGTCGGGGTAGTGCAGCGGGAATTCGCGCTTGGACTTCAGGAAGAGGTAGGTCAGGTCGTTGGTGGCGTCGCGTCCTTCGGGGGTCTGCCCGCCGATGGTGACGGCCTCCCAGTGGGCGTAGCCTTCGTTGAAGGCACCGCCGGTGGGGGAGATGTACAGGTCGACGTACTGGGCCATGCCCACCCACATGCACTCGAGCAGTTCGAGGGCGCTGTCTTCGGTGATGCGGCCTTCGGCGAGGTCCTTTTCGTAGAAGGGCCAGAAGTACTGGTCCATGCGACCGTTGGACACGATGGTGCCGGTCTTCTGTTCGATGCGCGAGAACACCTGGGTGAACCACTGGGCCTGCACGGCCTCGTGGAAGGTGCGGGCCGGGTTCTCGGGAACCCAGGCGCAGATTTCGGCCATGGTCTCAAGCTCACGCTTGCGGGTGGGATCGGTTTCCTTGGCGGCGAGTTCTGCGGCGAGCTTGGCGTGGCGCTTGGCCCACAGGATGATGGCGTCGCACACGATGACGATGGCTTCGAGGAAGGGGCGCTTCTCCACGTTGTCGCACGGGCTCATGGGGTCAAGAGCGGCGATCTTCTCGAGGGCTTCTTCCTTGATGCTGCGGAAGCCGCGCTTGAGCACCTTCTCGTAGTCGTGCACCCACTGGATGGAGGAGCGGAACGACGAGGTCTCGTTGACGATGAAGCGGGACATGAGGCCCTGCGGGTCGTCGTAGGTGAGCTTGTGGACGTCTGCGGGCAGCGCGAGGTTCAGCGCCTCATGGTAGGTCTTGCCCTTCCAGAAGGGGGCAATCTCCTCGACGACCACGCGGGCGTCTTCAGGGGTGATGGCGAAGGGCGATTCGGCGCGGTTGGGCAGGTCTTCGATGGCCGTGCCGAGGAAGTCGCCGTCGAGTTCGGGGTACAGCACGCCGTAACGGCCCTGATACCCGGCGCGACCGCAGATGAGCTGATGGTCGTCGATGTACACGGTCATGTTCTCGGCGATGTGCATCAGCGCCTTGGCCCAGCGCAGGGGCAGGGGCTGGCCTTCGGTGGCCTTCATGGATTCGGTGAAGTACTTGGCGCGCTCCACGTCGATGCGGGGGCGGGTGTTGTCGAAGCTTTCAAGGATGGTGAACACGCGCTCGTGGGTTGCACGGTAGCGGTCGACCTTGCCTTCGATCTTGTCCTGAAGGCGCTGTTCATGGGGCGAAAGCTGGTTGCAGCATTGCATGTGTCTTCTCCTTGAGAGGCTTGTGAGGATGTACTGGGTATGCCGGGGCGACCGGGTGCGGTATGCCTGTGCACCCGGTGCCTGTTTCACGTCTTGTCTGTCCCGCTACTCCGCGAGGAACATCGGGAGGGCCGGAACGTAGGTGATGAGCAGCAGCACGCCTATCATGATGGCGATGAGCGGCATGACCACCTTGGAGAGGTGCTCTATCTTGGCGTGGGCCACGCCGCTGGCGACGAAGAGGTTCACGCCCACGGGCGGGGGCACGAAGCCGATGGCGAGGTTGACCACCATGATGACGCCGAAGTGCACGGGGTCGACACCCACCTTCAGCACGATGGGCAGCAGGATGGGGGTGAGGATGACGATGGCCGCCAGTGCTTCCATGAACGTGCCGATGACGATGAGCAGCACGTTGATGAGCATCAGGATGGCTATCTTGTTCTCGGTGAGGTTGAGCATCGCGGTGGCGATGGCGGTGGGCACCTCTTCGATGGTCATGATGTTGCCGAAGATGGTGGCCATGGCCATGAGCACGATGACGACGGCCGAGGTGCCTGCTGCTTCGACGATGCAGTCGTAGAGGCTGCCGCAGTTGAGTTCGCGGTGGATGAAGCAGCCCACGAACAGTCCGTAGAAGGCGGCCAGCGCTGCGGCTTCGGTGGGGGTCATGATGCCGCCGTAGATGCCGCCGAGGACGATGACCGGAACCATGAGGGCCCACTTGGCGTCCCACAGGGCCCTGGTGAAGGTCCTGAGGTTGCGCACGCGCACTTCGCCCTTCCAGCCGCGCTTCTTGGAGTACCAGTAGCTGTAGACCATGAGGGCCAGACCGGTGAGCACTCCGGGCACGATGCCGCCCAGAAAGAGCTTCCCGATGGAGACCTGCGCCGAGACGCCGTAGACCACGAAGGGGTTGCTGGGGGGAATCATGACGCCGATGGCACCGGCGGCTGCCACCACTGCGGCGGAGAAGTACTTGTCGTAGCCGCGCTCGACCATGGCGGGGATGGTGAGCGACCCGATGGCAGCGACGGTGGCGGGGCCGGACCCGCTGATGGCGGCGAAGAACATGCAGGTGCCGATGGTGGCGAGGGCCATGCCGCCATGCAGCGAACCCAGCATCTCGTCGGCAAGAGTGAGAAGCCTGCGCGAGAGACCGCCCGCGCCCATGAACACCCCGGCAGCGATGAAGAAGGGGATGGCCATGATGGGGAAGCTGTCGATGGAGGTGAAGGCCACCTGCGCGATGTATTCGATGGGCAGGGTCCCGGCGGCGATGATGGTCGCCAGTGCTGCAAGGCCGAGGCCGATGGCGATGGGCACGCCCACGGCGAGGAAGATGGCGAAGTAACCGAAGAGGACGGGCAGAGGCTCGAGGTCTTCGGCCAGCATTACGGGGGCGGCGAGGGCCGCACAGGCGGCCAGCGCGAGCAGGGTGTCCTTGAGGCCGCAGACGCGGGCCTGTGCGAAAAGGTCTTCGACGAGGCGGAGCGCCATGAGACCGAAGCTCACGGGCAGCACCAGATAGGGGATGTAGTAGGAAATCTGGAGGGCAGGGGTCGTCTGCGGAAACTCGATCTGCATCTTGATGAGGTCGAGCGACTGCCACAGCACGGTGCCTGCCAGCACGAGGAAGCACAGGTCGACCACGACCCACGACATTTCCTGAAAACGCTTGGGCAGGCGGTCGTAGATGATGTCCACCCGGATGCTCGACCGGTTGCGGATGGCAACCGGCAGGGCGAGGTAGGATATCCAGATGAAGATGAAGCGGGCCATCTCTTCGGTCCAGATGGCGGCAGACGCCCCTTCGTGCATGTGTACGCCGATGTAGCGGTACAGGGTCTGGAAGGTGATGATGAAGATGATGGCGAGCATGCCCACCGCAAGGAAGGGCTTCTCGAAGTTTGCGTCGAGCCAGCCGAGGATGCCGGGGCGGGTGGCCATGTGTGCGCCGCCGCATTCGCCTTGGGCGTCCAGGATGGACATGTTCTGGGGATTCGACATGGTGACCTCTTGATGACTGAGACTGGAACGCGCGTTGCGTACCCGTGGCCGGCGGCGGTGCCGCCGGCCCGGTCTGCATGCTATTGCTGGGTTTCCTGCACGAGCTTGACGAGATCGGCGGGGATGTCGTTGCTGAACTTGTCCCACACCGGGCGGGTCAGCTCACGCATCTTGGCGCGCTCTTCGGGGGCAAGCTTGGTGATGACGATGCCGCGCTCGACGAACGCCTGCTCGGCCTTCTTCTCGAGGTCGTTGGAGATGGCGCGCTGGTAGGCGAGGGCTTCCTTGCCGGAGTCGACCAGAATCTGCTGCACGTCGGCGGGCAGCTTGTCGAAGTACGCCTTGTTGATCATGAGCAGGTGCATGCTGTAGTTGTGCGCCGAATCCATGGCATGGCGCAGCACTTCGGTGTGCTTGGCGTCGTTGAGCAGGCCGAAGGTGTTGCCTTCGCCGTCGACGGTGCCCTGCTGCAGTGCCGTGTAGGTCTCGCCCCAGCTGACGGGAGTGGGGTTCATGCCGAGGGCGCTGGCGACAGCCACTTCGATGGGGGAGTCGGTGGTGCGCACCTTGAGGTTCTTGAGGTCGTCGGCGGTCTTGATGGGCTTCTTGGTGGTGGCGAAGTTGCGGTAGCCGTATTCGCTGTACATGATGGGCTTCAGGCCGATGCCCGCCGCAATCGCGTCGAGGCGCTCGCCGAGGGCACCTTCGTCGAGGGCCTTGTAGAGCTTTTCCTGATGTTCGGGGCTGGTGATGTAGGGCAGGTCGAAGACCATCATCTCCTTCGAGAAGTTGGTCATGTTCGGGGATGAGCTCGAAGCCATCTCAAGAGTGCCGCGCTGGGTCGCTTCCATGGTCACGCGGTCGCTGCCAAGCATGCAGTTGCCGAAAAGCTGGATGCGGACCTTGCCGTTGCTCTTCGCTTCCACGATCTCCTTGAACTTCTCGTACCCGAGGGTCACGTTGTTGCCCGGTGCCATGGGGTGGGCAAGGCGGATGGTGATGCGCTTGGCGGCTTCGGCATAAGAGCCCGCCGCGAGCATCGCGATGCAGGCAATGGCAGCGATGGCGTTGGCTTTGAAGAAGTTTCTCATGTCGTTTCCTTGTCTTGGATGTTGTCCCGAATGATTCATGTCGTGTTCTTGGTGAGGTTGCCGATACGGCTTGAGCAGGGAACGTGCCAAAGTGCACAAGGTGCCTTTGCGTCTTGCTACGCTTCGCGAAGGAGGGGAATTGACGGCTGCTGCCACCGCCTGAATGTGTGGCGAATGAGTCCGGATGGTTTCATTTTTGGAACGCTGTTTTGTATAGTTATTATAAAACAAGTAGATACTTTTTTTCACAAGCGTGATGCAAAAACGAAACGCATGATGCGCCCGTGAAACGAAAGGCGAGCCATGCGTCTCTGTCCGGCCTCGATAGGCCATAGTGCCGGGAAGGCAGGGCTGGCGGTCACTTTTCCACGGACTGCGGCGTGCGGCATGCTTTTGCGGTGGCTTCCGTCGGGCGCTAAAGGGACGGATGCGGCTTCTCTGCCCCCATTCCGGGAGAGGTCGTTCGCGTGGCTTGTGCGCGAAAGCACGAGGGGGGATTCTGGTGCAAGGGCGGGGCGAAGATGTTGAGGGACGGGCGGCGTTCCGGGTTGAAACGCAGGGCATGGGCCGACCCGGAAAGCCCTGCAGCCCTTTCGGGCGAGGGGTTGCTGCCCCCTGTCGGCGTGTCTGGGCATGGTTCTTGCCTTGAGGCGGGTGTTATGCATCAACCCTCAAGGAGCCCAGCATGAAGGTCATCGATTTTCGTTTTCGCCCCAATACGCCCGAAATCATTTCAGGTATCGCCAACAGCAACATGTTCAGGGCGGCCTGCAAGGCCATAGGGTTCGAAAAGCGTCAGCCCCAGCCCCTTGAACAGATTGTGGAAGACCTCGACAAGCGCGGGGTCGTCCTCTCTGTCATCTCCGGGCGCGACAGCGAGACCACGTACGGTTCTCCGGCGAACAACGGCAGCGTGCTGGCGTTCTGCCGCGCCTATCCCGAGCGGTTCATCGGATTCTGGGGGCTTGACCCGCACAAGGGCATGGCCGCCGTGCGTGAACTGCGTCATGCAGTGAACGAACTCGGCATGCGCGGTGCCTCCATCGACCCCTACCTTGCACACCTGCGCCCCGACGATGCCCGCTACTACCCCATCTATGCCGCGTGCTGCGACCTCAATGTGCCGGTGTTCATCACCACCGCGCCGCCGCCCCAGGTGGCCGGGGCCGTCATGGACTACACCGACCCGCGGCATGTGGACATCGTCGCCCGCGACTTCCCGGAGTTGCGCATCGTCATGAGCCACGGCGGATACCCCTTCGTGAACGAAGCCATCTTCGCCTGCCTGCGCAACGCCAACGTCTACATGGACTGCTCGGAGTACGAACAGGCACCCATGGCAGAAGCCTACATTCAGGCCATGAACGGCATCATTCAGGACAAGGTGGTGTTCGCCAGCGCGCATCCGTTCATCGAACAGGCCGACGCCCTTGAAGTCTACGCCCGTATGCCGCTCAGCGACGAGGCCCGGCACAAGGTCATGTACGCGAACGCGTGCAAGGTGCTCGGCATCGAAGCGTAGCCTGCCGTCGTATCAAGTCTGAACCTGACACAGGTCATCGCGTCACAGGGCCGCCTTCGGGCGGCCCTTTCTGTTGCAGGGGCTATCGTCCTGAGGTCCCCCGTCATGTAGAGGCCGGGGATGCCAATGGACAGGGCTGTGCTGCATCGCCGCGCGTAAGGCGACTGTCAGGCCTCATGCGAGGGGCCTAGATGGCGTAGGCGGCGAGAAAGACCGAAACCGCCGATTCCACGGCCCGTTCAGTCTCTTCTTCCGTGATGACGTCCTTGATGCACAGCATCACGGGCATGGAGAGGGTGGCTTGGCACAGGGCGAGAAAATGCTGGGCAGCGACCTCGGCATCAGGGATGCGGAGTGCGCCGTGCTCATCCGCACGCTTGAGGTATTCGGCAAGGTGGCGTCGCCCGCGCAGGATGCAGGTCTCGTAGAAGATACGCCCGATTTCCGGGAAGCGCGGGGCTTCGTGGTAGAGGAGTCGTACCAGTGCCAGCGATACCTCGTCGGTGATGAGGCCGAGATACCGCTTGCCCAGCAGGCGCAGTACGTCGTGCAGGTCGGCGGGGTGGGGCGGCAGGTTGAACACGGCGGCCCCGCGCTGGCGGACCCTGTCTTCCATGTAGGCTTCGAAGAGGGCTTCCTTGCTGTCGAAGTAGGCGTAGAGAGTGCCCTTCGACCCGCCAAGGGCGGCGGCTATGCGGGACATGGACGTGCCCTGATAGCCATGCTCTAGGAACAGGGGGCCTGCTATCTCGATGATTTCCGACCTTCTATCACGTGGGGGGCGGCCTAGCGCCATGGGCATCTCCTGTGCGTATGGTGTGTCTGTCACCGTCATACCCGACTTGGAAGGACGTTGACAGGCCCTTGTCTTAACCGTACTGTACGGTCAATAAAGTACAGGGGAAGGGACGCCAGTGCAAGCTGAATTCTTTGTTCTTGTTTTATAATTATTCGATATCGTGTGCTTTTGTCCGCAAGGATGTTGTGCTGCCTACCGCATGGAGTGGTGGAAGCGCAGCATATGTTTGCGTGGTGCCGAAAGCGGAGAGGAGAGTTCACCACACTTTCCCGTGCCGCATGTCTCTACATGTACTGTTCACGCCCGCCATGCCCACTGGAACCATGCCGCTGCCGGGTTCAGCACGGGTGTGGGCGGACAGATGCCTTGCAATCCGTAGGTCGATGCGAGGTGGCACGAAGGTGTCCACCGGAAGACGGCGCAACAAATCAATCCATGAAAGGTTCAGAACAGATGCGTGACAAATCGAGAAACACTCTCTTGATCGTGCTCGTCATGCTGGTGGCGGTGCTCGCCGGATGCAATCAGGAGCAACGTGCCACTGGCCCCGCGCCGGAACCCGAGGTCGCCACGGTGGTCGTGCGGCCCCGTCCCGTGACGCTCACCACAGAGCTTCCGGGGCGCATTTCGGCCCTGCTCGTCTCCGAGGTGCGACCGCAGGTGGGTGGCATCATCCAGAAACGCCTTTTCCGCGAAGGGGCTGACGTGAAGGCGGGCGATGTCCTGTATCAGATCGACCCCGCCGTATACCGCGCCGCGCATGACAGCGCGCTGGCATCGCTCGCCCGTGCGGAGGCGGCCCTCGAACCGGCGCGTCTCAAGGCCGGACGCTATGCCGACCTCGTGAAGGTGAACGGCGTGAGCAAGCAGGACAACGACGATGCGCAGGCCGCCTACGGGCAGGCCAAGGCTGAAGTGGCAGCTGCTAGGGCCGCAGTGCAGAAGGCCCGCATCGACCTCGAGTACACCCGCGTGACCGCCCCAGTCTCCGGTCGCATCGGCAGGTCGTCGGTGACGCCCGGTGCCCTTGTCACCGCCAATCAGGCAACGCCGCTTGCCACGGTACAGCAGACCGACCCGGTCTATGTGGACGTCACCCAGTCCACGGGCGACCTGTTGCGGCTGCGGCGTGCACTTGCCGACGGCAAGTTGCGCAAGGCAGGGGCTGACGGCGCGAAGGTGAAGCTGCTGTTCGAGGATGGCACCACCTACGCGCAGGAAGGGGCGTTGCAGTTTTCGGACATCACCGTAGACCCCGGCACCAGTGTGGTGACCCTGCGGGCCCTGTTCCCCAACCCCCGGCGCGACCTGCTGCCGGGGCTGTATGTGCGTGCGGTGCTCGAAGAGGGCGTGAACGAGCACGCCATCCTCGTGCCGCAGGCCGCCGTCACCCGTGATTCCAAGGGGAATCCGGTGGTGATGCTCGTCTCGGCCGGGAATACGGTCGAACGTCGTTCCATCCGTGTCGAGCGTGTCGTGGGTTCGGACTGGCTGGTGGGCGACGGGCTTGCAGAAGGCGACCGTGTCATCGTGGAAGGACTTCAGAAGATTCGCCCCGGTGCGAAGGTGCGTGTCGTGGACGCCGGTTCACCACCGGCATCAGCAGCGGCCTCCGCAACGGCCCCTGCCCCCGCACCGGCAGCCCCGGCAGGGGCGGCTTCCGCCGGGAACGCAACGACAGGCGCGGCCCCAGCCGCCAAGCAGTAGGCGGGAGCGTCCGTCATGGCAAGATTCTTCATAGACAGGCCCGTCTTCGCGTGGGTCATCGCCATCATCATCATGCTGGCGGGGGCCCTGTCGATTCTGAGCCTGCCCGTCTCGCAGTATCCCAAAATAGCGCCCACATCGGTCAACATCAGTGCCTCGTATCCCGGTGCCTCGGCCAAGACCGTCGAAGACACGGTCACGCAGGTCATCGAACAGAAGATGAAGGGCATCGACAGCCTGCGCTACATGTCGTCCACCAGTGACGCCACAGGGCAGGTCTCCATCACCCTGACCTTCGACGCCAGCACCGACCCCGACATCGCGCAGGTGCAGGTGCAGAACAAGCTTGCGCTGGCCACGCCCATGCTGCCCGAGGCCGTGCAGCGGCAGGGCATCACGGTGAACAAGAGCACGTCGAGCTTTCTGATGATCATCGCGCTGGCGTCGGACGACCCGTCCCTGACGGGGCGCGACCTCAGCGACTATGCCGCCACCTACCTGCTCGACCCCATCAGCCGTGTGGACGGCGTGGGCGAGACGCAGCTCTTCGGCGCACAGTACGCCATGCGCGTGTGGCTAGACCCGCACAAGCTCATGAACTACAGGATGACCCCCGCGGATGTGCGTAGCGCCATCACCGCCCAGAACACCCAGATATCGGTGGGGCAGATAGGCGGTACGCCTGCCGTGCCCGGACAGGGGATGAGCTTCACCATCCTCTCGCAGTCGCTGTTGCAGACGCGCGAGCAGTTCGAGCGCATCGTGCTGCGCGTGGAACAGGATGGCTCGACGGTGCGCCTTGCCGATGTCGCACGGGTAGAACTTGGCAGCGAGAACTACGACGCCGTCTCGCACTTCAACGGCAAGCCCTCCACCGGTATCGCCATCAAGCTGGCGACCGGGGCCAACGCGCTGGACACGGTCAAGCGTGTGCGTACCACCATGGAAGGTCTGGCCAAGAACCTGCCGGAAGGCATCCGCTGCGTCTTCCCTTACGACACCACCCCCTTCGTGCGCGTGAGCATCGAAGAGGTGGTCAAGACGCTGGCCGAGGCCATCGTGCTGGTGTTCCTCGTCATGTACCTGTTCCTCCAGAACATCCGTGCCACCATCATCCCCACCATCGCCGTTCCGGTCGTGCTTCTCGGCACCTTCGGGGCGCTTGCTGCCTTCGGCTTCTCCATCAACATGCTGACCATGTTCGGCGTGGTGCTCGCCATCGGCCTGCTGGTGGACGACGCCATCGTCGTGGTCGAGAACGTCGAACGCATCATGACCGAGGAGGGGCTGCCCCCTCGCGAGGCCACCCGCAAGTCCATGGGCGAAATCACCGGGGCACTGGTGGGCATCGCGCTGGTGCTTTCGGCGGTGTTCATCCCCATGGCGTTCATCAAGGGTTCGTCGGGTGTCATCTACCGTCAGTTCTCACTCACCATCGTCTCTGCCATGACCCTGTCCGTGGTGGTCGCGCTGGTGCTCACCCCGGCCCTGTGCGCCACCTTCCTGAAGCCCCTGCACAAACACGAGCATCAGGCGCAGGGTGGCTTCTTCGGCTGGTTCAACCGCATGTTCGACCGCACCAGCCGGGGCTACCGCAAGCAGGTGACGGGCGTGACCGGTCGCGTG